>JBIKZZ010000107.1:0-9730 GCA_044354435.1 Rhodoferax sp. | reverse complement strand
TCCGCCATGATGTGCGGTGTGGCGGGCGCTCTGTATGTGCCACAGGTTGGCATCATCAACCCGAGCGAAATGAGCCCGGCCAACTCGATCGAGATGGCCATCTGGGCGGCGGTCGGCGGCCGTGCCAGCTTGATTGGACCCATCGTGGGCGCCTTTATCGTCAACGGTGCCAAGAGCTGGCTCACCGTGGCCTACCCCGAGTTTTGGCTGTATGTGCTTGGGGCGCTCTTTATTGGCGTCACCCTGTTCCTGCCAAATGGTGTGGTCGGGCTGGCCCGACTGTGGCAGGGTCGCAAGCCATGACGCCGGATTTGATGGATCAAGGCGCACAGCGGGTGCAAGCCCGGCAGGCCGCCTTGGCCGCGCACACCGGTCAAACCGAGTCGGGTGGACGCGCAGCCGGCTTTTCGCGATTGAATAGTCCGGGTGAGGTGGACGTCACGCACGGCCGAATCCTTTACCTTGAAAACGTGACGGTCAGTTTTGATGGCTTTAAGGCCATTAACCAACTGTCCTTGGACATTGCGCCCGGCGAGTTGCGCTGCATCATCGGGCCGAACGGCGCAGGCAAGACCACGATGATGGACATCATCACTGGCAAGACCCGACCGGATTCGGGTACGGTGTTCTTTGGCAGCACCATTGATCTGCTGCGCTACACCGAGCCGCAAATTGCGCAGCTTGGCATTGGACGCAAGTTTCAGAAGCCCACGGTGTTTGAGCAGCTCACTGTGTTCGAGAACCTGGAGTTGGCCCTGAAAACTCACAAGGGTGTACGGGCCTCGATGTTTTTCCGGCTTGACTCTGCGCAGCGTGACCGCCTGGCCGATGTGCTGCTCACCATCCATTTGAGTGCCGATGTGGCGCGGCTGGCTGGCACGCTGAGCCACGGCCAAAAGCAGTGGTTGGAAATTGGGATGCTGCTGATGCAAGACCCCAAACTCTTGCTGCTTGACGAGCCGGTAGCCGGCATGACTGACGAGGAAACCGAGCGCACGGCGGAGTTGTTCCTGTCGCTCAAGGGCAAGCACTCCTTGCTGGTGGTTGAGCACGACATGAGCTTTATCAACACCATCTCGGACATCGTGACCGTGCTGTGCGACGGTTCGGTGTTGGCGCAGGGTACCTTGGCGCAGGTGCAAGCCGAAGAGCGGGTGATTGAGGTTTATCTGGGGCGCTAGCGCAATCATGCTCACGGTCTCCAACATCAACCAGTACTACGGCGGCTCGCACATCCTGCGTGACGTCAGCTTGCAGGCCACGCGCGGCAAGGTCAGCGTGATTCTGGGCCGCAATGGGGTCGGTAAGACCACACTGCTCAAAAGCCTGATGGGGCTAGTGCAGATCAAAACTGGCAGCATCGAGTTTGATGGCCGTGCTATCGAGCGCGCCACGCCTTATGAACGGGCTCGAGCTGGCATTGGGTACGTGCCGCAGGGGCGCGAAATATTTTCTCGCCTGACGGTGGAAGACAATTTGCGTATGGGCCTCGCCAGCAAGCCGGCTGGCACACTGATTCCGGCAGAGTTGTTTGAACTGTTCCCTGTGCTCAAGCAGATGCGCCAGCGCCGGGGCGGTGACCTGTCTGGCGGCCAGCAGCAACAGTTGGCGATTGCCCGTGCGCTGGCGGCAGGTCCGAAGCTGCTCGTCCTTGATGAGCCTACCGAAGGAATCCAACCCAGCATCATCAAGGACATTGGCCGCGTGATCCGGATGCTGGCCGACCGGGGTGATATGGCGATTGTGCTGGTGGAGCAGTACTACGACTTCGCACAGGCGCTGGCAGATGACTATGTGGTGATGGAGCGCGGCTCGGTGCTGGCGCGTGGCCGCGGTGGCGACATGGAACAGGATGCCGTGCGCCAACTGGTCGCCCTCTGAAGCTTTGTGATGTGCCCTGGCTCGGACAGGCCTGCCGGCGTCAGCGCTTGAGGCCGCCTCAGCGTAACTGCAGGCTGCCCGCCTGGCGCCGCTGCTCGACTTTCCGGTGTTGCCCAGGCCGGGTGGCGTACTTGGTGCGCAATGCTTCTACGGTGTCGAGGATCTGAGGCGCATCTGGCACCTTGTCCTGGTAGCGTTGCAGCACCTGGTAGGCCGTCTCTATCAGCTTGCCGTTGAACGTGCTGTTGCCCTCAATCATGAGCTGTTTGACGGCAGACGCTGGGTCGCCGCGCATGCCCAGCGACACCGCATCCTGTGCAATCCTGTTGATCTGGTTACCGGCATCGCGGATCAACTCGGCAAAGGGCTTGTGGGCCAGACCGGCCCCCACGAGCATCTCGGTCATTGGACGGGTGGTGCAAAAGCGAAGAGCCAGCCGCTCAACCATATCACGGCTGGCAGATTGTCCCGGAATGCTCCGCGCCATCTGTGCGCACAGGGTGATGAGGTTTGAGCAGGCCTCGAAATCAAAGTCTGGCTGCTTGGCGGTCTCGTTGAGTTGCCGCACCCGTTCGGATGCCTTGGCAGTCTGCCCGGCGAGCAGGCCTATCAAAATTTCGATCACCTGGTCGTTACGCATGAGCCGCAGGCTGTCCGGGTTGCGTTCCATTAACCGCCGCAGGTCGACGCGGCAGCGGTCCAGTCCTTTGCGGTCTTTGCTCTCGAGTCGGGCGAAGGCCAGAAGCACCAGGGTTTGCGGGTCGAACATCTTCGAGTCCAGGCCGATCAGAGCCACGCGGCCCAGCAGCTTCTCGGCCTCTTTCATGTCGCCAGTGTAAAAAGACATGGACGCCAAGCTTTGCAACCGGCTCACTGAGTTGGGCGTTAGCTCGCACGCCATCTTGTAGGTGGCCAGCGCCTGGTCCAGATTGCCTAGTTCAAACTGGGCTCGGCCCATCACGTCGTAGGCGTCGGCGAACGAGGGGTCCTCGCTGATCAGGGTATCGAGCGCACTGACGGCATGGTTGATCTGGCTCGACTCCATCATGGCGCGGGCCACGCCAAGTTTGGCCCAGGGCAGTGTCTTGGCCGCCACGATGTCTTCATACAACTTTTGGGCCTGCTCGTACTTGCCGATCCGCATCATCAGTTCGGCGCCCACCCGGGCCGCATACAACCAAAACAGGCCTTTGGTCTCGTAACGCTCCAGACACAGGTTGGCGGCGCGCTCGAACTCTTCCCACTCGATGGCGGCGAAAATTTCCTGCAGCGAAGTCTTGCGCATGCGCGCCTGCCGCAGGCGCTCGGCGAGTTGGTTGGCCTTGTGCGGCTTGAGCAGGTAGCCGTCGAGCGCAGACTCTGCGGCTTCTGCCACCCGGGTATAGGTGGCTTCGCCGGTCACCATGATGAACACCGTGGCAAAGGGCAGCAACTGGTTGCGGCGCAGATCGTCCAGCAGTTCCTGGCCGGTCATCTTCTCGTGGTTGAAATATTGCTCACACAAGACGATGTCGAAAAACTGATTTTCCAGAGTGACACGCGCATCAGCCAGGCGCGAGGCCTGGCTGACCGACCCAACCCCGAAGTCCTTGAGCTGCCCCATCAGAATGGTGCGGGAATTCGGGTTGCTGTCAATCACCAGCGCTCTGGTGGCGGACATGTCATCTTCGAGAACGTTCATTCGGTGTCGTTATGCGGTGCCGCGCAAAAGCGTTGGGCGCATCGGGTCCAGACGGCAGGGGACATGTCTAAAAATCTAGATTCATCATAGCATCAGGTGGCCCAGATTCGGGGGGCTTCGGCCGCGCGGTCCCAGAGCTGTGCACGCCAGAGACGCCAGATCTGGCGCAGCAGCGCCATGGCGGATTCCACCATGGGTGCGAGTACCCGAACCACCAGAACCCGGTCATTCGCGGCACTGGCGCCGGCGGTCGGGTGAAGCGGGTGGGCAGCGATCAGGCCGCGAGCCAGTTCAAGCGCTGTGTCGCGGCGCGCTCTGGAGATCGGGCTGCCGGCGACAAAAAAGAAGGTGCCCAGGCAGGCCTGGCCGTCCAGGCCGCCGCGACCACGCAGCAAGCGGTGATCGCTGGCGTCGATCTGGCCGTGTTCCAGCCACACGCCTGGAACGTCGATGTGTTGCAGGAACCGTCCGCCTTCAAAAGGCTGGCCAGCATGCGGCAGCCCCAGCGCCGTGATGTCCAGACCCATGAACTCGGCCCCAGGGGCCAGCTGCAGTGTCAGGCTGTTTTCGGCCTGGCAACCGTTGTGACAAATGGTTTCCAGTGGCAGCCACTCCAGGCGGGCGCGTGGCGCCAGGTCGATCCGGGTGCGTTGCAGCGCGAGCGCACCGTCCGACCGGTAGAACCGGGTTGCTCCGGGCGTGGTGACCAGGCCGTGGGCCTCCGGCCCTACGCCGATATGCAGGTCGAGTGTGTCGCCGCCAACCAGGCCGCCTGGCGGATGCACCAGAATGGTGTGGCACACCGTATCGCCTTCCGGGTACAGGCTTCGTAGTATCCGCAAGGGCCCCTCGTGCTGGTCACGCGCGACGGTGCGCGCCCGTTCCACGCGGTAGTCCAGCTGCAGGCAGGCTTGCCAGGGCATGAGGCGCTGGCCTCAGGTGTTTTGACTGCCGCGGTGGGCCCAGCCGGTGGTGCGTTTTTCGAGGGCATTGAACAGCTCGTACATGGCCATGGCCATCGCACCCACCACCACCAGCCCGGCAAAGGCCAGGCCCATTTGCATTGCCGAACCGGCTGAGATCAGCAGGTAGCCAATGCCTTCGTTGGCTGCCGTCATCTCGGACACGGTGGTGCCGACAAAGGCCAGGGTGATGGCAACCTTGAGCGAGCCATAAAAATAGGGCATGGAGCGCGGTAAGCCGACCTTGATCAGCACATCCCAACGCTTGGCGCCCAGCACCCGCAGCACGTCCTCCAGCTCGGGCTCCAGGGTCGCAAGGCCAGTGGCAATGTTGACCATGATCGGGAAAAAGCTGATCAAAAATGCGGTCAGCACGGCTGGGCCTACACCAATGCCAAACCACACCACCAAAATAGGCACAAAGGCGGCTTTGGGGAGGGCATTGAAGGCGGTCATCAGCGGGTAGACAGCGGCATAGGCCAGGCGAGAGCTGCCAATCACAAAACCTAGGAGCACGCCCACCACAATCGCAATGCCGAAGCCGGCCATGGTCACCCAGTAGGTGCGCCAAGCATGGGCCCCGATGATGCCCTTGTATTCCCAGAATTGGGTCCAGATGCGCCAAGGGCTGGGGAAAATAAATTCCGACACCTGAAACACCGAGCAGATCAGCTGCCAAAAGAGCAACACCACGACCAGCAAAATCCAGGGTGACCAGGTTTCGAGTTGTTTCTTGTTCATGCAGCAGCCTTGAGGGTTGCGGTGCCGGCTGCCGTGCCCCGCATCGCGCCGATATGGCCGCGTAGCTCATGCACGATATCGGTGAATTCGCGGGTGTAGGTGATCTCCAGGTCACGAGGACGCGGCAGCTCGATGTCTTTTCTGACGACGAAGCGGCCTGGGCTCTTGCTCATGACATAGACCGTGTCTGCAAGAAAGACCGACTCGCGAAGGTCATGGGTGACCAAGATGACGTTGAACTGCTGTTCGGTCCACAGGTCGCGCAAAATGCACCAGAGTTCCTCACGCGTGAAGGCATCCAGCGCGCCAAAAGGCTCGTCAAGCAGCAGCATCTTGGGCTCATGAATCAGCGCTCGGCAGATGCTGGCGCGTTGCTGCATCCCGCCCGACAGTTCCCATGGAAACTTATCCTCATAGCCAGCCAGCCCCACTTTTTGCAGCAGTTTGCGAGCCCGCTCTTCATAGACTTTGCGCTGTTGTTTGAAATTGCTCCGGTAGGGCTCCACAATCTCCAGCGGCAACAGCACATTGTCGACGGTGGTGCGCCACGGCAGTAGCGACGGCGCCTGAAATGCCATGCCCGAGATTTTCAGCGGCCCGGTCACCGCTTGACCGTCAATCAAAATACGGCCAACGGACGGCATTTTCAGGCCCGTTGTTAGCTTCATGAACGTCGACTTGCCACAGCCCGAAGGGCCAACGATGGCAATGAACTCACCTTGGCGCACCTTCAGGTCAATGGCCTCAACCGCAAAATGCTGTTGCTGCCGCAGTTCTTCGGTGTAGGCGAGCCAGACGTCCTGAAAGTCGACGAACCAGCCAGTTGTGCCGTCCAACTGCATTATTTCTTGGGCAACACGTTGAGCTCAGCCTTGGACGGCAGGTAACTCCCGTTCCAAACAGCATCCGGATTGACACGGGTCTTGGTAGCGAAGGCTTCTGACACCTGCGAGGCCATCAGCGCTAGGCGAGGGCCATTGATTTGGCCGAAGCCCTCCGCGTGCGCATTTGGGCTGTTGATGACGGTGTCGATCGCCAATTTGAGACGTCTGGTTTCGAGTTCCACGTTGATGATGCCGTCACGCGCCTTGACATCGGCGATGGCTGCTGCCGGATTGTCAATCACGTCTTTCACGCCCCGGGCGAGGGCCGACAGGAAGGCTTTGACAGCAGCCGGGTTGTCTTTCAGAATTTTGGGAGATGCGATGACGGCATTCCCGTACAGCTTGACGCCAAAATCGGGGTAGGGCAGTACCACCACGTCTGCCACGTTCACGCCGCGGGCCTCAAGGTTCAGAAGGGATGTGAAGGTGAAGCCGGTGATGGCATCCACATCACCACGCGCCAACATGGTTTCACGCAGTGGTGGGTCCATGGCGGTCCACTGCACGCCACTGATGTTGTTGGTCTTGGCAAAAATCGGAAAAGCGCGGCGACCTGCATCGAAAACCGGTGCCCCCAGCTTTTTGCCGTTCAGGTCAGCTGGCGCTTTGATGCCGGATTTTTTCAGCGCCATCACCGAGGCTGGCGTGTCGTTGTAGACCATCATGATGGCCACAGGCTTGTTGGGCGCATCTGGATTGTTGGCGTGAAACTCCATCAGCGCAGCCAGGTCGGCAAAGCCCAACTCATAGGCACCTGAGGCCACACGGGTGACAGCGCCGCCCGAGCCATTGCCGGCGTCCACAGTCACGTCAAGTTTGGCGTCCTTGAAATAGCCTTTGGCCACGGGCGTCAGGAACAGGGCCGCCGGCCCTTCAAAGCGCCAGTCGAGCTGAAATTTGAGGGGCGTCAATTGGGCATGGGCAGTGCCGACTGCAGACGCGGTGAGAGCCGTAGCGGCCAGTTTCAACAACATGCGCTTGTTCATAAAAAGTACCTCGGTAATCAGAGTTTAAGAGAAGGAAAGCAGTACCAGGCCATGGCCTTGTTCACTGTCGCAATGGTGCAAGAACGGTGCCAAGTATCCAGGGAAGTCGTATTTTGCACATCCCGGTAAACCCTCGTAGCGTGCGGTCGAGCATGTTACATGATGTAAGGGTGGGTGGCGCGCCAGTGCCGCGCGATGTCAATGCGGCGGCAGACCCAGACCCGGTCATGCTGAGCAATATGGTCCAGGAAACGCTGTAATGCCGTGATGCGGCCAGGCCGCCCTAGCAGGCGGCAGTGCATGCCCACACTCATCATCGCCGGCCGCTCTTCGCCCTCCGTGTACAAGACATCAAAGGTGTCCTTGAGGTACTGAAAAAATGGGTCTGCGTACGAATAGCCTTGAGGCAGGGCAAAGCGCATGTCGTTGCAGTCTAGTGAGTAGGGCACGATCAATTGCGGCACCACCTCACCATCAGTTTTGCGGACCTTCATCCAGAAGGGCAGATCGTCGCCGTAGTAGTCGCTGTCGTACTCAAAACCGCCGTCGTCGGCCACTAAGCGGCGTGTGTTCGGGCTGTCTCGCCCGGTGTACCAGCCCAAGGGCCGTTCGCCGCAGAGACGAGTCAGGATTGCCATGCCCCGCGCCATGTGCTCGCGTTCGGTCGCTTCATCGACGTTCTGATAGTGGATCCAGCGCCAGCCATGGCAGGCGATTTCATGGCCGAGTTGCTGCAGTGCCGATACCAGTTCTGGGTGGCGCTCCAGGGCCATGCTCACGCCGAACACCGTCAGCGGCAGCCCACGCTGCTCGAATTCGCGCAGGATGCGCCAGACGCCGGCGCGGGAGCCGTACTCGTAGATGCCTTCCATGCTGATGTGCCGGGCCGGGTAGCTGGCTGGGTTGAACATTTCTGACAAGAATTGCTCGGAGCCGACGTCCCCATGCAGCACACTGTTCTCGCCACCTTCCTCGTAATTCAGCACGAACTGCACGGCAACGCGGGCTTGGCCAGGCCATTGCGCGTGAGGTGGCTTGGGGCCATAGCCAACGAGGTCTCGTGGGTAGGCTTGGGTGCTGTCGTAAACGCTCATGACGTCATGATAACCATTGGCGAATGGTATAAACAATTCAGCGGCGACCCAGCCTTTCAATGGGGCGCCACAGTCAATCAGGAGATGCCATGGGCTTGAGTACACACGTTTTGGACACCATGCATGGGACACCGGCGCCCGGCATGCGGGTGAGCCTGTACGCCACGGCGGGCGACTCGGCCACGCTGATCAAACAGTTTGTGCTGAACCAGGACGGACGGAACCCTGACGGTCTGTTGCTAAACCAAGACAGCCTCAAAAAAGGCACCTATCGGTTGGTCTTTGAGGTGGCAGATTACTTTCAGTCACGCGGCGTGGTGCTGCCTCAGCCGAATTTTTTAGGCCACGTCAGCCTGGACTTCGGGGTAGCCAACCCTGATCAGCACTATCACGTTCCGCTGCTGGTGAGCCCCTGGAGTTATTCGACCTACCGCGGTTCCTGAGGATCGCAGTTTGACGTCACAACTGTCCCTCTGTGAGGGTGTCGAGCTGAAAACGGCCGCTCTTGTGCCACAGCCAGGTGTCGGTATAAGTCACTTGTCCCAAATGTGCCGGCACGGGAAAGGGCGCAGCACGGCGCACTGTGCGTTCAATTTCGGCGACCACCTCGGGCGCATGCGTTGGCGTTCGCATCCAGTTCAGCCGTGTCACTTGCCCGCTTCCATCAACGTCAACTTGCAGCACGCCAATGGCGTACAACATGGCAGGCAATTTGCCCTTGAAAATCCGATGGACGTTTTGCCCATACAGGTGCTTGGCCGCATCGCGCCGGTACTCGCGCGGATTGACAACATTGGACAACACCGATGCGTTGACCGATGGCGCTGCTGTAGCGACGACGACCGGCGGCACGGAGGGTGCGGGGAGTGCAAACGGAACAGCCGCCGTGGAGGGTGCGGCAGCGGCCGGAATGACAGAGGGTGCGTCAGGGGCAGGGATAACGGAGGGCGCCACAAGGACAGCGATAGCAGTGGGTGCCGCAGGGGCAGGGAGAGCAGGGGGTGTTGCAGGGGCAGGGCGGGCAGGTGCAGGGGGAGCGAAAGGCACGACTTTTGCTGGCGGGACTGCCAACACGGGTGGCATGACAGGCTGCATTGGCACACGCTCAGGGGGCTGGACCGTTGGCTCAAGCACAGGCTTTGGCGTAGCCGGTACTGGTGTCTCGGACGCAATGGCCTTCGGGGGCACCGGCGGTGGCGGTGGTGTAGCGCAACTGGCCATCAGTGCCGCTACGACAACCCCCGCCCAGTGCCATCTCTTGTGGTACTGGAGGCGACGATGAACCATGGTGTGATCTCCTCTGCCGGCGGCTTGCCGATCTGGTTTTGGCCCATTAACGCGGCCGACTGTGACGCAGAGCATACCGGCCTTGTGTCCGTGCGTCCAGCCTGAGCCTATTCCAACGAGGTGTGAGCCTGAAGGGGGGTGCGTGATTCCAACGAGGTATGAGCCTGAACGGTGGTTTTGGGTCGATCATTTTCCATATGGTGATCGACATGGA
>JBIKZZ010000106.1:0-9740 GCA_044354435.1 Rhodoferax sp. | reverse complement strand
ATGGTCGCACTCAGCAAGCTCTTGTCGCTCAAGGTGTAGTTGCCAGCCAGGCCACCACTGAGCCCGCCACTCACGCTGTCATCGCCCAGGCTGTAGATCGCCGTGGCAGTGCGGACCCCAGCGTTCTTGCTGTCAAAGTTGCCGCTGGCGCTGGCGCTGACTTTCTCAGAGCCGATGAAGCCGCTTAAGGTGCCGGTGGTGATCACCGCCGTGCTGGTGCCGTCGTAGGTCTTGTTGGCCGCGCTGCTGCCGCTCACGCTCAACGTGGCTCGCGCTATGTCGGCCGTGGCGGTCTGGCCGCTGGCGAGTTGGTAGTTGCTGGCCAGCCCGCCGTTGGCGCCATCTTGCAGCGCCACGCTGTTGACCGTGACGGTCTTGCCCGTGCCGGCGTTCTTGGTGTCAAAGCTGCCAGCCGCGCTCACGCCCAGCGTCTCCGTGCCCACCAGCCCGCTCAAGCCGCTCAGGCTCACGCTGGCCGTGGTGCTGGCGTCGTAGGTTTTGCCGGCAGCATTGGCTGTGGCGCTGAGGGCTTTGGGGCTGATCACTCCAACATCGCCAGAAGCTGTCAGGGGAATTTGGTACCCGTAGACCGGAATGCCAGCGTTGACAACCGTGCCCGTCAAGCCTGTCACAGTTACAGTCTTGCCGGTACCGACATCCTTAACGAATGCTGCTGTGCCGCCTGTGCTGTAAGTCCCGATGGCGGGGCCATTCAAGCTGACGGTATCCCCATCGATTGCGCCGGACCAGCTGTAGTTGCCTGCAGTCAGTGTGGCGACTGTACCTCCGTCATAGACTTTGGAACTGGTACCTACAAGGGTAACCGCGATGCTGGGCGAGACGGCATACAGAAGCCCGCTCAGACCATCCCCCATGGCTGTCGGCGCCGTACCATAGCTTAGGCCGTATTGCTTAAATCCCGGGCTCAGACCACCTAACGTGACTTTGGCAGAGTCCTGGGCATACAGCGACCAACGGCCGTTCGCGCTCACGGTCAGAGCGTCTGCGCCCCTTGTGTTCAGGAAATAGCCAGAACCGGCATTCAGAACGATCGCATCACCAGCGGTCCCAGTCGAAGTGACCGTATGCCCCAGCGTCAGCCCGGTGGCACCAGACAGGGTCACATCGCCTCCAGAGATCGCACCGGTCGTGCCGAGCGTGCCACCTGCGGCCACGCTGACGGCCTTGTTGGCACCTGCGGCCAGGGCAGAGACGGTCAGGGCATTGGCATCGACCACGCGAACCGCGCCGCCATAGCCACCGCTGGCAGTCAGGCTGACGGTGTTGAAGTCGTTGCCAGCGTTGGTCAGGGTGATGTCGCCTTCGCCGGTGGCGGTGAAGCTGCTGGTGCCGCTGGCCGTGATGGCAGCGGACTGGGTGATGGCTCCACCAGCATTGACCGTAAGGTTGCCAGCCGTCGTGGCACCCTGCACCAGCTCATTGGAGTCGCGCAGCGCCACCGTGCTGCCCGTGGTATAGAGCGAGATGCTCGAAAAGTCGTTGCCGCTCTGGTTGAGCGAGACTGCCCCGGCGTAGCCTGCAGTGACAGTCGTGGCCCCGACAGCCGTGATCGCCCCGTTGGTCTGGTTGATGCCCCCACTATTGGCAGCACTCAGGCTGAGCGTGCCGTTGGCCGTCACGTTGTGCGCCAGCGTCAGTCCGGTGGCACCAGACAGGGTCACGTTGGCGCCTGACAGGTTGCCGGCCGTGCTTAAGGTGGTGCCGCTGCTGAGCGTGAGGTTGGCACTGCCGGTGTTAATGGCGCCCTCTGGCAGGCTCAAGTCGCCACCGGCCACCACGCTGACGGCCTTGTTAGCGCCAGGGGCCAGGGTGGTCACGGTTAAGGTATTCGCATCTGATACGCTGATGGCACCCCCGTAACCACTGCTGGCGGTCAGGCTGATCTTATTGAAGTCGTTGCTGGCGCTGGACAGGTTTATGTCGCCGCTGGTTGCGACGACCGACGCGGCGCCCGAGACGATGATCGCCCCGCCAGTCTGGTTTAAGTTACCGCTGGCCTGTGTGGCGCTTAGGCTGGCCGCACTGATGACCCCACCGCTCTGCGACAGGCTGTTGTTCACCGACAGGCTTCCCGCCACCGACATGGCCCCGCCAGAGACCGCAAGGTTGGCAACACTGGCTGCACCTACCACGGTCAGCGCGCCACTTGACTGCATGCTGAGCGAGTTACTGTCCGACACATCGAGCGACTTGGCAGTCACTGCACCTGTCACTGCCACAGTATTACTGCCAACGACACCAACGACAGCATCGGCCAAGGCAGTGGGCAGACCACGATCCCAATTGGCATCAACGCCCCAGTTGCTGGTGCCAGCGGTCAGATAGTTGGTGGTGCCTGAGGCTAAGCCCACTGTCGTGATGGAGCTGCCTGTGCTGGCGGCAAAGGCCGCCGTCCCGGAACTGACGGTGGTGTTAACCAAGTTGAAAGAACCGCTCTTGGACGCATAGGTCAATGGCGTCAGGTTTTGCGAGAACCGGGTCTTGAAGCCTCCGCGCTCGGTCAGGTGCAAGGTACCATTTAGGCTCGCGGCGCCAGAGACGACAAGCTGATCGTAATCTGTGCTGGGGTCTGTGGCACTTAGGACATCGATGGCCAATGTGCCGCTGCTTCCCATCGCCAAGTTGCCGGTGATGCTCAGCGAGCCGGTGTTGCCGTCTCCGCCCGGCCGGATGGTGCCGTTGTTGATCAGGGTTTTGCCAGCACCCACATCAAAGGTGCCACCTCCTCGCAGGGTGCCCTCATTGGTGAAGCCACCGGTCTTGCGGAGGGCTGTATTCGTTGCCAAATCAATGGTGCCGGTTTGGGTCAGCGCACCGCTGACCACCACAGTGCCCGCCGACACATTGAGGATGCCGCTGTTATTCAGCGCCGACTGGATGGTGTGGTCGCCAGTCGTGGTTTGGTTCAATGTGCCTTGGTTGTTCAAAGTGCCTGATCCCGTGATCGGCGTGGCGGCACCGCTAGACAGATTCATCGTCGCGCCCGCGGCATTGGTGAGGGTGCCACTGAGCGAGATGTAGTCGTTATCAGCAACCGTCAGGGTGCCATCGTTGCGCCAGGTCCTTCCTGACGCAACGGTCAGGGGGTCGGAGTAGGTTGGAATGCTGATCACACTGTTGCCCTGAGTGATCAGCGTACCTGGGCCTGTCAGCTTCGGCACCGCGTACCCGCCGGTCACGTTGAAGGCGCCCTGTACAGTGACCGTGCCAGACCCACCCAGTTCATTCTTCAAGGTGACGGTTGTGTCGCTACCCAGGGTCTGGTCGCTGTTGACATTGAGAACGCCTTCGACCTCTACACTGCTGCCTGCCCCGGACAGTCCCAATGTTCCAACCAGAGTCACCGTCGCTCCACCCGAAACCTTCCAGGCACCGCCGCCGGTGATTGATGAGCCAGCGGAAAGCGTGCGGTTTTTCAAGAATTCAAGTGAGGTACCTGCGCTCACCGAGTAGGTGCCAGTGTCGGTACCCGACGTGGGGTTCATCTTCAGAGAGCCAGCCTGCACCTTGATGGTGCCGGTGTTGTAGAAGGTGCCTACCGATATGATATGGGGTCCCAAAGCCTTCTGGTTCAGGGTACCGGCATTATTGACAGAACCGCCACCGGATGAGTCGATCGGATACTGGCTCGTAGTGGACAGATTAAGAACAGCTAGGCTGGCGTTCGTCAATGTGCCGGAGTGCAGCCACAAAAGGTCATTACCAGCAAGATCAAAAGTACCCTGGTTGATCAATGTCCAGCCGCTTTCCAGCTTGAGCGACCCTCCGGAGGTACTCGCCAAATTGACCGTACTGGTCCCCAGGGTCGCCAGACTGCCGGTTCCCGACAAGATCGCGTTATCACCCGACACATTGAACGCACCCGTCACTGTCACATTGCCGGAACCACCCAGCGTGCCGCCCTCCAAGCTGAGGTTTGCTACCGTAGCGGTGGCGTTGTTCAGGGTAAAGGATTTGCTGTTCGGCAGTCGAACCCGAGCGTTGTTGCTGGTAGCCGTGAGATTACCGCCGTTGAGGCTGACGGTTGCATTGCCCAGCACCGTATCGCCACCGCCAGAATTGTCGGAGTCGGCGTTCAACACCAAATTCAGCTTGCTGCTGGTGCTGCCGATCGTGGCGTTGAGGTAGATGTTGTTTTGGGCGTTCAGAGTCAGGGTTGCATCACCGCCAGCAGACTTGGTGACCGGGGCGCTGAAGGTGATGTCGCCGTCCCCACTGCCGCCAACGCTGTTGGTCGTCAGGCTGACGCTTGTGTTGCCGTTCAATGCAGCTTGTAACGTCACAGCTGATATTTGTGCTGAATCACTGGTCGACGAAAAATTCGGGCCGATCGTCATATTGCCGTCGGTGCTGGCAGTTACCGTGATGTTTTTCGGGTCCAGCAACCAGGTACCTGCCTGGCCCTTGGGTGCCGATGCATCGGCGGCCTGGGTGACCGCCAGGTGGTTTTTGCCCGAGGTCTCGATGAACCCACCGTTACCGCCCTCTGCCCCGCCACGCGCGCTGATGATGCCGTGCACCCGGGCCGCGTCATCCGCCCACACAATCACCCGCCCCCCATCGCCCTGCTGCTGGCCATCGGCCTCAATGCGCACCTGTGGGCCCATGTAAGTGGCGGTGGCGTTGGGCACATCGGGGTTCTTACCCTGGTAGTCGCCGCCTACCCGCACCAGGCCGCCGCCCCCCGCCCCTGATGCGTCCAACACCGCCTTGTCAGTCAGGCCCACGCGCTGGCCCAACACGTCGATGCGGCCGCCCACCTCTTGATCTGCCGCGTTTTTGGCGCGGGCCACGATGCTGCCGGTGTCCTGCACCATGGCGTCGCCTGCGGCTTTCAGGCGCACGCGGCCACCATCCACGGTGACGGCATCGGCCCGGATCTGGCCGCTGTGCTTGAGGGTGCCGGCAAAAATACCCACTGCATTGCCGCTGAGCTTGCCTAGGTTGAGCGCTTGGTCGGTTGGGGCTTGCAACTGAAAGCTGATGCCCTCCAGCCCACGCCCGGTGATTTCAATGCGCTGGCCGGCGGCCAGCAGAGTGCTGCCGTTGGGAGCCTGGATAAGGGCGTCTTTGCCGGTGTCGATGTTGGGTGCGATCAGCACCGCGTCGCCGCTGCGCGCCAGGATGCGGCCCTGCACCGAGACGCCGGCGGTGGACACGGCGGCATCTCCAAAGCGCAACCGCCCCGCCAGGGCGTCGGCATCGCTCATGCGCAGGGCCGAGGCGGTAAAGCCGGCGGTATCCACCAACGCACCCGCGCCCACGGCAATGCCGGCCTGGTTGACCAGCACCAGCCGGCCGTTGCTGGACAGGGTGCCAAACAGCTGTGAGGGCACGTTGGTGACCACACGGTTGATGACCGTGCTGGCCGCGCTGGGCTGCTGAAAATGGGTGGTGTTGCCAGCCGGGATGGAGAAAGTTTGCCAGTTGATGGCCGAGTGCTGCAAGCCAACGCCGTTTTGGGTGGTGACGGTGAGCTTGTTGCCTTGGGTGGCCAGGTTGGCACTGCCCACAAGGGCCACCGCCCCAGTTGGGTTGGCCTGTACCAGGGGTGCGGTCACGCCCCAAACCAAGGCAATGCTTAACGCCAATGACCCGATGCGGGCAATGACGTCTTGTGGCGTCGGCAGAGGCTCCGGGTGGCCGCTACCGGGCGCACTGCCGCCTCCTTGGCTGGGGGCAATTTCTGCCACAGCCACCATGGCCCCCAATGACTGGTTCCAGATGCTGCGGTAAACGTGGTTTAAGGAAGCGCGACTGCCCAAGATATCCCTTGTGTTGCCTTTTACGAAATCGCAGGCTTTTTATTTTGACATTTATAGTGCCATTACACATGATAAGGGAATATAAAGACGTTTAACCCGCCGGGTGGCATATAAACCACCGTGTTTTTCTTGGGTTTAGGTTAACGCGGGGGCTCAACCGTTCGTATGGAAAAGGGCACTTTTTTAGCGCAATTCACAATTTGTAGCAGAGTCTCTGCTAACCATAGACTGAACCCGCCTGGATTTGCTTTCAGCCGGGGGTTTTTGCCATAAACAGCTGGGCCTTCCCCGCAGCCAGCATGAGGGCTTGCCATTGGGCCGGGATATAGCCCTGGGCCGCCAAAGTCAGGAGAAATTAGTGTTTACCCTATAAGAGATGTCAATGCCGCCCGGATATAGCCCTTGGCATCCGGGTCGCCACGCTGCCGGCAGCTTTGCGCTGGGGCGGCGGCGATGGTACGCAGGGGCTGCTCAACTGTTCACATACAGAAGGGCAATGGTTTGACGCAAGTCCTGCTGTGTGACAGCATCAATACGACCGATGGACCGCGCCAGCCTGGATTTGCTGACGGTCCGGATTTGGTCCACCGCAATTTCACTGGCCACGCCATCACAAACGCAGGCAACACGACTCGCCCAATGTGGATGAATTTGGCTGGTTAAGGGGCAGACGACGACGGTTTCCAGACTGCGGTTCATGTCGTCAGGGCTGACCACGACGACCGGACGGGTTTTGGATATTTCACTGCCGCGCGTCGGGTCCAGTTGGGCCCAATACAAACCGTAGCGGACAATTTTTGAGACTACCACTTCAGGGTGTCCAGCCCGTCAGCCTCTGCCGCCGCCAAATCGCTCCAATCTTCAGCCATAGCGGCTTGTTCCTGTGCCATTTCAGCAAAGGTTTGTTTTAGCGATACCTTGGCAGATACTGCACCACGCAACAACAAGCCCTCAGGTCTTTCCTCAAGCATGATTTGATCCCCCAAACCATAACGCCGCAACAAAGCTTGGGGCAATCGAATCCCCTTTGAGTTGCCGATGGCGATCAGCTTGGTTGGATGCAGCGTGTTGGGCGTCAGCATAGGACTTGTTTATGTAATTACAGTGCCTACATTATAGGGACTGACCTCTACCAGTAAAGATGTCAATGCCGCCCGGATATAGCCCTTGACATCCGGATCGCCACGCTGCCGGCAGGTGTGCGCCAGGGCGGTGGCGTTGGTGCGTAGGGTGGGGTTGGTCAGCAGGGCATTGATTTCTTTGGCGTAGCCGGGTTGGTCCTGGTAGGCCAGCAGGGCGCTGCCCTGCGCCACCAGACGCCGAGCCAGCAACAGTTGCTCCTGGTGCCGCGGGATCAACAGCTGCGGCAGGCCAGCCAGCATTAGCGTGCTGGCGGTGCTGTGGTTGCCATGGCTGATGGCCCAGTCGGCTTGCGAAGCCACGCTGTTCAGGTCGACCAGCTGACTTAAAAACTGCAGGCGCTCACTGGTGTAGGCCTGACGCAATTTGGGCGGCAAGTCGTTCACCCACAACAAGGCGCAAACGCCGCTGGCCCGCAAATCACGCAGCAGCGCCTCCAGCGAGGGCATGTTCTGCAAATAACCAAAGACCTTGGGGCCGCTCCCGGTTGGCCACTTGGCGGCCTGATGTGTGGCCAAGGCTTGGTTGCCCAGGTAGCGCTGGCCGGGGCGCACGCCAAAATGGTCCAGCTCAGGCCAGGTTAGGAACAGACGCTCGTCCAGCTGCTGGTAGAGGTCCGCCAAGGCAGCCAAGGGCGCCAGTGTCAGATTGGCCCGCGCTTGATTGACCATGCCCAACACTTGGGCCTCGTCAGTGGCCAGTCGGGCCAGCACCTCAGGGGTAAGCGCTGTGGTGCTAAACGGCGCAAAGGGGGCGCCTGGCCCTGGCGCCGGCGGGTTATGAAAACCGCTGCCCACCGACACTTTTTTGAACGGTCGCCCGTGGCTGGCCATCAGCGCGGTTGGGCTGTGGTCATACAAAACCAGATCGGGCTTGACCAAGTCAAAAATGCACGACCAGGCGCGCAGGTACATCTCCAGCTCAGCCACGCTAGAGAAACATTGGCGCGCCAAGATGTGGGTAAAGCTTAAAAAGGCGCTTTGGTCAGCCGGCTGTACGTTTTGCTTGAAGGGCGCCGGCAACAGCTCGATGCGTAAGCCGGCCAACACCTCGGGCACACGGTGCAACTCACGCGCGGCCAGCACCACGCGGTGGCCCAGCTCTAAGGCGATCTCAATGGGCAGGCGCAGGTTGCTCAGGTGGCCCAGGTTGCCACCCTGCTCCCAAACGCACAGCACCGTCGCCATGGTCAGCGTCTACGATTGGCCGTCATCCTCGCGGAGGCAGGGATCCATGGATTCCCGCTTTCGCGGGAATGACAACGCAAGCTGGCGATTCGCATCACACCAGCACCCGCTCAATGCCGCCCTGGTTAGCTTCTCGCACATAGTCGGGCAGCCAGTTTTCTCCCAGAATTTGGCGGGCCATTTCGACCACGATGTAGTCGGCCTCCAGCAGACCGTTTTGCAGGTCGTCGCCAAAACGGCTCAGGCCTTGCAGGCAGGCCGGGCAGCTGGTCAGGATTTTGACGTTGTCGCGCTCGCCCAGCAGACCCTGGCTGCGCAGCTGGGCTTCGCCTTTGAGGATTTCTTCTTCTTTGCGAAAGCGTACCTGGGTGGAGATGTCGGGCCGGTTCAGCGCCAGCGTGCCCGATTCACCGCAGCAGCGCTGGGATTGCAGCACCTGGTCGCCCAGCAAGGCTTTGACCGTTTTGATCGGCTCCTGCTGCTTCATGGGGCTGTGGCAGGGGTCATGGAACAAAAAGGTGCCGGCGTTGGCCAGGGTGATTTTTTTCTCCAGCAGGTACTCATGGATGTCGATGATGCGGCTGCCGGGGAATATTTTGTCAAATTCGTAGCCTTGCAGCTGGTCAAAACAGGTGCCGCAGCTGACCACCACGGTTTTGATGTCCAGGTAGTTCAGGGTGTTGGCCACCCGGTGGAACAACACCCGGTTGTCGGTGATCAGCTTTTCGGCCTTGTCAAACTGTCCGGCGGCGCGCTGGGGATAGCCGCAGCACAAATAGCCCGGCGGCAGCACGGTTTGCACGCCGGCGTGCCACAGCATGGCCTGGGTGGCTAAGCCCACCTGGCTGAAGAGCCGCTCCGAACCGCAACCGGGGAAATAAAACACGGCTTCGGTCTCGGCGCTGGTGGTCTGCGGGTTGCGGATGATGGGCACGTAGTCTCTGTCTTCGATGTCCAGCAAGGCACGGGCAGTCTTTTTGGGTAGGCCGCCGGGCAGCTTTTTATTGACAAAGTGGATCACCTGGGTCTTCAGCGGCGCTGTGCCCAGTGAGGCCGGTGGCGCGGCGGTTTGCCGGCGGGCCACCACCTTGAGCAGGTCATGCCCCAGGCGCTGGGCTTTCATGCCCACATTCACCATGGCCGAGCGCGCCAGCCGGATGGTCTCGGGGTTGGTGGCGTTAAGCAAGAACATGGCGGCCGCGCCGGCTGGGCGAAAGCTCTTTTTGCCCATTTTGCGCAACAGATTGCGCATGGCCATGGTGACATCGCCGAAGTCGATGTTGACCGGGCAGGGTGCCAGGCATTTGTGGCACACGGTGCAGTGGTCGGCCACGTCTTCAAACTCTTGCCAGTGCTTGATGCTGACGCCGCGGCGGGTTTGTTCCTCGTACAAAAAAGCCTCCACCAGCAGCGAGGTGGCCAAGATCTTGTCGCGCGGGCTGTACAGCAGGTTGGCGCGCGGCACGTGGGTGGCGCAGACCGGTTTGCACTTGCCGCAGCGCAGGCAGTCTTTCACGCTGTCGGCAATGGCACCGATGTCGCTTTGCTGCATGATCAAGGACTCATGCCCCATCAGGCCGAAGCTGGGCGTGTAGGCATTGGTCAAATCGGCCTCTAGCCCTTGTCC
>JBIKZZ010000433.1:0-2715 GCA_044354435.1 Rhodoferax sp. | reverse complement strand
CAAACCCAGCTGGGGCGCCATGATGAGCAGCGGCTCGGCACAGATCTTTCTGGCCCCCTGGACGATCCTGGGCCCTGGCCTGGCGATTGCCATTGCCGTGGTTTGCATCAACCTGTTTGGCGACGCACTCATTGATGCGCTCGACATCCGCCACCGGGTGCGGGACCACTGATGGCGCTGCTTGAAGTCCGCGATCTCTCTGTGACCATCGGTTCGCTGCAGCCGCTGGACCGGGTCACGTTCTCGGTGGACAAAGGCAGCATCCTGGGCCTGGTTGGTGAATCCGGCTCAGGCAAGTCGCTCACCGCGATCGCGCTCATGGGCCTTTTGCCACTTCTGGGTGGCAGGGTCAGCCAAGGTTCGGTGCGGTTTGATGGTACCGAACTGGTCGGCCTGGACAGCGAGCGCTACCGCGCGCTGCGGGGACGGCGCATCGCGCTCATCACCCAAAACCCAATGACTTCGCTGGATCCGATCCAGCGGGTGGGGGCACAGATCGACCAGGTCGGTATCCTGCACCGGGGTTTGACGGCAGCAGACGCCCGCGCCCGCAGCATCGAGCTGCTGACCCAGCTGCGCATCCCTGATGCCGCCACCGTGCACGGCCAGTACCCGCATCAAATGTCGGGGGGCATGAAGCAACGCGTGGTCATCGCCATGGCATTGGCTGGCGACCCTGAGCTGATCATTGCCGACGAACCCACAACGGCGCTGGACGTGACCATTCAGGCCCAGATCATCCAGATCCTGGTTGACCTGGTGCGCCAACGCGGTCTAGCGCTGTTGTTGATCACGCACGACATGAGCGTGGTGGCCCAGGCCTGCGACCAGGTGCTGGTGCTGTACGCGGGCCGCATCGCCGAGAGCAACACGGTCGAGGCCATCTTTGCCCAAGCGCTCCACCCTTACACCCAGGCCTTGATCGCCTGCATCCCGCGCAGCGGCCAGGCCAGCGGCAGTCTGCGTGGCATCGCAGGCATCGTCCCCAGCGTGGCCAGCTACGCCGGCGGTTGCCGCTACCACCCGCGCTGCAGCGTAGCGCAGGCCCGCTGTCAGACCGAGGTGCCCGCCACGCAAGTGCACGACACCCACCGCATCGCTTGCCATGTGGCCACTGCCGGGGCGGCCCATGGCTGACGCCCCCGTCAGCACGAACAGTAACCCGCCTCCACTGGTCCAGACCCGGGGCCTGACCCGGGTGTTCCAGAGCCGGGCCGGCCTGTTTGCCAAGCAGCGCAGGCTGGCCGCCGTGAGCGATGTCCACCTTGACATCCCGCGCGGCCGTGTCACCGGCGTGGTGGGCGAATCGGGCTGTGGCAAGTCAACCCTCGCCCGGCTCGTGCTGCGCCTGCTGGATGCCAGCAGCGGCAGTGTGCATTTTGACGGCACCGACCTGGCGAGCCTGCCGTCCGCCGGCTTGCGGGCATTGCGCCAGCGCATGCAGATGGTGTTCCAGGACCCCTACTCGTCCATCGACCCGCGCTACAGCGTGCACGACGCGGTGCTGGAGCCGCTGCGCGTTCAGGGCCTGGAACTGGATGAGGCGGCCAACCGGGCCAAGGTCGAGTCACTGATGGCCATGGTCGGCCTCAACCCGGTGCTGGCCAACACCTACCCGCACCAGCTGTCGGGCGGGCAGAAGCAGCGCGTGGGCATTGCGCGGGCCTTGGCGCTGCAACCTGACTTTCTGGTGCTCGACGAGCCCACGGCCTCGCTGGATGTGTCGATCCAGGCCCAGATCATCGCCCTGCTGGAGCAACTGCAGGCCGACCTGGGCCTGACCTACCTGTTCATCTCGCACGACCTAGGGCTGGTGCGCTACTTTTGCCACCGAATTGTGGTGATGTACCTGGGCCGCGTGGTCGAGATCCTGCCCGATCCGACCGCAACGCCGCGCCACCCCTACACCCGGGCGCTGATGGAGAGCACCTTCGAGCCCGACCCGCGCCGACGCCGTACGGTGACCCTGTTGCATGGCGAGATTGCCGACGCCTTCAACTTGCCGGCTGGCTGCGCCTACGCGGCCCGCTGTCCACAGGCCACCCAGCGCTGCCGCAGCGAGCGTCCCGCACTCCTCCAGCCGGATGGCACGGACCAGGGCCACAGCCTGGCCTGCCACCACCCCCTGGGGTCCTGAACCACCGGCCAACCGGCCCCACACTCGAGACACAGCCCATGACCCGATTCCACGTGCTCACCGCCGAGTTTCTGCACGAGACCAACACCTTCTGCAAACTACCCACCGACCTGGCGGTCTTTGCCGAACGCGGCTTGCTCTACGGGGCTGAGGCCGTCGCGGCGCGTCAAGACAACAACACGGAGCTCGGCGGTTTTCTGGAGGCCGGCTCTGCGTACAACTGGAACGTCACGCACGTGATCAGTGCCCACGCCCAGCCGGGCGGACTGGTCACGCGCGAGGCCTTTGACACACTCACAGACCCCATCGTCGCAGCGGCCAAGGCCCATCGCGACACGCTTGACGGCATCTTGCTTGGCTTACACGGCGCCATGGTGACTGATTTTTGTGGCGACGGCGAGGGTGAACTGCTGCGCCGCTTGCGCGCCGTGGTCGGCCCCGACCTGCCGATTGGCATCACCCTGGACCCGCACGCCAACGTCAGCCGCGCCATGTGCGATCTGGCCCAGATCATCG
This sequence comes from Rhodoferax sp., assembly GCA_044354435.1. Classification (GTDB taxonomy): domain Bacteria; phylum Pseudomonadota; class Gammaproteobacteria; order Burkholderiales; family Burkholderiaceae_C; genus Rhodoferax. The sequence goes on along the minus strand of JBIKZZ010000433.1, from coordinate 62 downwards.
TGTCATTCAAGACCTACCCGCACACCGACATGCGCCTCGCAGCGCGGCATGCCGCCGACATC
>JBIKZZ010000434.1:0-2715 GCA_044354435.1 Rhodoferax sp. | reverse complement strand
GCCACATCGCCCACGGCATAGATGTTGGGGTACAGCGTTTCCAGGTAGGCGTTGGTGTCGATGGTGCGACCGGTGGGTATGCCCAAGCCCTCTAGGCCGTAGCCGTCCAGCCGGGCCACCCGGCCCACGGCGCACAGCAGCTCGTCAAAGGGCAGGGCGGTCTCTTGCCCATCCTGACTCACCACCAGGGTTCTTAGCAGCGCGTCTGCCCCATTGGCGGTCTCGCAGCGCAAGGCCGTGTGGCCGGTCAGCACCTGCACGCCCTCGGCCCGCAGCGCGGCTGTGACCAGCGCAGCCACCTCCTCGTCTTCGCGCAGCAGCAGGCGCGGCGCTTGTTCCACCAGCGTCACCTGGGAGCCGAGCCGGGCAAAGCTTTGTGCCAGCTCGCAGCCGATCGGCCCGCCGCCCAGCACCAATAGCCGCTTCGGTGCCGCCGTCAGCGTGGCAAAGCGCGCCCACAGGGTGTCACTGGTCACATAGCCAGCCTCGGCCAGACCTGGCAGGGGCGGTACCACCGGTCGGGCGCCAGCGGCGATCACGATGCTGCGGGCGCTCAGCCGCTGCAAGCTGCCGTCGGGGTGCCTGATCTCGACTGTCCAGGGGTTGCACAGGGTGGCGTGGCCCTGCACCACCTCCACGCCCAGGCTGGTGTAGCGGGCCACGCTGTCGTGCGGGGCAATGGCGGCGATCACGCCCTGTATCCGCTTCATCACGGCCGGGAAGTCGACCACCGGCGCCACGCCCTGCACACCAAAGCGGCCAGCATGGCGCATCTGCTGCGCCACCCGGGCGCTTTTGATCAAGGCCTTGCTCGGCACACAGCCGTAGTTCAGGCAATCGCCACCCATGACCTTGGCCTCCACCAGCGTCACCCGAGCCTTAACGGCCGCCGCAATGTAGGCCGAGACCAGCCCGCCGGCGCCGGCACCGATGACGATCAGGTTGCGGTCAAAGCGCCGGGGCTGCTGACCACGCCAGCGTGCATACACCCGGCGCCGCTGCAGGGCCAGCATCACCGCCTTGGCCAGCAAGGGAAACAGGCCCAGCAGGGCCAGCGCCGCGAGCAGCCCAGGGCTGGCGACATCGCTCAGGGAACTGATGCTGGCGAGTTCGGTGCCGGCATTGACATAGACCGCGGTGCCGGCCAGCATGCCGAGCTGGCTGACCCAGAAAAAGGTCCAGGGGCGCAGGGCGGTCAGGCCCATGGCCAGGTTGATGACAAAAAAGGGCACCACCGGAATCAGGCGCAGGCTGAACAAATACAGGGCGCCGTCGCGTGCCAGCCCCTGGTTGATGCCCGCCAGCCGGGCGCCAAAGCGGGCTTGCACGCTGTCGCGCAGCACAAAGCGCGCTGCCAGAAAGGACACAGTGGCGCCAAGGGTGGAGGCAAACGACACCAGCAGCAGGCCCCAGCCCAGCCCGAAGATGCCGCCGCCCGCCAGCGTCAGGATGGCGGCACCGGGCAGCGACAGCGATGCCACTGCCACGTAAAGAGCAAAGTAGGCGCCGCGTACCGCCCAGGGTGCATCGGCATACAACGCGCTGAGCCCGGCCTGGCTGGCCTTCAGGTAGTCCAGACTGAAAAAGCGGCCCAGGTCCATCGCCACAAAGCCGGCCAGCGCCAGTAACAGCGCGCCCAGAATCAGCAGCCGACCGCGTGTCATGACAAGGCCCGCCAGCCCCACCAAATGCGGGTGGCAATAGTGACGGCGCACAGGCTGGCAAAGCCGTAAGCCAGCGCCGCAAAGTGTTGTGGCCACAGGCACATGACGGCAAAACAGGCCAGCGTCTCGGTGGCCTCGGTCAGGCCGCCCAGAAAAAAAATGGATTTGTCGGGATAAGCGGTGCTGTTCAGGCCGCGCTTGGCGGCCAGCGCCGCAAAGGCCAGGAAGCTGGAACTGGTGCCCATGAAGGCGGCCAGCAGCACAGCCGCCGCCAGCGCGTTGCGGGTCGGATCAGCCAGGGCAAAGGCCAGGGGGATGCTGGCGTAAAACAGGAAGTCCAGCGCAATGTCCAGGAAGCCGCCGGCATCGGTGGGTTGGCCCTGACGCGCGACTGCGCCGTCCAGTGCATCCAAAATTCTTGAGCCAAATATGGCTCCAGCCCCCGCCAGGTATAGCTTGTTAGCTATCAAAACCGCAGCAACTACGCCCAGAGCGAAGCCGGCCAGTGTGACACTGTTGGCCGACAGGCCCCAGCGCGCCAGTTGTCGGCCAGCGGCGGTGACCGGGCGGCGGATCAGAGCGGTGGCGTAGGGGTCAAGCATGGGGCGGTGGGCAGAGCGGTCCATGTTAGCGCAGGGCGCACAGTTAACCGGCCCTCATGGCGCAGGCGGCAAATGCGTGAGGTGCGCCGGGTCGGCTATGTCGGCCAAGTCATGGGTCACCAGCAGCGCTGGGATCTGGCGGGTGCGCACCAGCCCAAACACCAGTGCGCGCATGCGCTCGCGCAGCGCTACATCGAGCCGGGCAAAGGGCTCGTCCAGCAGCAGCGCCAGCGGCTGGGCCAGCAGGGCGCGAGCCAGCGCCACCCGGGTTCGTTGGCCCCCTGAGAGCGTGGCGGGGTCGGCATTGGCAAAGGCGTCCATTTCCACGTCGGCCAGGGCCTGTCGCACCCGGGCTTGGCGTTGGGCCGCTGGGCCGCCGGGCACGGCAAACAGCAGGTTGTCGCCAACCGTCATGTGGGGAAAGAGCAGGTCGTCCTGGAACAGGATGC
>JBIKZZ010000459.1:0-2718 GCA_044354435.1 Rhodoferax sp. | reverse complement strand
CGACATGCGCGAGGGCCTGTGCTGCGTGCTGAGCGTGAAGGTGCCCGAGCCCAAGTTCAGCAGCCAGACCAAAGACAAGCTGGTCAGCAGCGAAGTGCGCGGCCCGGTGGAAGACATTGTGAGCCGACTGCTGTTTGACTACCTGCAAGAGCGCCCCAACGATGCCAAGATCATCGTTGGCAAAATCATTGAGGCCGCCCGCGCCCGCGAAGCTGCCCGCAAGGCCCGCGACATGACGCGGCGCAAAGGCGTGCTGGACGGCATGGGCCTGCCCGGCAAGCTGGCCGACTGCCAAGAAAAAGACCCGGCGCTGTGCGAGATTTACATTGTGGAGGGCGACTCGGCCGGCGGCAGCGCCAAGCAGGGGCGGGACCGTAAGTTTCAGGCCATCTTGCCGCTGCGCGGCAAGATTTTGAACGTGGAAAAAGCCCGCTACGAAAAGCTGCTAACCAGCAATGAAATCTTGACGCTGATCACCGCCCTGGGCACCGGCATCGGCAAGGCCGGCGGCAGCACCGGCAGTGACGACTTTAATGTGGCCAAGCTGCGCTACCACCGCATCATCATCATGACCGATGCCGACGTGGACGGCGCCCACATCCGCACCCTGCTGCTGACCTTCTTTTACCGGCAAATGCCCGAGCTGGTGGAGCGCGGCCACATCTACATCGCCCAGCCGCCGCTGTACAAGGTAAAGGCGGGCAAAGAAGAGCTGTACCTGAAAGACGGCAGCGCCCTAGACACCTTTTTGCTGCGCATTGCGCTGGTCAACGCCTCGGTGTTTACCGGCGGCGCGCAGGGCAGCACACTGGCCGGCGACACACTGGCCGAGCTGGCGCGCAAACACCAGGTGGCCCAGGCCGTGATTGCCCGGCTGCGCAACTTTATGGACGCCGAGGCCCTGCGCTCTGTGGCGGACGGCGTGGCGCTTAACCTGGACACCGTGGCCGACGCCGAGGCCTCAGCCGCCGCGCTTCAGGCCCGCCTGCCGGATGCCGAAGTGGCGGGCGAATTTGATGTGCGCACCGACAAACCCATTTTGCGCATCAGCCGGCGCCACCACGGCAACGTGAAAAGCAGCGTGCTGACGCAAGACTTTGTGCACGGCGCCGACTACGCCGCGCTGGCCGAAGCCGCCAACACCTTCAAGGGCCTGCTGGGCGAGGGCGCGCGGGTGATGCGCGGCGAAGGCGAGCGGCAAAAAGAAGAGCGCGTGAGCGACTTCCGCAGCGCCATGGCCTGGCTGATTGCCCAGGCCGAACACGCCACCAGCCGCCAGCGCTACAAGGGCCTGGGCGAGATGAACCCGGCCCAGCTGTGGGAAACCACCATGGACCCCACCGTGCGCCGCCTGCTGCGCGTGCAGATTGACGACGCCATCGAAGCCGACCGCGTCTTTACCATGCTGATGGGCGACGACGTGGAGCCGCGGCGTGACTTTATTGAGACCAATGCGCTTAGGGCGGGGAATATTGACGTTTGAGGTTGTAGTCCTCCAGCAGGATCTCTTCAGGCTGGACAGGCCGCTCGCGCAAGAGTAGGATTGAATCCTATCCATATCAAAAGAGGCTGCCATGCGAACCACCCAACAAATGAGCATCACACTGCCCAACGACATGGCGAACGTTGTGAAGTCCAAGGTGCAGGCCGGTGAATACGCCAGTGAAAGCGAAGTGATCCGCGACGGACTGCGGGCGCTGATCGCGCGTGATCGCGCCGTGGAGACCTGGCTGACCAACCAGGTTGGCCCCGCCTATGACGCCTTGAAAGCTGACCCATCGCGCGCCGTTACGGCTGACCAGGTACGTACCCGTTTAGCCGCGGAGCACGCCAAGGCGCAATGACATATCGCGTCGTCTTCAGCCCGGAATCCCTGGAGCAGCTTGCCGAGTTATACCGCTACATCGCGGGGGCAACGTCGCCCGAGGTGGCGGCTCGATACACCGAGGCCATCGTGAGTTACTGCGAAAGCCTGTGCACGTTTCCCCTGCGTGGAGCACAACGTGATGACGTGCGACCCGGCTTGCGCATCACGAACTACAAAAAGCGGACCGTCATTGCGTTCGGTGTAGATACCGAGGTGGTGTTTATCATCGGCGTCTTTTACGGCGGGCAAGACTACGAAACGATCTTGCGCGACGAGGACTGATGACCTGCCCGGTGTCCGTCATGCAGCCATCGCCAGCGGTGCAATTTCTTTGTGAATCGTCTTTGCGTTGAGCTTTTCAGCGACTCGCAGGTCATAGGCTGTTTGTAGATTCAGCCACCCTTGGGCCTCGCTACCGAAATAGCGCTCCAGGCGCAGGGCGGTATCCGCTGACACACCGCGATTGCCATCCACGACTTCGCGCAGACGCGAATACGGGACATGCAGGGCCAGCGACAGTGCCCGCACACTGATACCCAGGGGCTTGATGTAGTCCTCCAGCAGGATCTCTCCAGGGTGGACAGGCCGCATACCGTTCTTAAACATGATGCATTCCTTTACTTCCTAAAAAACACTCGCCGCTCAGTGTGGGCCTTCGATCAACACGTCATACGGCCCGGCATCGCCCCATTTGAAAGTCAGTCGCCATTGGTCATTAATTCGCACATGCCAAGCGCCGTCATACTCTTTGAGTGTTCGCGCCGATTGAATATTGACCCACCCTGCCGATTCAATATTGACCCAGGACGGGTAGTTGCCGTTTGAATCGGCAACTGTGGATAAGTGTACTC
>JBIKZZ010000432.1:0-2719 GCA_044354435.1 Rhodoferax sp. | reverse complement strand
GCGCCGGCTGATTGCCAACGAACTGGGCGCGCTGGTGCCAGCTCGGCTGGCCGACGCCTGGGTGGCGCAGGGTTCAGCCCTGGGCCATAACTGGCTGCGCCCCATCAACGAGGCCTCTGACAAAGCCCTGGCCGCACTGGCTGACCGGCTGGCCAATTGGGTGCTGACGCCCATCGGCACCGAAGGCTATCGAAAGGCCGAGGTCACAGCCGGAGGCGTGGATACCCGGGCCCTGTCCAGCCAAACCATGGAGTCTCGCCAGCCGGGTTTGTATTTCATTGGCGAGGTCGTCGACGTGACGGGTTGGCTGGGGGGCTACAACTTTCAGTGGGCCTGGGCCAGCGGCTACGCTTGCGCCCAGGGAATGGCGGCGCGCCTGCGGCCGGCAGCTGCCAGCGCCTGAACTCGGTTTAAACTCGGTTGAAACCCAAAATTTGTAGGGCTATAATCCACGGCTTTGCTGGCAAACCCCCGCTGCCTGATCAACTTTTAAGCGGGGAACATCGCAGAACATCCGTCACATGGCCCGATCTTCCATTGGCTGAACACTGCACCTTTTGGACAACATGACGTAATGACAACCATCCGTGTAAAAGAGAACGAGCCGTTTGATGTAGCCCTGCGCCGTTTCAAGCGCACCATTGAGAAATTGGGTCTTTTGACTGACTTGCGCGCACGCGAGTTTTACGAAAAGCCCACTGCTGAGCGTAAACGCAAGAAAGCTGCTGCCGTGAAGCGTAACTACAAGCGCATCCGCGCCATGCAGTTGCCCAAAAAGATGTACTGATCGGGTCACCCCGGTCAGTGGCCTGCCAGGCCAGATCAAAGCTCGCCGGGGACTCTCAGGCGAGCTTTTTTTATGCTCTCCCCTAATTACCCGTCACCTCTAACCACTCTGTTGCCAGGAGCACTGCAATGTCACTCAAAGACCAAATCACCGAAGATATGAAAACCGCCATGCGCGCCCGCGACAGCGAGCGCCTGGGCACCATCAGGCTGCTGCTGGCGGCTGCCAAGCAAAAAGAAGTGGACGAGCGGGTGGTGTTAGACGACGTTGCCATGGTGGCGATCGTGGATAAATTGATCAAACAGCGCAAGGACTCGGTGGCCGCCTACCTGCTGGCCCAACGACAAGACCTGGCTGACAAAGAATCCGCCGAGATCACCGTGCTCCAGGCCTACCTGCCCCAGCGCCTCAGCGCAGAAGAAGTGACTGCCGCTGTTCAGGCCATCGTGACCGAACTCGGCGCCAAAGGCCCGGGCGACATGGGCAAAGTCATGGGTGCGGTCAAAGCTCAGCTGGCGGGCAAGGCGGACATGGGGCAGGTATCGGCCGCCGTCAAGGCAGCGCTGGCGGGGTAAGGAAGGGTCAGCTGCTGACCCTCCCCGAGAGCATCAGCTCCCAGCCACCTTCATCCGGTTGACCAGCACCGAACCCACCTCTTTGGCGCCGTAGTTGTAGGTGTCAGCGCCGACGGCCACGATGCCCTTGAGCATGGTCCTCATGTTGCCGGCGATGGTGATCTCGTGCACCGGGTAGGCAATGCGGCCACGCTCTACCCAAAAACCGCTGGCGCCGCGTGAATAATCGCCCGTCACGTAATTGACGCCGCTGCCCATCAACTCGGTCACAAATAAGCCGGTACCCAGCTTCTCCAACATGGCATCCAGGCTGTCACCGGGGCGGGTTTTGCGCGAGTGCAGCGTCAGGTTGTGCGAGCCGCCGGAGTTGCCAGTGGTTTTCATGCCTAGCTTGCGTGCCGAGTAGCTGCTCAAAAAGTAGCCCTGCACCCGCCCTGCTTCCACCACCTGACGCGGCTTGACACGCACGCCTTCATCGTCAAACGGCGAACTGCCCTTACCGCGCTTGACAAACGGATCTTCAAAAATGTCGATGTGCGCCGGCAACACCCGTTTGCCCAGTGAGTCGAGCAGGAACGAGCTTTTGCGGTACAAAGCACCACCGCTGATGGCCTGCACAAAAGCGCCCAACAGGCCCGCTGCCAGCGGCGACTCAAACAGGACCGAGCATTCGGTGGTGGCAATCTTGCGCGACTTGAGCCGGCTCAAGGCCCGCTCGGCGGCGTAGCGGCCCACCGCCTCGGGCTCGGCCAAGTCCTCTGGATAGCGCATGGAGGTGTACCAGGCATCGCGCTGCATGTCATTGCCCTTGCCGGCAATCGGTGATACCGACATCGAGTGGCGCGAGCTGGCGTAGCCACCCCGGAAACCCCGGGTGTGGGCGCTGAAAAAATGCGACTGCTGGGCAGATACTCCGGCGCCTTCGCTGTTGGTGATCCGCCGGTCAAGCCGAAGGGCCGCAGTCTCGCCGCGCAGTGCCAAAACTGCCGCCTGTTCAGCCGTGATGGCCCAAGGGCAAAACAGGTCCAGGTCAGTGCGCTGGCGCGAGGCCGGGGCGATGTCACGGGCATCTGGCAGCGCGGCGAAAGGGTCTTGCGCGGTAAACCGGGCGATGTCAAACGCCGCCTGAACCGTCTGCTCTATGGCGGCCGCAGAAAAGTCAGAGGTGCTGGCATTACCCCGGCGCTTGCCGATGTAGACCGTGACACCTAGCGACTTGTCGCGGTTGCGTTCGACGTTTTCGAGCTCGCCCTTGCGCACCGAGACGCTCAAGCCACTGCCCTCCGAGGCTTCAGCTGCCGCATCAGTGGCGCCTATTTTCTTGGCATGCGCCAGCGCGCTGTCAACCAAATCTTCA
>JBIKZZ010000431.1:0-2723 GCA_044354435.1 Rhodoferax sp. | reverse complement strand
GCGCATGAATAAGCGCATAGACACAAGTCACCGAATAGGGGTTCCCGCCAATCAGCAGCGGGTGAAAACTCATGACAATTCGCAGTTTGGGATGCCGAATATGTTGCGACACCAAACTATAAATGGAACGCCAGGCCTGCATGCGAGCAAGATTGGGCATCGCTTTGACCACGTCGCCAAGCGACTCAAAAGCGACCATACCCAATTCCTGAAACCCCAGCTGAAAACAGCGCTCGGAAGCCACCATCAGATCCTTGAAGCCTTGAACGTCCTCCGGACTAATTTGAGCGATTTGATCCAGCATCGACTCATCGTTGTTGCTGTAATCAAAATGTGTCCCGTCGTCAAAGCGAATTCGATAGAAAGGGGCCATCAACCTCAAGTCGACATGGTCTTGCATGCGCCGCCCGCACAGCGTAAACAGCTCTTCGATCAAGTGAGGCAAAGTGATAATCGTCGGGCCAGCATCGAAGGTGAAGCCATCTTGCTTGTGGACATAAGCTCGACCGCCGGGCGCATCCAGCTTCTCAAGCATTTGCACACGGTAGCCCTTGACACTGAGCCTGATGGCCGCAGCCAGACCCCCGAAGCCAGTACCTATGACGACCGCTGTAGGCGCACTTGCACTGGTACGCAACCCGACCGTGAGTGATCCGCCACTGACACCGCCACCCCCCCCGAGCCCATCAACGGATTTGAAGTAACTTGTCATGTTTTTCCATATCGGACACAGGCCCCTTGGTTTCAAATGGGTGATCGGCCACTGTGCCCTGGCGCTTGCGTATGGCCCAACGCCATAGCGCCGTGGTATCCATCGGCAGAACCAGCATCAGGTGTTCCACAATGGCCAGCGTAAGCAGGGTACCCACCAATGTGGCCCCAACCACTTGTGCCGGATTCGTGAAGGGGCTCGAGGCAAAGTTGACCAGCATGAGCAGGACACCACTGGCAGCCACTACTGAAAAGGGAAAGAAGGCGTTGATAGGCCGGCGGCGGAAGAAGCTTTCCAAATACGCCAGATGTACAGGTAGAAACGCCTCACTCAAATTACGCACCCCGAAGAAAAGATTGAGCTTGGCGCTGGTACGCATCACCCAAAGCACCAGATAGGTGCCGGTCCCGACTTGGTTGGGTGCATCCCATGTCATCACAAGGATCGCCACGCCCACAACCAAGATGGCGAGTTCATGCCACAGCACGGCCCGAAAGGACTCCATAAAGCGGGGCCACCCCGTCGCCCCTTTCGGCAAGGCCGTGGTGCGCGGGCCGGTGATCCACCCGGTCAAGAAGCTCAGCTCATTCCAGCCCCAAGCCAACAGGGCACAAGTGAAAGCGCAATAAGCACCCGTCATGCTAGATTGCTGCGCGGTATGCGCTAGACCAAACAACGCAGCAGTGCCAAGAAGAGACGATAGAGCCAGGCTCAACACAACCGCCGAGCGCGACATCCGATTGAGCAGAATCACGATCCCGGTGCTAAACCACCAGATAAAAATCGCGAATCCCAGAGCAATGACGACATCGTTCATCCTTGGCTTTCAGTAGGCAAGAGCGCGCTTTTACCAAGCGGGAAGCATGCGAACCTGTGCCGGAAGCTCGTGCCGTTGGACCGGTAAAAAATACAGACGAACAAAAGTGACGGCCCCTGTGATGGCCCAGCGAGCCCGCTGCAAATTGCCGATCAGTCCACCCCTGCTCTTGGCCTTGTTCATCTCAGTCTGCACTTTGAAGAGCGTCGACAAGCCTTCGCGAAAAGCGGGATGATCGATATCAAGGCTGACCGGGAACACCTGCCGGGTGATGTCATTGGTGATGCGGAATACGTCGTAATCGTACGAGTCTGACTCAAGCCCCATCTCGTGGTGCAACATAGGGCGGGTATGGTCGCGCACGTACATGGTGGCGTAAACCGCCAGCAAAAAGAAGCGGATCCAATAGACGTTTCCACCACGCAGCAGATGCGGGTTGGCCCGCATGATCAGCGCGAAAGACTCCCCATGGCGGAACTCATCATTGCACCAGCGCTCAAACCAGTGAAAGATCGGATGGAATCGTTTGTCCGGGTTTTTTTCCAGTTGGCGAAATATCGTGATGTAGCGCGCGTAACCGATTTTTTCAGACAAGTAGGTCGCGTAGAAAATGTACTTCGGCTTGAAATAGGTATAAGCCTTGGTACGCTTGAGGTCACCCAGATCAATACCCAGACCGAAGTCCTTGAGCGACTGGTTGATAAAGCTGGCGTGACGGGATTCGTCCCGCGCCATGTATCGCATCAATTGCTTGATGTCTGGGTTCTCAACGTTCTTGAAAATCTCGTTGTACAAAATACATCCCGAGAACTCCGAGGTCAGCGAGGAGATTAGGAAATCCAGAAATTCCTGACGCATTTCCGGGCTCACCTGGGAGAAGCGCTCCGCCACTTCCTTAGCGAACTCAGGCGTTCTCTGAAAGTGGTCATGGTTGTTGTCTCCCTCGTACTCAGCCATCATGGTGTCCCACTCACTGCGCATCGATGAGATGTCAAGACGATCCATTGCGGCAAAGTCAGTGGTGTAGAAGCGCGGGCTGAGCATGGTGCTCTCTACCGCCTTTTGAGAGGCTTTTTCGGCAGAATCAATGGTCGAGGAGGCTTGCATGGAAAATTGCTCGGTAAATGGAATCGGATGAAGTTCTAGGTCTATTCCGGCCGCATGGCCAAGAAGCGCGCAAAGTCTGCTGTATTG
>JBIKZZ010000105.1:0-9791 GCA_044354435.1 Rhodoferax sp. | reverse complement strand
AGGAGTTCTCGCAAGACCTGTGCGCCGACGCTTCAGCACGCGCCGTCAAACGCATTGAAGACGTGCGCGTTTTGCGCACCGCCCAGTTCCCCGAAGACGCCGGTCCAATGGCCCACCCGGTGCGACCTGACAGCTATATTGAGATCAACAACTTCTACACCGTCACCATCTACGAAAAAGGCGCTGAAGTGGTGCGCATGATGCAAACCCTGGTTGGCCGCGCTGGCTTTGCCCGGGGCATGACGCTGTACTTTGCCCGCCACGACGGCCAGGCCGTGACCTGCGACGACTTTGCCCAGGCAATAGCCGACGCCAACCCCGACTCTGAACTGGCCCGCCTGCTGCCGCAGTTCAAGCGCTGGTACAGCCAGGCCGGCACGCCCCGGGTGCAGGCCAGTGGCCACTACGACCTGAGCCTGAGCCAAAGCTGCCCGGCCACGCCGGGGCAAGCTGACAAGGCGCCGTTTGTGATCCCCGTCAGCCTAGGCCTGGTCGGCCTGAACGGTGGCGCCCTGCCCTTGCGCACTGTCCCTGGTGCAGCTGGCACCGACAGCCACTTGCTGGTATTGACCGAAGCCGCCCAGTCCATCACCTTTGTTGAGGTGACCGAAGAGCCGGTACCCTCCATCCTGCGCGGTTTCAGCGCACCGGTGGTGCTGGACATCGACTACAGCGATACCCAGCTGCTCACGCTGCTGGCTGCCGACCCTGACCCCTTCAACCGCTGGGAGGCCGGCCAGCGCCTGGCGCTGCGAAGCGCTATGCAATCTATAGCTGAAGAACCAGCTGCAGCAAGGGCTGGCGTGCTCTCGGAAGCTTATGTCTCAGCCATGCGCCAGTTGCTGCGATCAGACCAACTGGACGCCGCCTTCAAGGAGCTGGCCCTGACACTGCCGTCTGAAACCTACATCGCTGAGCAATTGCAGGTCGTAGACCCGCAGCGCATTCACGCGGTGCGCGAAGCCATGCGCCTGCAACTGGCCACTGCCCTTCAAGCTGACTGGGCCTGGGCTTTTGAGGCCCACAAAGACAATGGCGGCTACCGGCCCGAGCCGGTCTCGGCCGGCCGTCGCGCCTTGGCTGGCATGGCTTTAGCCAAACTCTGCCTGGCCGCCCGCGACAGCGGCGACACAGTCTGGCCTGGCAAGGCTTACCAGCGCTTCAAAGACGCCGACAACATGACCGACCGCGTCAATGCGCTGTCGGCTCTGGTCAACAGCGGGCACGAGCTGGCCTCTGCTGCGCTGGCGCGTTTTCATGCCCTGTTCAAGGGCGAAGACCTGGTGCTGGACAAATGGTTTGCCCTGCAGGGCGGCAGCTGCGACCGCGGCGGCCAGGTGCTGCCGGCGGTGCGCCAACTGATGAACCACCCAGACTTCAACCTGCGCAACCCTAACCGCGCGCGCAGCCTGATCTTCAGCTACTGCAGTGCCAACCCAGGCGCCTTTCACCGGCAGGATGCCGCCGGCTATGTGTTCTGGAGCGAACGCGTGCTGGAGCTCGACAGCACCAACCCGCAAGTGGCAGCGCGTCTGGCACGAGCCATGGACCGCTGGAAAAAGCTGGCCGAACCCTACCGAAGTGCCGCCCACGAGGCAATCGCCCGCGTCGCCGCCAAGACCGACCTGAGCAACGACGTGCGTGAGGTGGTCAGCCGCGCGCTGGAGGACTGACATGTCGTCCAAAATCTCCCTCACCCGCTACCTGGTTGAGCAGCAGCGGGTGGGCGGTCTCATCCCGGCCCAGCTGCGCCTGCTGCTCGAAGTGGTGGCTCGCTCCTGCAAAAGCATCAGCCAGGCCGTCAACAAGGGCGCATTGGGCGGCGTGCTGGGCAGCGCGGAGAGCGAAAACGTGCAGGGTGAGGTGCAGAAAAAACTCGACATCATCGCCAACGAGGTGCTTATAGAAGCCAATGAGTGGGGCGGCCACCTGGCCGCCATGGCCAGCGAAGAGATGGACAACATCTACATCGTGCCCAACCGCTACCCGCAGGGCGAATACCTGCTGCTGTTTGACCCATTGGACGGCTCCAGCAACATCGACGTGAATGTGAGCATAGGCACCATCTTCAGCGTGCTGGTCAAACCCGAAGGCAAAGCGGTGTCTGAAGGAGATTTTCTGCAAGCCGGCGCAGCCCAAGTGGCCGCAGGGTACTGCGTCTACGGCCCGCAAACCACCCTGGTGCTGACTGTGGGTGCGGGCGTGGCCATGTTCACCCTGGACCGCGAGCAGGGCTCTTTCACCCTGACGCAAGAGCATGTGCGCATCCCTGAAGACACCAAAGAATTTGCCATCAACATGAGCAATATGCGCCACTGGGCGCCGCCGGTGCGCCGCTACATCGACGAATGCCTGCAAGGCAAAGAAGGCCCACGCGGTAAAGACTTCAACATGCGCTGGGTTGCCAGCATGGTGGCCGATGTGCACCGCATCCTGACCCGCGGCGGCGTGTTCATGTACCCATGGGACCAGCGCGAGCCCGACAAACCAGGCAAACTGCGCCTGATGTATGAGGCCAACCCCATGGGCTGGCTGATCGAACAGGCCGGCGGCGCCGCCACCAACGGCCAGCAACGCATCCTGAACATCAAACCGACCAAGCTGCACGAACGCGTCAGCGTCATCCTGGGTTCCAAAAACGAGGTAGAGCGCGTCACCCGCTACCACTCTGAGGCAGCGGGGCAAGCGTGACCCCGGGGCTATAATTTCTGCAGTTGCCGGTGTAGCTCAGTCGGTAGAGCAGCTCATTCGTAATGAGAAGGTCGGGTGTTCGATTCATCTCTCCGGCACCAATGAAATTAAGGAAAATCCGCTATCTAATCCATAGCGGATTTTTTTTGGGCTCGCACCTGGCTAGCAACTGGTTAGCACCAGATCAAAACACGGTATCTCGAACTTACAAAAAAACCCGCTGCGCCGAACATGCAAGCATGGCGGGAAATGTAACTATCCATGCCCAAAAAAAGCGATTCAGGCCGAAAAACCAGAAAACCAAGAAATGAAACACCAGCGCGATAGCGCAGAAAACAAAAGCCACCAGCGGGTCCAGCAGGACCAGGGGCGCAGCACACTCCCAGCCGATAAATGCCCAGGCACCCAGGCGCGCCAGCCAGGGCTTGCGCAAAACGCTGACCGCGGGAAGGGGGCCGTAAATCGCAGCATTGAGAAAAATAATCATGGCCTGGCCGCTGCGCCATTCGGGCTGCATCAGCTTGACCCAGCCCGACATAAAGTAAGAGGTCATTGATTGCAGGCAGATGTACCACAGGCCTGCACGCCAAGCCAAATGCGGGTCGCCACCCAGTTGGACCAATTCTGCCAATAACAAGCCGCTGAGGGCCACCAGCGTCATGAAATCGCTGCCGCCGTTAAATGCGCCACGCCAGCGAATCAGCATCAGCACATGGCTGGCAAATAAAAAAACTGTCAGCACCAGATTGCTGCCATGCCAGGCCAGCAATATCAAGACAGGCAGGCGCAGCAGTAGATGCCAGTGCATGGCGCGGTCTGCAAACAGCGTATCCAGCAGGTTTTGCACTGGGCCCGGCGGAATATCAGCGCGCTGCACCGGCCAGGCCCATAGGCCTTGCACCGTTAAGGCCTGGCGCATGCGCAGGTATTCCAGGGTTTGCAGCAGCAGGCTCAAGGCCAGCAAGACCTCCAGCGCGCGGGCAGCACTGCTTACTGGCATGGCAACACCGGCGAGCGCATCATGGTGTCCTCGAATAGCAAGCCCGTGGGTCCATCAAGCACCATGCGAACTTCAAATTGTCCGAGCGCGCAGTCCGGGCTGTGCGCCTGCAGTCTTAGGCAGACCATGCGCGAAACCAATTGGTAACTGACCAGGTCGCGCGCGTCCGCGTCCGGCGCCAGGTAGTGCAAGTCCGAAGCCAGATGCTCTACCAGGTTTTGTTGTACCAGGGCCAGATTGGTATCTGCGTTGTGGAAGAGATGCACAAGGCGGCGCGGGTGGCGCGGAAAAATAGACATCCAGTCAGACCATTGCAGGGTATCCATGGGCTCGGTCTTCAGTGGCGCCCAGCGAGCATAGAGATGGGGCACATTGCCGGTCGCGTGAAAAAACTTCCAGTTCGGGAAAAAGGCCCGCAACAAAAATAGCCAAGGCCCAGTGACGATGCGGCTTTTAAACACCAGGGTCGCCAGCAGCACCAGAAAGTACAGTAGAAAAAGTGCTTCAAGCATGTCACCCCTCTTCACCAGTACAGGGGCGTGAGAAGTCTTCGTGAGAAGTCTTCCATAGCTGCCGGTTTACCCGGCTGCATGGCTCAGCGCTCCAAAAATTGCAGTGGAAATATTGTAATGATCGACGGCACGGTGCCGACTTCCTGTTTCCAGACTCATTCACGAAGCGTTTGGACGCAGCCGACCTTGGGTGCTACGAACTCAATGGTCGCCCGCAGATATCTTCAAAAAGTCAGTCATGCGCTGAGAATGTTACGTCGTTTTCGGCTGTTCTAAGGATGATTGCCGTTGGGTTCAATAAAGATCCCAAACTCGTTATGCGCAGCGGCATTTCCGAGAAGAAAAGTCTCCAGTGTTCGTTTGCCCAACCGGTCCGTATTTCGATCGACGTAGTTTCTTCTGCCGTTGCCATGGCTTCGCTCCGATGAATACGCCAAGATTTGGCGCATGGTGTTGAGGTAACGCTCAGTCTCAAATTGTCCGGTCCAGCTAACACATTTGCTCGAATCCCTTGCGCTTTGGGCATCAAGTCAGCGACAAGCTTTTGGATTACCGGCTAGTCGCGCACGCCGCAAGATTGCTTTGGCTACTCCTCGCGCACACCAGAAATTTAAGGCTTTTGTCTGGGACAAAACAGCGGGGACAAATGTTTCTTTTCTTGTTACGCTGAGTGGTCATGCCAAACAATGCCTTTGTCTTGCAGTCCGAAATCGAGCGTTTAACGGGCTTTGGCATTGAGCAGCTACGAAAGTGGCGCCAACGATTTGGCTTTCCCCCAGTGCAATATGACGTAAGCGGCAGAGTCGTTTATGCACGCGAATCTATCGACAGGCTCATGGTAATCAAACGCCTGCTGGAGGCTGGGCTGCGCCCCGGTCAAGTCGTCGCCAAGACGTCAGCTGAAAATTTGAAAATGGCTGCTGATCTGAACCTATTCAAACCCGATGTAGTGCGTTCAGAGTCCACAAACGCTTTCATCAAACTACTCAAGCACGCCGACAGTGAGGCATTTAAGGCCTTGCTGCGCAAACGACGTGCCAAGAGCACTATGTTGGACTTTGTCCAACACACGATTGCCCCACTGATGGTTGGCGTTGGAGATGCCTGGCTCAGCGGCGAAATCGATGTGTTTCACGAGCACCTTTGCACTTCGATGATTGAGCGTTATTTAATTACGCAAACATTCAAATTAAAACCAAAGATTGCTTTTCCAATTTTTTTGTTTGCCTTGCCCCCAGGCGAGCGCCATCAGCTTGGCCTGCTAATGGTCGAGGCGGTGATGGCAGAAGCCGGTGCTTATATCGTAAACGCTGGAACCGATATTCCTTTGAACAGTTTGAAGCTGGCAGCCGTAGAGTGCAAAGCTGATGTGGTTGCGCTGACATTCAGTTTTTCGTATCCCCCTCGCGATGTCGTGCCAACGCTGGCTCATTTGCGGCGTTTGCTCCCATCAAAAATGCTCTTGTGGGCGGGAGGGGCTGGTTTGTCAAAGGTCAGACGAGCACCCGCGGGCGTAAGGGTCATGACCGATTTTATCGAGGCTATTACCGCCCTGGACGATCTGGTGCGGACTGGGAAACTTCTTCAGTAGCTTTGCAAATCTGGTGAAGTCTGTAGTCAATTTACCCAAATGAGCGACCTGCCCGGATAGAGAGACTACTGGGCTCGTCTCTGTGGCCCCGCTGTGGCGCAAAAAAGCCGGGCGATCCCGGCATCATCCATCGCCCGGTAACGGCACAATAAAAAAGCGGGCCGAAGCCCGCTTTTTTTGTCCAGATGTCGCTGGCTTACTTTTTAGCAGGGCAAGCCTTCTTTTCTGCATCAGTCCACTTGTGATTTTTGTCACCCTCAAGTTTTTTGCAATCGACTTTATCAGCCGCTGCGAAAACGCCCATAGACAAGGTTGCAAAAGAAGCAGCGATCACAGCAACAAAAATTTTACGCATAGTGTCTCCTAATTATTAAAGTTTACAAATTTGTCCTGATGGACCATCCGAGTTTACAAGATAGGAGCATGCAGCATCCTCCCGGGGGAGCATCTGCAGACACCACCCCCGCCAAATTTGGGGGCACCGCTAAAAACGCATGGCACGACAGAACGGTTGACAACGGTGACCTTGCCGAGGGCAACCCGCTCTTGCATAGTGACGAATCCGCACGCCAGCCTAACCCGCAAACAGCTCAACCACCAGCTTGCGCAACCACAGATTGGCCGGGTCATCTTGGTAGCGCCGACTCCAGTGCAGGCTGACCGTGAAATCCCGCAGCGGGAACGGGGGCTGGGCAATGGTGTAGCCGCCATGCTGCGCAAATTCGAGCGCAATGTTATGCGGCATGACCGCGCCAAGGTCGGTCGCCCGCACAATGTCTGGCAGCACCATGAAATGCTGGGTCGTCAGGCGCAGTTGGTCCTCTAATTTAAGCAACTGCAGGATGCGCCCCCTTGGTGCCGTCGAGATCGCCTTGATGCACCGAGTCGATACGGACAAAGCCTGGACGCCCGGCAGGTCTTGGTAAAGCTGACCCGCTGGTTCAAGTAGGTCGTACTGTGGCGCAGGTTGTACAGGTGCGACACTGACAGGCTGGCCAAACGCTCAAACCGGGTATCGCCATAGACGCAAAAAGCGCGTTTGAGCAAATGCACAGAAGCCGACTCTGCAAAGCAAACGGGTCACTGGAGCCCGCGAGTAGCCGCTGGTGCGCTGCAAGTAGCGAAGTATGACCCCTTTGTCAGGCCGATTCAGTCGGGCATAACCGAGCCTCTGCGCAGCCGTGACGATGTGCGCGCAGCGCCTGTCGTCGCTGTCAGGAACCGTGAAGTGCACCTCCAGCGTACCGGCAAGAAAGGCCGAAAGCTCAGCAATAGTTTGAAGACGGCACGCTCTTGGCGGGCATCAGTTGTCTTTTGTGGCATCTGAATTGCCCCGCAATAGCCGCCAGACCAGCCAAGTGCCGATCAGCGCATTAGCTGAAGCAAACCCGCCCACCAGCAAGGAGGACCAGGCGTGCAACTCCCGGTTTTGAACAATCCAGGCCAGCATGGCCGACAGCGCATTGAGCACCACGGCCAGCCAGAACAAGGGGTTGCGCGGCTGAAACAGACGCGACAGTTTCATGGCGTTGCTGCTAGTGGCCTCGCAACCGCCATGGAAAGACCGGTGTCAAGGGTTGCCGAGGTAATCACGCTTGCCGATCTCGACGCCGCAGTGGCGCAGGATCGCGTAGGTCATCGACGAGTGGAAATAGATGTTGGGCAAGGCATGACCCAACAAAAACTGCATACCCGTGTAGTGCGTTTCTTTGTCGCCGCGCTTGACGATGATGGCCTTGTCTTCCGTGCCGTCAATTTGGGCTGCAGCCACACTTTGCACAAAGGCCACGGTTTTGGCCAGCCGGGCCTGCAAGTCGGCCACGCTTTGCTCGTTGTCCTCATAGGCCGGAATCTCAATACCGGCCAAGCGCGCGACTACACCCTTGGCCGTGTCTGAGGCGATCTGGACTTGGCGCGTCATGTGCAGCATGTCAGGGAAAAGGCGAAACTCAAGGAGAGTCTTGGGGTCGATTTTTTTGGCTTCAATGTGGGCCTGGGCCTTGCCGAGCACGTGCGACAGGTTGTTCAGGGCGTTGACAAGGCGGGGCACGCTGGCCTGGTACATAGAGATGGTCATTGAAGAATCCTTTAGGTTGGGTTGGAGAAATGAAAGGGGGCTTTCGCCCGATGACGGCGTAAATGCAGCACGGCCAGGTACAGTGACACCACCTGCAGCGCGGCACAAAAGAAAAATGGGGCGCCAATGCGCCAGTCGCCACGCGGCAAGTGGGACACCACCGCCAGCAGCGGCGCACCCAACATGGGCGCGACCACCGCCATCAGGCTGTTGAGCGAGGTCACCGCGCCCATGGTCTGGCCCTGGCTGCGGCTGTCGGCAGCAGACGAGATCATGCTTTGCACAGTGGTGGCCACAGTCACGCCAAAGATATTGACGCCGATCACGGCAAACATCATCCAGCCCTCGGTGGCTGCGCCCCATAGCAGGTAAGCCAGCGTGGACGATACCAGTCCAAGAATGGCCAGCCGCTGCGGGCTGATTACCTTGAGCATGCGCCCCAGCAAAAAGCCCTGCACGGCCAACGCAACAACCCCTACCGCTGCCAATGACCAACCGCTTTCACGCGGGCCCCAGCCAAACTTGAAGGTGCCGTACAACACCCAACAGGTGTACAACACATATTGAGCCAGACCGCTGAAGGCCACCACCCCCACCAAGGGGCCAACGCCACGCAGCTGCGCCAGGTTGTTCAATGAGGTCACCGGGTTGGCACTGCGCCAGTCAAAGCGCTTGCGCCGGCTGGCCGGCAGCGACTCCGGCAGCACAAAAAAACCATAGGCCAGGTTCATCAAAGCAAGCACGCCAGACACATAAAACGGCAAATGGAGGTCAATGGCACCCAACAAACCACCCAACACCGGGCCAAAGATAAAACCCAAGCCCATCATGGCGCCCAACAAGCCAAAGCGCTTGGCGCGCTGCTCCGGCGCCGAAATGTCCGCCACATAAGCGCTGGCGATCGCCGCATTGGCCTGCATGGCACCGCCCACAATACGCCAGGCGATCAAACCAGACAAGGTGGTGGCCAGCGCTGTGCCAAAGAAGCTCAGTGCAAGACCTAAAAAGCACAGAAGCAGCACCCTTCGCCGGCCAAAATGATCCGACAGCGCGCCCAGGACAGGCGAGCCTATAAAGGTGGCCGCACCAAACGCGCAGGCCACCACGCCATACCAGTAGGCCTGGTCAGCTTGGGAGTCACTGAATGCAGCCACTAACGGTGGCAGCACAGGAATGATGACACCGATGGCCATCATGTCGATCAGCACAGTCAACATAATGAAGGGCATAGCCGCTTCACGGGAACGCAGGGTTTGAAGCATGGTGCGATTGTCGGGCTATTTCAGGGTCGGCATTTCGGGGCGCCGTCGCCTAGGCACGGGGTTCGACCAGAAAATCACCCACCTTAAAGCGCTTGAGCCGATAGGTCATGGTCCAGGTGGTCCAAGGCCAGTTGGTGCTGTTGCGCCCGTTTTTGTCCAGGAAGTAGCTGCTACACCCGCTGTTCCAGACGGTGCGCTGAAGGGCGGCCTGGGTCTGAGTGTTGTAGCGTTGGAAAACCGCAGGGTCAACGGCGATGGTGGCCAGCCGTTTTTGCCGAGCCGTCGTGATGGCCGAGAGAATGAGCTTGAGCTGCGCCTCGATCATCACGAAAGACGATGAAAAGGTATAAAGGTTAGGGCCGAAGGTCAAAAACAGGTTTGGGCAGTCTGAGGTCATGGTACCCAAATAGGCTTCGGGCGAACCCTGCCAGCGCTCGGACAGCGGCTTGCCCGAGGCACCGACAATGCGCTCGGCAATGGGTGGGTTGGCCACCTCAAAGCCGGTGGCAAAAACAATGATGTCGGCCGCGTAACGCTGGCCGTCCTCCGCCACCAACTGGTCACCCTCTACCCGCGCTATCCCAGGCAATACGCTCACGTTCGGCTGGGCCAGCGCGCGGTACCAGGTGTTGGACATCAGGATGCGTTTGCAGCCCAG
>JBIKZZ010000104.1:0-9805 GCA_044354435.1 Rhodoferax sp. | reverse complement strand
CATGCTGACCCTGGAATACGGTGTGGAGTTCATCGATGACGACGAACTCGTGGAGATCACGCCGAAGTCCATCCGCCTGCGCAAGCGCTATCTGAAAGAGCACGAGCGCAAGAAGGCAGGACGCGAGGCGCTGTAAAAGAGTATTCAGCTTCATTCCCGGCTTGACCGGAAATCCGTCGCCTTACGTCATTCCCGGCCTGACCGTGAATCCATGGATCCCCGCTGCAGCCTGCCCTCGACCTGATCGGGGGCGGGGATGACGGACTTTGTTAGGAACGGCGTAGCTTAGGCGTCAGCGTCGAGTCTGACGGCGCGGCTACTCGGTCAGACCCCTCAGAGCCGCGCTGCGCCGGCGCAGCATCTCGAGCACCAGCAGCATGATCACAGCGAAAATGATCAGCACAAAGGCGGCTGCCAGAATGGTGGGCGACAGTTGCTCACGCAGTCCGGACCACATCTGGCGCGGCAGCGTGGTTTGACCCGGCCCGCCAAGGAAAAGCACCACCACCACTTCATCGAAGGATGTGGCAAAGGCAAACAGGGCGCCCGACAGCACACCCGGCCACACGATGGGCAACATTACGCGCCGAAAGGCCAGCAGAGGTGAGGCGCCAAGACCACGCGCTGCGCGCAGCAAACCCATGTCAAAGCCAGCCAGCGTCGCGCTGACAGTGATCACCACAAAGGGCACCCCCAGCACCGCGTGCACCAAGACGATGCCGAGCAGGTTGTTGGCAATACCGAGACGAGAAAAAAAGAAATAGGCACCCACCGCCAGCACCACAACCGGGACAATCATGGGCGAGACCAGCAAGGCCATGATGAGCCTCTTACCTGGCAGGTTACGGTGATTCAAGCCGACTGCCGCCAGCGTGCCAAGGGCTGTTGCAATCACCGTGGCCAGCGTCGCCGTGACCAGGCTGTTGCGTATGGCGGAGAGCCAAACCGGGTTGCCAAACAATTCATTGAACCAGCGCAGGCTGTATTCGCGCACCGGGAAGTTGAAGTAAGGCTCATTGTTAAAAGCCAGTGGCACGACCACCAGCACCGGGGCAATCAAAAAAACAAGAATGGCGCCACAGGCCAGCCATAAAACCCAGTGCCCTGCGCGTTGCGCGAACGTGGTGTAAGGGGGGAATTGCATCAGCCCAGCCTCACATTACTGACATCTGCGACACGGTCATAGGCCCAGTACAGCACCAGCACCGCCGCCAATAAAATGCTGGACAGCGCGGAGGCCAGACCCCAATTGAGCGAGCGCCCGATGTTGTCGGCAATAAAGTGGCTGATCAGCTGGTCGGTCGCCCCGCCGACCAGTGCCGGCGTGATGTAGTACCCCAGCGACAGGATGAAAACCAGCAGGGCGCCTGCGCTCAAGCCCGGTACGCACTGTGGCAGATAAACCCGCCAAAAGGCCAGGCTGGGACTGGCGCCAAGTGAGCGCGCCGCCCGAACGTAGGACGCCGGGATCTGACGCATGACCGAATACAGCGGCAGGATGGTGAAGGGCAACAGGATGTGCGTCATGGCCACCACCACCCCAAAACGATTGAAGATCAGCGGCAGCGGTTCGGCGATGATGCCCAGAGACTGCAGCAGGGCATTCACCACCCCTTCTTTTTGCAGCACCACCACCCAGGCGGTTGTGCGGACCAGCAAAGACGTCCAGAAGGGCAGCAGCACCAAAATCAACAGCATGTTGGCCGTTTTATCTTTCAGATGGGCCAGCAGGTAGGCAATCGGGAAACCGAGCGCAAGGCAGGCCAAGGTCACGGTCAGTGCCACACCCAGCGTACGAAAGTAGATGGTGACGTGGATCCTCTGCTCCTCGCTCTGGCGTACCACCGCGCCATCGCTTTGGCGCTTCATATCGACCGCCGAGAGAAAAAACAGAGCGTGCTCTGGTGACTCCAGGTTACGGATCGTGCCCCAAATGGCGGGCTTGGCCCAGGCCGGGTCCGCAGACTCAAAAAATGGCGCCCAAGGGCCTTGCTCTTGTGCGCTGACGCGACGGGCGGCGCGCATGAAAACGCTGCGCAAGCCAGTCTCTTCAATATTCAGGCGGCCACCTATCGGGCCGGATTTCTCAGCTCGGGCCGCTTCTTTCAGGTCTTGCGCCAAAGCCGCGTAAACCGGCTCTGGCGGGACCTGGTCACGCGGACCATTCCACTCAGCCAGCGCACGCAGGGTGCGCGGCAAGCCCTCAGGGACTACAGGGTCGTAGACGCTGTTGAGCAGAACACTGCCCAAGGGCAGAAGGAAACTTAACGCAACAAAGACGAACAGCGGCGCGATCAGCGCATAGGCGCGCAGGCGGCCCCTCCACTCTGCTTTACGCAGGCGCCGGATCAGGCTGGTCTGTTCGCCTTTGTCCACGTTTTACTTGGCCATCCAGGCGCTAAAGCGCTTGTTCAGGTCGTCACCGTTGTCGGTCCAGAACCTGGCGTCGGTCAGCATGGAGCGACCAGCGTGGCCAGCATTGGGCAGCCAGACCTTGTTGGGGTTGGATGCCGGGATCTTGGCGACCGAAGAGGTACGAGCTGGTGCATAGGCGATGTACTTCGACTGGTCGGCCAGCGGCTGTGTGCCCGTGGCAAAGCGGACAAACTCCTGCGCCAGTTCGACGTTTTTGCCACCCTTCACAATGGCCCACATGTCAGGCACCTGAATCTGACCGTCCCATACCAGGGCAAAGTCTTTCTTGTCTTTCTGGTTGGCATCAACGATTCGGCCGTGATAAACGCTGGTCATCACGACTTCACCCGAGGCCAGCAACTGCGGCGGCTGCGCGCCTGCTTTCCACCAGACAATGCTGCTCTTGATGGTGTCGAGCTTTTTGAAAGCACGGTCCACACCAGCCGGAGTGGCCAGTACCTTGTAGACGTCAGCCACCGGCACGCCATCGGCCAGCAGTGCCCATTCCATGTTCACGCTGGGGTTGCTGCGCATGCCGCGCTTGCCGGGGAACTTGGCGAGGTTGAAGAAGTCTTCCAAGGTCTTAGGTCCATTGGCACCCAATTTGGCCTTGTCGTAAGCCACGACGTTGGCATAAGTGATGTTGGCAACGGCGCAGGGCAGCACCAGACCAGCGCCGAAGTCCTTGGAGGCAGGGGTGCCGTCTGCGCCGGGTGGCAGTTTGCTGGCATCGATTTTCTCAAACAGACCCTCTTCACAGCCTTTCATGGCTTCAGCGGGCTCGACGTCGACCAGGTCCCACTTCACGTTGCCTGTCTTGACCTGTGCGGCGATTTCGGCCAAGTCACCGTTGTAGTCCTGGGACACCACGTTGATCTTTTTCAGGGCCGCAAATGGCTTGTGCATCGACTCCACCTGGCTCACGGTGTAAGCACCGCCCCAGGATGTGACGGTCAGGGATTGTTGCGCCGCACTGGTGCCGGGCAAGACGGCAAGGACGGCGGCACTGGCGACTGCCACTGCGCTCAGTTGAAACTTTGCGAACATATTGTTCTCCACATATTTATAAATACCGCCCTCATTCGCGCACCAGCGCCCGGCAATCAACAGCGCGCCAACCGAGGGTCAGCGTGCTGCCAGTGGCCAGCGCCAGATCGCGTCCATCGTTGGGAAGCGTAACGATGAAATCTTCAAGCCCGCACGCCTTGAGGCGTACGCGCGCATGTCTGCCCAGGTAGGTCACGTCGACCACCGTGCCGCTCACCCGGGTCGACTGGGTGTCTGAGGCCGGGTTGATGTGAATCCGTTCGGGCCTGACGGAGAGCAGGGTGTCATCACCCACCTTGAGCGCGCCGGCCGACTGGGCTACCACGGTGGCGCCGTCGTCCAGCAGCACGCTGCAGCGTTCACCGTCAAAGCTCAACACGCGGCCTTTGAGTTGGTTGTTTTCGCCAATAAACTGCGCCACGAAGGCATTGCACGGGCGTTCATACAGGGTGGTTGGCGCGTCGATCTGCTGGATGCGGCCCTGGTGAAACACTGCCACACGGTCCGACATGGCCATAGCTTCAGTTTGGTCATGGGTGACGTAGACGACGGTGAGGCCGAGCTCGTGGTGCAGGCGTTTGATTTCATACTGCAGCTGCTCGCGCAGCTGTTTGTCCAGCGCCGACAGCGGCTCGTCCATCAGCACCAATTTAGGCTCGAACACCAGGGCTCGAGCCACCGCCACCCGCTGCTGTTGGCCGCCCGACATCTGGGCTGGCCGCCGACTCTGGAATCCGCTCAGGCCCACCTTGTCCAGCGCCTTGTTGACACGGTCAGTGGATTCACTGCCCTTGACGCCGCGCACCGATAGCGGGAAGGCCACGTTCTCGGCCACGGTCATGTGCGGAAACAGGGCGTAGTTCTGAAACACCATGCCGATGTTGCGATGTTCAGGCGCAATGGCATTGATCGGGCGACCATCCAGGTAAATCTCGCCCGAAGTGGCGGACTCGAAGCCGGCCAGCATCATTAGTGTGGTGGTCTTGCCTGAGCCTGAGGGGCCCAGCAGCGTCAGGAATTCACCTTCGACGATGTCAAGGTTGAGGTCGCGCACAACCAGCTGTTTGCCGTCGTAGCTTTTCTCGACATGATCGAATCGTACAAAGGGTTGACTCATGGCAGTGGGGCAGTGCTCGGGTTGACCTTGGTGGGACTCAGATTGTGACGGATGAATGACTTAGGCCGCAAGCTCGACAGAGATGCCGAACTCGCTTGAGCCTGCAACGACAAGCTGCCAAAAATGATCGATAAAGCTGCGTCGGACCAGCAACTCGAAACCGGTTGCATCGGACCCTCTCCATAAGGTGATGCCGACCTTGTGGAAATGGGTGGTGGCTGCTTGATCGACATCAAAGGCATTGGGGTGGAAATCCATCGGGCAGCCTTGAGCAAGCAAGTCCTGTGCCGTCGGCCC
Source organism: Rhodoferax sp. (assembly GCA_044354435.1). Classification (GTDB taxonomy): domain Bacteria; phylum Pseudomonadota; class Gammaproteobacteria; order Burkholderiales; family Burkholderiaceae_C; genus Rhodoferax. Next base: position 4,929 of record JBIKZZ010000104.1, on the reverse strand, counting down.
TGCCAGGCTGACGACAAAGTAGCCGCTACTCACATCGGTCACAGCGGCGTGTTGCTGGCCCAGCGCAGAGCGCAACGCCTCGGCCAGCGCCGCCTGCTCGCCCTGAGGCCCAAACACAAACCAGTCGTCCGGCCCCACCCAGACCAGGCGTAGCCGCTGATTGGCCACCGTGGTGCAAGCCTGCACCGGCAGGGCAAGCCCCAGTGCCTGCTGAACTGCTTCCAAAAATGCGGGGTCCTTCGCGTTGCCGCGCAGATTAACGATCGCCAAGCTCTGCTGGCCCACCCGCAGGGATTGTGGATTGGAGCTTGGCGTGAAGACGGGGAGTTGATGAACCTTAGGCATTTTGGCGCTCCGACTGAGGGTCGTAAAACACGGTGGAGCCGATCGTCGCTCGCACCGTCGTGCCGTTGCTGAGCGCCACTTGAACGGTTTCGCCTGTGCGTTGATGGCCGCCTTTGATCACGGCCATAGCGATGGAGCGGCCGAGCGTTGGGCTCAGGTAGCTGGACGTCACGTGACCGATCATGGGCACCGGCAGTTGCGACAAATCGGTGCTGTCGGTGATCTGGGCACCTTCTTTGAGCACCACCTGCGGGTCGTCGGTCAACAGGCCCACCAGTTGTTTGCGGTCCGGCCGCACGGTGTCGGAGCGCGTTAGCGAACGCTTGCCCAGGCAATCCTTGGTCTTGGCCACCATGGCGCCCAGGCCCAGGTCGATCGGGGTCATCGATCCATCGGTGTCCTGGCCGACGATGATGTAGCCTTTTTCAGCGCGCAGCACGTGCATGGCCTCGGTGCCGTAGGGCGTGATGCCGAATTCGACGCCCGCAGTGTGGATGGCTTCCCAAACCAGCAAACCATCGGCGGCCGGCACGTTCACCTCGTAGCTGCGCTCGCCCGAAAAGCTGATGCGCATGACACGAGCCTTGACGCCGGCCACTGTGCCCTCACGCCAGGACATGAACGGAAAAGCCGTGTCATCAAAGTCAATGTCGGTGCACAGTTTGCGCAACACGTCTCGCCCCTTGCTGCCGACGACTGCCGTGGTGGCCCAGTGGTCGGTGACCGTGGTGAGGTAGACCCTCAGATGCGGCCACTCGGTCTGCAGCCAGCGCTCCATCCAGGCCAGCACCCGCGCCGCGCCACCGGTGGTGGTGTGCATCAGGAAATGGTTTTCGGCCAAGCGCACCGTCACACCATCGTCAAACACCATGCCGTTTTCGTCGAGCATCAGGCCGTAGCGGCATTTGCCTACCTCCAGCTTGGACCAGGCGTTGCTGTACAGCCAGTTGAGCAGCACGGCCGCATCAGGCCCCTGAATGTCAATCTTGCCCAGGGTGGAGGCGTCTAGCGTGCCCACGCTTCGGCGTACGGCCAGCACCTCGCGTGCGACGGCGGCATGCAGGTCTTCGCCGCTTTTCGGGTAGTACCAGGGCCGCTTCCACTGCCCGACATCCTCAAACAAGGCGCCATGGCTGGCATGCCAGTCATGGATGGCGGTGGTGCGGATGGGGTCAAAGAGGTCGCCCAACTCATGGCCGGCCACCAGGCCAAAGGTCACCGGTGTGTAGTTGGGCCTGAAGGTGGTGGTGCCCACCTCGGGAATGGTGCGCCCCAACACCTGGGCCGCTATGCCCATGCCGTTAATGTTGCCGGTCTTGCCCTGGTCGGTCCCAAAACCCATGGCGGTGTAACGCTTGACGTGCTCGATAGATTCAAAGCCCTCGCGCACCGCGAGATGAATATCGCTGGCACCCACGTCGTTCTGGAAATCTACAAACTTTTTTGGCGCCCGACTGGTGGGCTTGGGGTGGGGCACTTCCCACAGTTTGCGTAAGGCGCCGGGTGCCAGCGTTGGGGTATGCGGTGACGCCACAGCGGGCGCAGTCAGACCGGTGGCAAGCACTGCGGCCAAGCCGGCCGCTGTGCCATCTTGAGCGCAGTCGGACAAGTTCATGGGTTGGCGGCAGTTGCCGGCGGAGCGCTGGGCCTGCATCGCCGGACCAGGTAGAAAGCAGGCCAGCGTGTCATTCCAGACCACTTTGCTGCTGGACTGGCAATGCAAGTGGATGACCGGGCTGAAGCCGCCCGAGACCGCCAGCAGGTCACAGGAGAGGGCGGCCGCAGCGCCTTGGAGCTGGCCCTGACCATCCATCCGGTAAATCTTGACGCTGTTGACGGCCCTGCCGCCGCTTGCTTCCACCACCACTTGGCCAGCCAGAATCGACAGGCCGAGGCCGCGCGCCCGTTCACTGAGCGCACCATCGGCCACGGCTCTGGCGTCCACCACCGTCACCGACGCACCGGCTTGGTGCAAAGCCAGTGCCGCGTCGTAGGCGCTGTCGTTGTTGGTGAAAACCACCGCCTGCCGACCCGGCAGCACGGCGTAACGCCTGATATAGGTGGAGACGGCCGAGGCCAACATCACCCCTGGCAAGTCGTTGTTGGCAAAGACCAGCGGACGCTCATGGGCACCGGTGGCCAGCACCACCTGCTTGGCGCGCACCTTCCACAGCCGCTCGCGCACTGGCGTCACGCCACCTTCAAGGTGGTCGCCACGGCGCTCGGCCAGCGTCAAAAAGTTGTGGTCCTGGTAGCCGAACACCGTGGTTCGGCTCAGAATCTTGACCTCGGGCATGGCGCGTAGCCGGCGCAGAGCATCTTCAACCCAGACGGCGGCCGGCAGATCGTCCACTATGGCATCGCTGGACAGCAGCCAACCGCCTGGTTCGGCCTGTTCGTCAGCAAGAATCACACGCGCACCCGAGGCACCCGCTGCCAGCGCAGCGCTCAGGCCCGCCAGCCCACCACCCGCCACCAGTACGTCGCAAAAAGCAAATCGCTTGTCATAGTGGTCGGGGTCGGCCTCGCGTGGCGACTCACCCAGGCCGCTGGCCTTGCGGATATGGTGCTCAAAAAAGTGCCAGGCTTTTTGCGAGGCCATGAAGGTTTTGTAATAAAAACCAGCCGGCAGAAAGCGTGCAAACCAGCCGTTCACGCTACGCAGGTCAAACTCAATGCTGGGCTTGGCGTGAATGGACTGTGCGCTCAGGCCGTTCACCAGCTCAACCTCAGTCATGCGCGCATTGGGCACGGTGCGGACACCGTCAAACAACTGCACCAGGGCATTGGGCTCCTCGACGCCGGCGCTCAAAATGCCGCGCGGGCGATGGTATTTCCAGCTGCGCGCTACCAGGGACACGCCATTGGCCAGCAGGGCAGAGGCCAGTGTGTCACCGGCCAGACCCTCAAAACTGCGGCCATTGAAGATAAAGCGCAAAGGTGCTCCGCGCTGTACCCGCCCACCGGCGCTCAGACGACGGTTGCCGGCGCTCATGTTGGCTCCTTGGCGACCAGTGCGGCCGGCGCAGGTTCACCAATTTTCCAGACCGCCTCAAAGCGGTAACTGACGGTGTCGCGCAGCGCATTGAACCAGCGGCCGCAGCCGCTGGCGTGGCGCCACTGCTCATGGTGCAGGCCCTTCGGGTTTTTGCGCATGAACAGGTAGTCACCCCACTGTTCGTCGCTCAGCGTCTCGGTCTGCAGCGGGCGGGCGATGCCACCCTCGCCACCGTAGGCAAATTCGGTTTCGGCGCGCACACCGCAATACGGGCATTCAATCAATAGCATGGGGTAGTCCGATTCAGTGCGCCACGGCAGCGGCGCCGTGCTCGTCAATCAGGTGGCCGGTGTAGAAGCGGTCCAGGGAAAAGGCCGCATTGAGCGCGTGCGGCCGGTCTTGCGCCACGGTGTGCGCCATGGCCCAGCCCGAACCGGGCGTGGCCTTGAAGCCGCCAGTACCCCAACCGCAGTTGATATAGAGCCCCTTGACCGGGGTCAGGCTGATGATGGGGCAGGCGTCGGGCGACACGTCCACAATGCCGCCCCATTGGCGGTTCATTCGCACGCGTGAGAACAGCGGGAACATCTCGACGATGGCCTGCAGCGTGTGCTCGATGGTCTGGTAGCTGCCACGCTGGCCGTAGCCGGTGTAGGCGTCGATGCCGGCGCCGATCACCAGGTCGCCCTTGTCAGACTGGCTGATGTAGGCGTGGATGGCATTGCTCATGACCACGTTCGGGAAAATCGGTTTCAGCGGCTCTGACACCAGGGCCTGCAGCGGGTGGCTCTCAATCGGCAGCCGAATGTCAGCCAGGCTGGCCACCACGCTGGAGTGGCCGGCTGCCACGATAGCCACCTTGGGCGTCTTGATGAAGCCGCGCGCCGTGTCCAGACCGACCACCGCGCCGTTCTCGCGCCGGATGCCGGTCACTTCGCAGTTCTGGATGATGTCCACGCCCAAGGCATCTGCGGCTCGGGCGTAGCCCCAGGCCACGGCGTCATGCCGTGCCACACCAGCCCGGCGCTGCAAGGAAGCTCCCAGAACCGGGTAACGGGTGTTGAGGTTGATGAAAGGAATCATTTCCTTGATCTGCGCCGGGCTGACCACCTCGGCGTCCACCCCATTCAGCCGGTTGGCGCTGACCCGACGCTCGATGTCGCGCATGTCTTGGAGGCTGTGGCCTAGGTTCATCACGCCGCGCTGGCTGAACATCACGTTGTAATTGATGTCCTGCGACAGGCCTTCCCACAACTTCATGGCTTTTTCATACAGCGCGGTCGACTCGTCCCAGAGGTAGTTCGAGCGCACGATGGTGGTGTTGCGCGCGGTGTTGCCGCCACCCAGCCAGCCGCGTTCCACCACGGCAATGTTGCGCATGCCGTGTTCTTTGGCCATGTAGTAGGCGGTGGCCAGCCCGTGGCCACCAGCCCCCACCACCACGGCGTCGTACTCGCGCTTGGGCGACGGCGAGCGCCAGTGCTTTTGCCAGCCCTCGTGGTACGACATGCCATTGCGCAGCAATGACCAGATAGAAAAATGTTGCATGTATTCCTGCCTCGGGGTCGCGGGCGTGCCGCCCGGCT
>JBIKZZ010000429.1:0-2765 GCA_044354435.1 Rhodoferax sp. | reverse complement strand
CTGATTCAGACTACCGAATCACACAAGGCTCAGGCTCATACCTGATTTGGAAAATACTCAAGTTGGGGGGGGGTGGGGGAGTTGGTTGGCAGTGCCGGTGGCGCAGGCCTTTGCTCGGCAATGGCTGCAAGCCATCGGTGGCCTGCGCCATGCCCAGCACCGCAGCGCCCATTTCTGCCCAGTGTCCGTCATGCAGCCATCGCCAGCGGTGATTCCTGCAGATCTAATGAGCGCACTGAAAGCCGAATATTTGACCGAGGCCTTTAGGTCAATACCGCCCGGTAAACAGAACTTCATCATTCGCCGAATCGACGATACGGTCAAACCGGAGAGTCGCGAGACAAGGCAATCCTCCAAGTTCCAGCTAAATGACAGTCATGGTCCTGGCGGACCACATCACCCAACCGTTTTGTGTACACTTGAATCCACAATATGCATTTGAACTCAAAGGAAAAGTGATGGAAGCAACCAAAGTGGGGATTCGCGAATTCCGAGCCGGCATGGCCGAATTCATTGCGTCAAGCACGCCAGTGGCCGTGACGCGCCATGGGCAAACCATTGGTTACTTCATCCCGACCCACGGCCAGGCGGAAGCTGACGTTGCTGCATTGAAGAAGGCCAGCAAGACTTTGGACCGCTTGCTTGCAGCCAAGAGCATTGATGTGGACGCCGTGGTGGCTGAATTCAAAACCACCCGTAAACGCGCAAGCACGCCCAAGAAACCGGTGTCTGTGGTGGCATGAGCAGCAAAGCCATCGTTTTGGATGCCAACATCCTGATTCGAGCGGTTCTGGGCAGGCGGGTAGCCTGTCCTGTATGGACAGAAGATGCCGACTTCTTTGGCACCGGAATAGCGACCTGGACCACCGATCGCGTGGAACTGTATTTGGCAGGTTGATTCGGATGAATGGGTCCGTCATGCAGCCATCGCCAGCGGTGCAATTTCTTTGTGCTTCGAACGTGCGGCGTAGATGGTTCGGAAAAAAGCAGGAGAGCGACATGGCCAAGATCACATTGTTGGACGGCGGAATGGGGCAAGAACTGTTGGCGCGGTCGGGCGACGAGCCGACGCCCTTGTGGGCGACGCGGGTCATGATGGACCACCCCGGCATGGTGCGCGAGATCCACGAGGATTACTTCAACGCCGGGGCCACGGTGGCCACGACCAACACCTATGCCATCCATCACGACCGGCTGGAACGCGTCGACCTGGATCACCTCTTCCATTCGCTGCACTTGCGCGCCCTGGTCGAGGCCCATGAGGCCAAGGGTCAACGAAGGAACGTGCGGATTGCCGGGTCGATCGGGCCGCTGAAGGCCTCCTATCGCCCCGATCTGGCCGAACCGGTCGAGGTGGCTGCGCCGAAATATGCCGAGGTGGCGCGGATTCTGGGGCCGCATGTGGACATGATTCTGTGCGAGACCATGGCCTCGCTGTCGATGGCAGAAGCCGTGGCCAAAGGGGCGCAAGCCTCGGGGCGGCCAGTCTGGCTGTCGGTCTCGGTCGATGATCATGACGGGACGAAGCTGCGCTCGGGCGAGCCAGTCTCGGGTTTGGCGGCGGTGGTGGCGCGCTATCCGGTGGCGGCGGTTCTGGCCAATTGCTCGGTTCCCGAGGCGATGGCAGCGGCTTTGGGCGCGCTGAAGGCGCTGGGCCTGCCCTTTGGCGCCTATGCCAATGGCTTCACCCATATCTCGGAAAATTTCCTCAAAGATGCGCCGACCGTCAAAGAACTGACCCACCGCCACGATATGACGCCTGAGAAATATGCCGAGTTCGCCATGCTCTGGGTGGGGATGGGGGCAACGATCGTGGGCGGTTGCTGCGAGGTGGGGCCGGCCCACATTGCCCATCTGGCCAGCAAGCTAAAGGCGCTGGGTCACGAGCTTGTTTGAATTGGAGTACCGCCCGCCAAAGATGCCGCTGAGAGTCATCTGTCTGGGCGATCCGGCAGCGCGTTGTCAGCGTGGCGGCGGCAGCGGCTCGCCCAGTGCGCGCCGCCACAACCAGGGCAACCCACGCGCAAGGTCGGGCCGGACGGCGATCTGCTCGATCCGGGCCAAAGGCACCGGCGGACTGAGCCGCTGCGCCACTGCGAAGGCGAAGACATAATCCGGTTCCTGGCCCATGCGCAGGTCGGTGATCAGGACGCTCGAGCCGTCCTGATGCAACTTGTAAAAACCATGGCTGAACGACGCGATGCGCTGTACGCCGTCGATGGGCGGCAGTTCGCGCTCCAACGCAGCGCCTTGATCGAAGCGATCGAGGCGTACGGTGCGATCGGCGTCGAGCAAGGAATAAAAACCCTCGTGGTAATTGCCACCTTCCATCACCAGTACGCGCCACAAGAGCGAGTTGAAGGCGGTGGGAGATACCAGCAATCGCTCGGCTTGCAGCCCTTGTTGCACGAGTGAGGCGCGCGCGATGTTCTCGACGTGTTGTTGGGCAGCGAAGGTCCAGCCCAGGTACGCGGTGCTGATGGCCAGTCCTACGGCATTGGCCGCCAACCCGCGTCTGCCACCGCGACTGACCAAGGCCCAAATGCCGCCGACCAGCAGCGGCACGGTGTACAGCGGATCGATGATGAAGACGCTGCCCACGCCATACGGATGATTCGAGAATGGCAACGCGAGCTGGGTGCCGTACACCGTCATCGCGTCCAGCAGCGGGTGCGTGACGAGTGCCAGCCACATGGCCAGCCACCAGCGCCGCCATAGGGACCACTCGCCATTGAGCCTGGCGACCAGCGCCGCAAACGGCAACG
>JBIKZZ010000101.1:0-9998 GCA_044354435.1 Rhodoferax sp. | reverse complement strand
CCCTGACCAACCTGACCAACCATTTCCTGATTGCCATGCCAGGTCTGCAGGATGCGGTATTTGCCCGAAGCGTGGTCTACCTCTGCGAGCACAACGAGCGTGGCGCGCTTGGCCTGGTGATCAACAAACCCTGCGACATTGACATGCGCCGACTGTTTGAAAAAGTCGACTTGCCCCTGTGGCGCGAAGATTTGTCCTCGTCCCCGGTGTTCCAGGGTGGGCCAGTACAGACCGAACGCGGTTTTGTGCTGCATGAGTCTATTTTTGGTGCGGCCGACCAGACCATCGCGCCGGTGTACGCCTCCACCATGAGTATTCCGGGCGGCCTGGAGATGACCACGTCCAAAGATGTTCTGGAGGCCATTTCCACAGGCGCCGGGCCACGCCGGGTGCTGGTGTCGTTGGGTTACTCGGCCTGGGGTGAAGGGCAGCTTGAGTCTGAGTTGTCGGACAACAGCTGGCTGACCGTCGCGGCGAGTCCCAACGTGATTTTTGACACGCCGGTGGCCGAGCGTTATGACCGGGCCTTGAAACTGCTCGGGCTGGAAGCCTGGATGCTTTCGCCCGACGTGGGCCACGCATGAGCGAGGCCGCGGCACTGGCCCAGCCAGTTGTAGTGGCCGCAGCCTTGCAAACCTTTTTGGGCGTGGACTTTGGCGAAAAGCGCACAGGGCTGGCGCTGGGCAACCGGCTCCTGCGCACTGCGCAACCGCATGGCACGGTGCAGGCTGAGGGCGATGCCCGCTTTGTGGCCATTGCCAAGGTGCTGCGCGAGTGGCAACCCGACGCCCTGGTGGTGGGCGTGCCCTTTCACCCGGACGGTCAGGCCCATGAGAACACCCGGCGCGCCCGGCGCTTTGCCCGTCAGTTGCACGGGCGCTTTCAACTGCCGGTGTTTGAGGTGGATGAGCGCTACAGCACCACCGAGGCACTGGCTGCTGGCGCCAAAGACGCTGACGCGGCAGCGGCTTGCATCATTCTGGAACAGTTTTTGAGGAGCCTGCCATGAGCAGTCTGACGCTGGACGCCGAGGCGCTGTACCTGGCGCTGCTGGCTGGGGTGCGCGGCATTTTTCGCCCGGGCATGCGCCTGGTGGGCGTAACCTCGGGCGGCGCGTGGTTGGCCGAGCGGCTGCAACGCGACCTGCAGCTGGACGGGCCACCGGGCATCATTTCCTCGGCCTTGCACCGTGACGATTTTTCCCGCCGAGGCATGACCGCCGCCGCTCAAACCCGCATTCCTTTTGATGTGAAAGACGCCCATATTCTGCTGGTGGATGATGTGCTCTACACCGGCCGCACCCTGCGGGCAGTGATCAACGAACTGTTTGACTTTGGCCGCCCGGCCAGCGTGCAACTGGCGGTGCTGGTGGACCGGGGTGGGCGTGAGCTGCCGGTGCAGGCCGAGGTCTGTTCCGCCCGTGTGGTGCTGGCCCCTAGCCAGTCGCTGGCGCTGGCCCGCGATGCTGCCGGCGTCTTCAGCTTTGAAGTGGAGGCGCGCTAGCCATGCTGTCCCGGCGCAACCCGCAGCTCAACGCCCATGGGGAGCTGATCCACCTGCTCTCCATCGAGGGCCTGCCCAAAAGCATCCTGACGCAGGTGCTCGACACCGCCGCCAACTTTGTCAGCGTCAATGACCGCGAGGTCAAAAAAGTGCCGCTGCTGCGCGGCAAAAGCGTGTTCAACCTGTTCTTCGAGAACTCGACCCGGACCCGCACCACCTTTGAGATTGCCGCCACTCGGCTGAGCGCCGACGTCATCAACCTCGACATTGCCCGCTCCTCGGCCTCCAAGGGCGAGTCGCTGCTCGACACCATTGCCAACTTGAGCGCCATGGCCGCCGACATGTTCGTGGTGCGGCACGGCGAATCGGGCGCGCCCTACCTCATCGCCCAGCACGTGGCGCCGCATGTGCATGTGATCAATGCCGGCGACGGCCGCCACGCCCACCCGACCCAGGGCCTGCTGGACATGTACACCATCCGGCACTATAAAAAAGACTTTGCCAACCTGACCGTGGCCATCGTTGGTGACGTATTGCACTCGCGCGTGGCGCGCTCTGACATTCACGCCCTGACCACGCTCGGCTGCGCCGAGGTGCGGGTGGTGGGCCCCAAGACCCTGGTGCCGGCCGACCTGGCGCCCATGGGCGTACGTGTCTGTCACACGCTGGAGGAGGGCATCCGCGACTGCGACGTGGTGATCATGCTGCGCCTGCAAAACGAGCGCATGAGCGGCGCGCTGCTGCCCTCGAGCCAAGAGTTTTTCAAAAGCTTCGGCCTGACACCCGAAAAGCTGCAACTGGCCCGACCCGATGCCATCGTGATGCACCCGGGGCCGATCAACCGTGGCGTCGAGATTGACTCGGCGGTGGTGGACGGCGTGCAGAGCGTGATCCTGCCGCAGGTGACCTTCGGCATTGCGGTGCGCATGGCGGTGATGAGCATTGTGGCCGGCAATGACGCCTGACACCTGCTGGCTTGCACGAGGAATGACACCAACATGAACATGCTGATCAGCGGCGGCCGGGTCATCGACCCTGACTCTGGTTTTGACGAAATTGCCGATGTAGCCCTTGTCAATGCTGAGGTTGTAGCTATTAAAAATATAGCGAATGACTTCCACGCCGACCAGGTCATCGATGCCCGCGGCTGCATCGTGGCCCCTGGTCTGGTTGACCTTGCTGTGCGTCTGCGCGAGCCTGGCCATGAGCATGCGCGCATGCTGCAGTCGGAACTGGCAGCCGCCGTGGCCGGTGGCGTGACGCGGCTGGTTTGCCCGCCCGACACCGACCCGGTGCTGGATGAGCCCGGTTTGGTGGAAATGCTGCGCCATCGCGCTGAAACGCTGCAATTGGTCAAGGTGCACCCGCTCGGCGCCCTGACCCGCAATCTGGGAGGCGAGACCCTGACCGAAATGGTGGCCCTGAGTGAAGCCGGGTGCGTGGCCTTCAGCCAGGCCGAGGTGCCGCTGGCCAACACCCAGGTGCTGCAGCGTGCCCTTCAGTACGCCAGCACTTTTGATTACGCCGTGTGGCTGCGGCCGCAAGACTATCACCTGGGACGCGGCGTGGCCGCCAGTGGCGCACTGGCCACGCGCATGGGCCTGGCCGGGGTGCCGGTGGCGGCGGAAACCATCGCTCTGTACACCATTTTTGAGCTGATGAAGGCCACTGGCGCGCGCGTGCACCTGTGCCGCCTGAGCAGCGCCGCCGGCGTCGCGCTGGTGCGCCAGGCAAAGCTCGACGGCCTGCGGGTCAGTTGCGACGTCAGCATCAACTCGCTGCACCTGACCGATGTCGACCTAGGCTACTTTGACAGCCGGGCCCGCCTCAACCCGCCACTGCGCCAGCAGCGCGACCGCGACGCCCTGCAGGCCGGTCTGGCCGAAGGCACCATTGACGCGCTGGTGTCAGACCACACGCCGGTGGATGACGATGCCAAGGCCCTGCCTTTTGCCGAGAGCGAAGCTGGCGCCACCGGCCTGGAACTGCTGCTGAGCCTGGCGCTCAAATGGGGCCACCAGCGCGGCCTGGGCCTGGCGCAATCCCTGGCCACTGTCAGCAGCGGCCCCGCCCGCGTGCTGGGTAATGCCCTGGGGCCACAGGCTGCCAGCGCCGGGCGTTTGGTGGTGGGTGCAGTGGCGGACATTTGTGTGTTTGACCCGGCCGCCGCCTGGACTGTGGACGCCGGGCACCTGCGCAGCCAGGGTAAACATACGCCGTTTTCCGGCTATGAGTTGCCGGGTGTTGTGCGTTACACCGTCGTGGGTGGGCGGGTAGCTTTTAAGGCGGCTTGAGCGGTCTTGGCGAGCACAGTGGGCGTCCATACCGGCTGGCTTGCGCGCTCGCGGTTCGAGGTGTGGGCGCCTTACCGTGGTTGGCGTTAACACGGGTGCCGCGAACCTCCTCTGTGGCAACCGCGAATTGGCTTCAGCCCGCCGGTATGGCCACCCACTGCGCCACCGAGCCGATGTGCGTGGGGCAGAGTAGTCCGGACTTCCTCGTTAGCGCACCAACCTTGTTCGCAAGCCTATCGGGTGGCTGTGGCGACAGGCCGGAGCTCATTCGCGGTTGCCACAGAGTGCGTTTGTGGTGGCGGCGTTGATGCAGGGGTCGCAACACGCCAGTCCAATCAACCGCGAGCACGCAGGCCAGGCGCCACGGACGCCCGGCGGGCCAGCCGATGTGGTGGCGGCTTTCTTGGCTAGCACAGTGGGCGTCCATACCGGCCGGCTTGCGCGCTCGCGATTCGAGGCGTAGGCGCGTTACCGTGGCTGGCGTGAACGCCGCTGCTGAGCACGGCCTCTGTGGCAACCGCGAATTGGCTTCAGCCTGCCGGTATGGCCACCCACTGCGCCAGCGAGTGGGTAGGCGCAGCACGGGGAAGTCCGGGCTCCTTCTTTTGCTTTTGATGGTCAAAGTTGTTCGCAAGCCTGTCGGGTGGCTGTGGCGACAGGCCGGAGCTCATTCGCGGTTGCCACAGAACGCGTTTGTCGTGGCGGCGTTGATGCAAGGGTGGTAACGCGCCCGCCCCAGAAACCGCGAGCATGCAGGCCAGGCGCCACGGACGCCCGGCGGGCCAGCCCGGGTGGCCGGGTGAGACCAGGGGCTCTGCAAACCAGCAAAAATATATAGAAAATCAGCCTCTAGACCTTGCTGCGTATAGCTTAGTAGCTATTTAAGTTGTAGCAAAAGACATGGATACCCGCCTGCGCGGGTATGACGACTTGGGGGCGTATGCACTGTTTGGTTGGCGCACCAACCTTGTTCGCAAGCTCGTCGGGTGGCTGTGGCGACAGGCTGGAGCCAATTCGCGGTTGCCACAGAGTTGGCTGACTATCGTGGTGTTGACGCTAACCGAGGTGGCCTACCAATACCTCGAACCGCGAGCGCGCAGGCCAGGCGCCACGGACGTCCGGCGGGCCAGCCCGGGTGGTCACGTGAGAAAAGGGGCACTGGGAGCAGGCCAAAAAATTTATGGAAAATCAGCCTCTAGGCCCTGCTATACATAGGGTTATAGCTATTTAATTTGTAGCAAAAGACATGGATACCCGCCTGCGCGGGTATGACGAGCTGGGGGCCTGCGCGGGTATGACGAGCTGAGGGCCTGCACGGGTAGGGCGACTGGCGGGCTGCGCGGGTATGACGGTTTCGGGCGCGGGCGCTGGTCAGGGTTGGGGTGCTCGAGCGGGTGTTGCGGTGCCTGGAGCGTGTGCACAGGCCAGGTCGCAGGGCAGGTGGCAGAGTTTGCCGCCGGTGGCGGGGCAGAGGCGGTTGAAGGTGACGACGTGGTCGACCTGGGCTCGGATGCCGATCCACTCGCCGATTTTGTGGTCGTGGTGGCTGGGCACAATGGCCATCACCGTTTCGCCGCTGGCCAGACGCAGGGTGTACAGAAAGTCGGCACCCCGGAAGGCCTTGCGTGTGATCTGGGCTTTGACCGGGGCGTCGTCGTCGTGCACGATGTCGTCGGCGCGCAGCAGCACATCGCAAGCGCCTTCAGCAAAGGCGCCTGGCAAAGGGCATTCGGCCACGTCGGTGAGGTCGCCCAGCGGGGTTTGCACCACCACATGCTGGTCGATCTCGCGGATGGTGGCGGGGGTAAACACGCCGTGGCCGATGAACTCCGCGACAAAGCGCGAGGCCGGCCGGTGGTACAGCGTGTAGGCGTCGTCCCATTGGTGCAACTGGCCTTGGTGCATCACCCCGATGTTGTCGCCAATGGCGAAGGCTTCCAGCTGGTCGTGCGTCACAAACAGCGCGGTGGTGTTGGCGGCTTTCAGAATGCTGCGGACCTCGTGCGCCAGTCGCTCGCGCAGGTCCACGTCGAGGTTGGAGAAAGGTTCGTCTAGCAGCAGCAGGCGGGGCCGGGGTGCGAGGGCGCGGGCCAGGGCCACCCGCTGCTGCTGGCCCCCCGAGAGTTCATGCGCATACCGCTGTTGTTGGCCGGCCAGCCCGACCAGCGCCAGCACCTCGGCCACCCGCGCGACACGTTCTGCGCGGGGGAGGTGTGCGATGCCGAAGCCAACGTTGCCGGCCACGTCAAGGTGCGGGAATAAGGCGTAATCCTGAAACACCATGCCGATTTGGCGGGCTTCCGGTGCCAGCGTGACGCCGGCGCTGCTGACCACCTGGCCGGCCAGCTGGATCTGGCCCTGTGACACCGGCTCCAGCCCGGCCACGGCTCGCAACAGGGTGGTCTTGCCGCAACCTGAGGGCCCGATCAGCACGCCGATGTCGCCGGCATGCAGCCCAAATGACACCTGCTGCACGGCCGCCTGGCGGCCGCCTGGGTAAGTCACGCTGAGCTGGGACACCTCTAGGAACATGCGTTTCATTGTAGATGCTTACAATTCTCATTTACAAACTGCGTGATTGCCCCCGCCATGCCCCTTCGCCCGCTGGGCCGTCTGCGCCAAGCCCTGTTCCTGCTGTTGGTCCTGCTGTTCCTGCTGCCGGTGCTGAGTGTGCTCGCCGCCTGGTTGCCCGGAAGCGACGGCGGCGCTGCGGCAGCGCAAATCCTGCGCGAGATGGCGGCGACCGTCTTGCCCGATTACGCCCTGACCACACTTTGGCTTTGCCTGCTGGTGGGTTTTGGGGTGGTGCTGGTCGGACTGACAGCGGCGGCGGCCGTGACCCTGTTTGAGTTTCCGGGGCGGCGCACCTTGGAGTGGGCTTTGCTGCTGCCGCTGGCCATGCCGGCATATGTGGTGGCCTACGCCTACACCGATGCCTTGCAATTCAGCGGCCCGCTGCAGACCGCCCTGCGCGCCAACTTGGGGCTGCAGGGCCGGGTGTTCCCTGAAGTGCGCAGCCTGGGTGGCGCCGCCTGGGTCTTTATCTTCACGCTCTACCCCTATGTCTACCTGCTGGCCCGGACCGCGCTGGGCGAAAGAGCCTCCCATTTGATGGAGGCGGCCCGCCTGTTGGGCGCGCCGCTGCGCCGGCGCATTCTGGAAGTGGCCCTGCCCTTGGCACGGCCGGCGGTGGCTGCCGGGGCGGCCCTGGCCCTGATGGAGACCTTGGCTGACTTTGGTGTGGCCAGCTACTTTGGCATTCAGACCTTCAGTGCGGGCATCTACAAGGCCTGGCTGGCCATGGACAACCGGATCGCAGCGGCCCAACTGGCGACCCTGCTGCTGTTGCTGGTGGCGCTGCTGCTGCTGCTGGAGCGTCGCGCGCAAAGCCGGCTGCGTTTTGCCCTGACCCGCGGCGGGCGGGTGGACGTGCTGGATGCCCGACCGGTGCCGCTGCGGGGTTCTGCACTGGGCCTGGCCTGGCTGGTCTGTGGGCTGCCGGTGCTGATGGGGTTTGTGTTGCCAGTGCTGTTCATGTTGCGCCCCTTGCTGGCCGATGGCGTTGCCCTGCCTTGGGCGCAGTTTTTAGGCTGGTCGATCAACAGCCTGCGCCTGGGTGCGATCAGTGCCGTGCTGGCCGTGTCGCTGGCGCTGCTGCTGGCCTTCAAGCTGCGCCGTCGCCCAGACCTGCCGGCGCGGCTGGCGGTGCAGATGGTCGGTCTGGGCTACGCCGTGCCGGGGGCGGTGCTGGTGGTGGGCTTGCTGCTGCCAGTAGGCTGGCTGCAGGCCATGGCGCCTGAGAGCGGCGTGGGCTACCTCCTTACGGCCACCTCTTTTGGGCTGGTTTGGGCCTACCTGGTGCGCTTTAGCGCGGTGGCGCTGCAGTCGGTGCAGAGCGGTTACGCCCGTATCCCCACCAGCTTTGACGATTCGGCCCGCATGTTGGGGACCCGTGACGCGGCCTTGCTGACGCGGGTCCACTGGCCACTGCTCAAGCGTTCGGTGGCGGCGGCCACGCTGCTGGTGTTTGTGGATGTGATGAAGGAGTTGCCCGCCACGCTGGTCCTGCGGCCGTTTAACAGCGACACGCTGGCGGTGGTGGCTTATCAGCTGGCACGGGACGAGCGCCTGGGCGAAGCGGCCCTGCCCGCGCTGGCGCTGGTGCTGGTTGGCCTACTGCCGGTGGTCTTACTCAGCCGCACCCTGCGGCCGGTTAAGCCGCGACACGATAGGCCCTGAAGCGTCCTGACACGCCCTGAAACCCTCAGGCTGCGCCGGGGTTGCCATCCAGGCCCGCCACCTGGGGCAGGTTGAGCTGGCGTGCCGCGATCCGGCCCTTGGCCTTGAGCCAGGGCTCCACCAGGTCCCAGATCGGCTTGCCTCCGGTCTGCTTGGCTTCTTCCGACACCGGGGCCCAGCCTGCTACTTTGTAGCTGCGGTCGGCCTCAAGCGCCCGGCCTCCCAGGCGCAGGTCGTCGATGCGCCGGCCGGCGGCAGCTTGCGGGTCGCAGCGGTAGCTGAGGCCGCCCACCCGCACCATGTCGCCGCCCTGCTGGTAGTAGGGGTCGGGGTTGAACAGGTTGTCCGCCACGTCTTCCAGAATGGTCTTGATGGTGCTGCCCGTCATGCTGGTCAGCGTGGTGTAGGGGTAGGTGATGGCGGTCATGTCCATCAGCCATTCGCGCGTGATGGTCTGGCCCGGAAGCAGGGTGGTGCCCCAGCGAAAGCCGGGCGAGAAGGCGATGTCGGTCCCTTGCACCTCCATCAGGGCGTCGAGCAGCAGTTGGTCACCCGTGCCATTGAAGTTGCCGCGTCGGTACAGTAAGCCCTCGTTGACCGCCAGGGGTTCGGCCAGTCGGGCTTCAAATGGCGCACGCACTCGGGTTATCAGTGCCTCCATGTCCGGGTCAGCAGGCAGCATATTGGCGAACACCGGCAACAGGCGGTAGCGGTAGTCGGCCACCCGGCCGCCGCTCACCTCAAAATCCAGCACGCCCAGAAACTTGCTGTTTGAGCCGGCGTTGGTCACCAGTGTTTTGCCACCTCGGTTGCTGATCACACTGGCCACCGGCATGCCGTCATGGGTATGGCCGCCCAGGATGGCGTCTATGCCAGTGACACGGCCGGCGAGCTTCAGGTCCACATCCATGCCATTGTGCGAGAGCAGCACCACCACCTGCGCGCCTTTGGCACGCGCCTCGGTCACGGTTTTTTGCAGGTTGTCTTCCTGAATGCCGAAGCCCCAGTCTGCCATCATGTAGCGCGGGTTGGCAATTGGCGTGTACGGGAAAGCCTGGCCGATGATGGCGCAGGGCACGCCGTTGATGGTGCGCATGACATAGGGTTTGAAGACCGGGTCACCGAAATCGTTGGTCTTCACGTTCTGGGCAATGAACTCGATCTTGCCTGCCAGCTCTTTTTCGACAATCTCGGTCACCCGTTCCATGCCCAGCGTGAACTCCCAGTGGCCGGTCATCAAGTCGACGCCCAGCAGTTTGCAGGCCTCCACCATGTCCTGGCCCTGGGTCCACAGGGCGGTGGCCGAGCCCTGCCAGGTGTCGCCACCGTCCAGCAGCAGCGCCCCAGGCCGGCTGGCCTTCATGCGTTTGACCAGCGTGGCCAGGTGCGCAAAACCACCCACCTTGCCGTAGCGCTGCGCCGCCTGCTCAAAGTCGAGGTAGGTGAGCGCGTGGGCCTGCGCCGAGCCGGCCTGCACGCCACAGGTGCGCAGCAGGTGTTCTCCGACCAGGTGCGGCAACTGGCCCTTCATGCTGCCAAATCCCAGGTTGACATTGGGCTCGCGGAAGTAGATGGGTTTGAGCTGGGCGTGGCAGTCGGTCAGGTGCAGGAACGACACCGTGCCGAAGCGCGGAATGTCATACAGCGCCTCAGACGCAGTGGCCGCATCGGCCTGCGCATGCCTTGCCAGGCCCATGCCGGCCATGGTGCCGGCGCCCAGCACTTGCAGAAATTCGCGTTTGGTCAGGTTCATGCGTCAAAGGACCCGGCGCAGGCGCCGGGCTAGGTCAAGGTTGCGCTTACTGGTTGACAGGCGATTTCGGATCGAGCAAGAGCCCGACCACATGCCGAACCTGGGCTTCGTTCAGGATGCCAGCGTGGCCGGCGCGCGGCATGTTGGAGCAGGCGTTGTAGGCCTTGGCGTTCCAGATCTTGCCCCAGGTGTATTCGACGATCGGTTTG
>JBIKZZ010000100.1:0-10001 GCA_044354435.1 Rhodoferax sp. | reverse complement strand
TTTGGATACCGGCCTGCTGTGCTGGCTGCTGCGCGTGGAGAGCCCGACGGCTCTGGCAACGCACGCCATGCGCGGGCCGATTTTTGAGACTTGGGTCATGACCGAGACACTCAAGCACCGGCTGAACCAGGGTCTGGCGGCCGACATTTATTTTTGGCGTGACAACCACGGGGTGGAAATCGACCTGCTGTATCCACATCTGAACCAGCTTTTCCCCGTCGAGATCAAATCCGGCACCACCTTTAGCGCAGACTGGCTCAAAGCCTGCCAGCGCTTTGCACACTTTGCCGGCGAACGAAGTGGCCCGCCAACGGTGGTTTTTGGTGGCGAGTCCAGCTTTGAGACCCAGGGCACGCGTGTCATGTCATGGCGTGGTTTCTCACCCACGAGTGTGTGACACCACCACCCCCAGCGGCAGCAGCCGCTTGGCCAGCCGCTGCACCAGCGCATCCTTGCTCAGCAGCTGGGCGCGGTGGGCCACGGCCAGGTCGATGAACATCTGGTCGTCCGGGTCGCGGCAGCGTACCGCGCAGCGGGGCGCCACGTCCACCAGCGACACCCCCGCATCCCACTGCGCCAGCAGCGGCGCCCCGCTTTGGCCCAGGCGGGCAAGCACAACAGCGATTTTGGGGTAAGCCAGCACGCGCAACAGCTCCTCGCGCATCGGTGGCGTAGCCAGCCATTGCAGTTGCTGCTGGTCAAGCGCCTGGCGCAGCCCTTGGGCCTGGGGGTTCTGAAACAGCAGCAGGTCCAGCACAATGTTGGTGTCGAGCACCACCGCGCTCATGCCGGCTTGCTGCGGGCAGACCCCTGCACCATGTCAAAGCGGAAAAGCCGGCACTCCAGCGGGCCGTTCCACATGGGCACGCGGCGCGATTCCTTGAGGCGCATCTTGCCGGGTAGTTTGAGGTCGGGCGTCAGCACCCAGGCGGTCCAGCCGGGGTAGTTCTTTTTCCAGTGGGCGCTAAGCTGGCTGAAAAACGCGCCGTCCTCGCCGCCAGTACCACCCTGGGTGGCCATCTGCGCCTGTTCCCGGCCGCCGGCGCGCTGGGCCCCGGCCACACCAGCCACCTCGATGCGCTCGCCGTAGGGTGGGTTCACCAGCATCACGCCGGGCTCGGCGCAGGGCGGCAGGCGTTGCAGCGCGTCGCCGCCGCGAAACTCAATCAAATCGGCCACGCCAGCACGCTGGGCGTTACGCTGCGCAAAGTCCACCATTCGAAACGCCACATCGCTGCCAAAAATAATGGGTTTTTGGCCTGAAACCCTTGTCACCTCAGCCTCTTTAGCTTCTTTTTTGATAGCGTCCCAGACGTGGCGGGCAAACGGCAGGTAGTGCTCAAAGGCGAAGCGGCGGCCGCTGCCGGCGGCGATGTTGCAGGCCATTTGCGCGGCCTCGATGGCAATCGTGCCGCTGCCGCAGCAGGGGTCGTACAGCGGCGGCAGGTCACCCTCGCCAGCCAGCCAGCCACTGGCGGCCAGCATGGCGGCGGCCAGGGTTTCCTTCAGCGGGGCCTCGCCCTTGTCCTCGCGCCAGCCCCGCTTGAACAGCGGCTCGCCGGAGGTGTCGATGTAGAGCGAGCAGCTGTCGGTAGTCAGGTGGGCAAAGATGCGCACATCGGGCCACTGGGTGTCAACGTCGGGGCGCACGCCGTTGGCCTTGACGCGGAACCGGTCGCACACCGCGTCCTTCACCTTGAGGGCGGCAAAGTTCAGGCTGGTGAGCGGGCTGTGCTGGGCGGTCACCTCCACCTTGATGCTCTGTCGCGGCGTGAACCAGGCCTCCCAGGCCACCTCGCTGGCGGCGCGGTACAGGTCTTGCTCGTTGCGGTACTCGGTGTAAGACAGCAGCACCAACACCCGCTGCGCCAGCCGGCTGTGCAGGTTGAGCAGCATCACATCGCGCCAGGCCCCATTCAAGGCCACGCCGCCGCGGCGTTTTTGCACGGCCTGCCCGCCCAGCCCGGTGATCTGCTGCACTTCTGGCAGCAGGTACTCTTCCACGCCGGCGGCGCAGGGCAAAAACAATTGGAGCTCGTTCAAGCAGAAGTCCTGGGCAATGCCATCTAGAGTGCCTTGCGCAGCGAGGCCGGCGCGATGCGCAGGCCTTCGCGGTACTTGGCCACGGTACGCCGGGCACAGTCAATGCCCTGCTCCTTGAGCATGTCGGCCAACTGGCTGTCACTCAGCGGCTTTTTGGGACTTTCAGCCGCCACAAGCTGCTTGATCAGAGCTCGTACCGCGGTGCTCGACGCGTTGCTGCCTGAGTCTGTACCCAGGCCGGAGCCAAAAAAGTACTTGAGCTCAAAGGTACCAAAGGGCGTGGCCATGTACTTGGCAGTGGTCACGCGGCTGATCGTGCTCTCGTGCAGGCCGAGCTCATCGGCGATTTCGCGCAGCACCAGCGGGCGCATGGCGAGCTCTCCGTGCTGAAAGAAGTTTTTTTGCCGTTCAACGATGGCGGTGCTGACGCGAAGGATGGTGTCAAAACGCTGCTGGATGTTCTTGATGAACCAGCGCGCCTCCTGCAGCCGCTGCTGCAGCGCGGCATGGCTGGAGGCCTCGCGTCCGCCCGCCTTGTGCTGGCGCAGGGCATTGGCGTAGATGTCGTGCACCCGCAGGCGCGGCATCACATCGGCATTGAGCTGCACCCGAAAGCGTGGCTGGTTGCCCTTTCTCACCTGCACCACCAGCACATCGGGCACCACGATGTTGCGTTCAACATTGACAAAGCGGCGCCCCGGTTTGGGTTCAAGCCGGCCGATCAAAGCAATGGCTTCGCGCAAGGATGCATCACTGGCATCGCACAAGTGCATCAGCCGCTTGATGTCGCGCCGGGCCAGAAGGTCCAGAGGCTGGCTGCAGATGCGCAAGCCAAGCTCAATCAGCCGTCGACGGGCTGGCGTCACGCCGTCGGCCCGCAGCAGTGCCTGCAGCTGCAAGCGCAGGCACTCGGTCAGATCCCGCGCGCCGACGCCCACCGGCTCCAGACTTTGCAGCAGGTGCAGGGCCATTGTGAAATGGTGCACCAACTCTTCGAGCTGCGCCTCATCGTCACCGGCCAGGCCAAGCGCCAATGCCGGCAGGCTGTCTTCCAGATAGCCATCGTCATTGAGCGATTCGATCAAAAACCGCAGCGCCGCCCGGTCATGCTCGCCCAGGCGCAGCGAGAGGGCCTGGGTGTGCAGGTGGCTTTGCAGCGACTCCTGCGAGCGTGCCAGCTCCGTGGCGTCCAGCGCATCGTCGCCATCCAGGTTGTTGCCCTTGGCGCGGGCCTCACCGCCCCACTCGCTGTCGTCGGGCGCCAGCGATGCGCTGCCGTCACCCTCCCAGCTCTGACCATCATCGTCCAGGGTCGCGGCCGGGGCTTCATTTTCAGCTGTAGCTTTTGTCTCTGCTGGGTAGTCCGCTCCTGAATACGTCACGGCCTCAGCCTCAAGGTCGTCGCTGCGGACCGGCGCATCAGCCTGCGCCAGGCCAAAGTCCTCGCGCGGTGCCTCGGTTGCCTCGCGCTCAAGAAATGGGTTATCGTCCAGCATCTGGTCGACTTCCGAACTCAATTCCAGGGTGGACAACTGCAACAGGCGGATGGACTGCTGCAACTGCGGCGTCAGCGCCAGATGCTGCGAGACCCGCAGCGACAGGCCCTGTCTCAACGCGCATCCCCACTCAGGACATCAGCCCGCACCGGCCACAACACAGGCAGCAATCGCATCACATTCTGAAGTGTTCGCCCAGATAGACACGACGCACGTCTGCATCGTTGACGATCTCTGCCGGCGTGCCTTCTGCCAGCACCCGGCCATCGCTGATGATGTAGGCGTGGTCACAAATACCCAGGGTTTCGCGGACATTGTGATCGGTGATCAGCACGCCAATGCCCCGCTCTTTGAGGAAGCCGATGATGCGCTGGATCTCGATCACCGCAATAGGGTCGATGCCGGCAAAGGGCTCGTCAAGCAGAATGAAGCGTGGCTGCGTCGCCAGCGCCCGGGCAATTTCCACCCGGCGCCGTTCTCCACCCGAGAGGGCCAGCGCCGGGCTCAGACGCAAATGCTGCACCCGCAAGTCATTCAGCAGCGCATCGAGTCGGTGGTTGATATCGTCGCGCGTCAGCGGCTTTCCAGCCGCATCGCGCTGCAACTCCAGCACAGCCCGCACGTTGTCCTCAACGTTGAGCTTGCGAAAGATCGATGCCTCCTGCGGCAGGTAGCTTAAGCCCAGGCTAGCCCGGCGGTGGATCGGCATGTGCTCAACCGATTGGCCATCAATGCGGATGTCACCGGCGCTGGGTCGCACCAGGCCGACGATCATGTAGAACGAGGTGGTCTTGCCCGCCCCGTTGGGACCAAGAAGGCCCACCACCTCTCCCTTACGCACGACCAGAGACACATCCTGAACCACCTTGCGGCTGCCATAGGCCTTTGCCAGACGACTGGCTTCGAGTCGGCTGACCCCCTCGGCCGCGCTGATTCGAGCCTGAGGCGCGTCCAAGGTGGCATGCTCGCTCACTTACGCGCCTCGCCCAGCGCGTTGGTGGACCGCAATGCCGGCGCGGCAGAGCCCGCCTTGGGTGGGTTGGTCGCTGCCTCTTCGGGCTTGGGCATCAGCATGGCACGGACCCGACCGGTCGGCGCTCCGGTGCTGCCTTGGGCCAAACCACCATCGACATTGAAGACCTCAGTGGTGTTGTCAAACAGGATGACCTGACCGGTCAATTCGTCATTCAGCGTGGCGCCCCGGTAGCGTCGCATTTGGGCCTGCTTGATGAACTTGACCGTATCGGCCCGGCCGTCGTACTCAATGGTTTCGGCCTCACCTTCAATGAATTCATCTACACCTTCGCGCTTCTGCCGGTAAAACGCCAGCTTACCGGGCTCAGCACTGACCAGTCCGTACTGGTTGCCTTGCGCGTCCTGCCGCACCTCGATGCGGGCGCCTCGAATCACGATGCTGCCTTTGGTCACGATGACCCGCCCGGTGAAAACGCTGGTTTGCTTCTGCTCGTCGTGACGCAGAGCGTCAGCCTCGACGTTCATGGGTTTGCTGCGATCCGCTTTTTCGGCATGGGCAGCTCCGGCGCACACACAAAGCGCCGCGATCAAAAGCCAGAAGGACGATGAAGATTTCATAAGGCACGATTCTTGCAATACACGTCGGGCGCATTGTACGACCGCCCAAGCCCTAAAAAGAGAACTTCGGGCGCAGAAAACGTCACGAACATCCAAATCCACGCCCGCCACACAACGCCAAGCAGCCCTTGCGCGAGGGCTGCTGCCACGGCCTTCCTTGATCAGCGCCCGCTGCGAACCTCGCCGGCCAGGAACTCGACCACCTGCAGGGCGCGCTCCATGCTGCTCGCCAGGGTGCCATCGGTGTAGAAGCGGCCCGCCACACCCAGCGCCGGCACACCCTCCACGCGGTAGGCGTTTTGCAGTTGGGCGCCACGGGTGGCCTTGGTGGACACTGAGAAAGAGTTGTATTGCTCCATGAACTTGGCTTTATCGACCCCTTGTTTGCCGACCCAGTCCCCGATCTCGTCGCCACGCGCGAGTTTTTGCTTGTCCACGTGGATCGCGGCAAATACCTTTCCATGGAGTTTGTCAAACAAGCCCATGGCTTCGAGCGCGTAAAACAGGCGCTGCTGCGGGACAAAATCATCGCGGAAAGCCACGGGGACCCGCCGCACCGACACATCCTTAGCGACACCCTTGATCCAGGCATTGAGCGTTGGCTCAAAGGCATTGCAGTGTGGGCAGCTGTACCAGAAAAACTCCACCACTTCGATCTTGTTCGCAGGCGCCTCCACCGAGGCCCGCTTGTCCAGCACCATGTAGTCGGTACCTGCCACTGGCGGCTTGGCCTGAGCCAGCGCCCACCTGGGCGCCACGGCAGAACCCGCCACTGCGGCACCACAAACCACGGAAAAATCTCGACGTTTCATGCTCTGTTACTCCATACAAAATCAGCTGACCCTCAGCACGGGAGGAAGTTCCGCCGGTCGCTCATCGCTGAACCCGCACCAGGGCCGTCTCCAGGCCACTGGCTTCGAGTTTTTCCTTGGCTCGCTCGGCTTCGTCGCGCTTGTCAAATGGACCGACCCGCACCCGGTAAACGGTACGGCCCGACTGCTCGCGCTCTGAAACCCGGGTCTCAATGCCGCCGAGCGACAGGCGAGCGCGCTGGCTCTCGGCGTCTTCCGGGGTTCGAAAAGCGCCCACTTGCACGAAATAACTGAAGGGCTCTGTAACTGCGCCGGCCGTTGCGGTTGCAGCCGGCGCTGGCGGCGCCGTGCGCGCCTTGGCCAGGTCGCCCAGCGGGTCAGCACCGGCGGCTGGTTTGGCCTCGACTTTAGCGGGCAACCCGGGCAGTACGGCAGGCGCTGGGGTCGCCGTTGCAGGGAGGGCCGCGGATGCCGCTCCAGAGGCCGCAGCCAGCGGCTCAGAGGCAGCTGGCTGCGCGGGCTTGGCCGGATTTTTGCCATAGAGCGGAGCGTTGGGGTCCCAGTCCTTGTTCTTTTTGTTCTCAGCGGCGTCCTGTTCAGCGCTGCGGCTCTCGCCCTTGTTCAAAAAGGGCACAGGCACCTTTGTCACATACACCGCCACGGCCAGCGCGGAACCCAGGCCCACCAGGACCCCGATGATGAACCCAACCAGGGTCCCACCGCGTTGCTGCATCATCTTCTTAACACTCCGGGTTGGATTCACATTTTTTGCGGGGCGCTGACACCCAGCACCGACAGTCCATTGTGCAACACCTGCGCCGTAGCCGCGACCAGCGCCAGCCGGGCCAGCCGTACCCCCTCGTCGTCTACCAAAATGCGCTCGGCATCGTAGTAGCTGTGGTAGCTGGCGGCCAGCTCACGCAGGTAGAAGGTGACGTCATGCGGGGCAAAGTCTGCCGCCGCCGCCGTCAGCATGTCAGGGTATTTGGCCAGCAGAAGCATGAGCGCCTGCGCGGGTCCGCTGTCGAGCGCTGACAGATCGACACTGCCGAGCGTGGCCCGGTCACCGCCCCAGGCCGCCAGCACAGAACAGATGCGGGCGTGGGCGTACTGAACGTAGTAAACCGGGTTGTCGTTATTTTTTGCCACGGCCAGGTCCACATCAAAGGTGTACTCGGTGTCTGGCTTGCGACTGAGCAGGAAAAAACGCACCGCGTCTTTGCTGGTCCACTCGATCAGGTCGCGCAGGGTCACGTAGCTGCCAGCACGCTTGGAAATCTTGACCTCTTCGCCACCCTTGACCACCCGCACCATGGTGTGCAGCACATAGTCTGGATACCCCTGCGGAATGCCGACGCCGGCGGCCTGCAGGCCGGCGCGCACCCGGGCGATGGTGCCATGGTGGTCGGTACCCTGGATATTGACCACTTTCTCGAAGCCACGCTCCCACTTGGTGATGTGGTAGGCCACATCGGGCACAAAGTAGGTGTAGCTGCCGTCGCCCTTGCGCATTACCCGGTCTTTGTCGTCTCCATAGGCGGTGGATTTGAGCCAGAGCGCGCCATCTTTCTCATAGGTGTGGCCAGCCTGGTGCAGGCGACTCACCGCGTCATCGACTCGGCCGCTCAGGTACAGGCTGCTTTCCAGGTAATAGTTGTCAAACCGGACCGCAAAAGCCTGCAGGTCCAGGTCCTGCTCGTGGCGCAGGTAGGCCACGGCAAACAGGCGCATGTCGTCCAAGGCGTCGACGTCGCCACTGGCCGTGAAGCTGCGGTCGTCCGACTGCACCGTCTTGCCAGCCAGAAAATCAGCCGCAACGTCGGCGATGTACTCCCCGTTGTAAGCCTGCTCCGGCCATTCCGGATCCCCCGGTTTGAAGCCCTTGGCGCGCAATTGCGTGCTGGTGGCCAGGGTGGCGATCTGCACGCCGGCGTCGTTGTAATAGAACTCACGGTACACCTCCCAGCCCTGGCTCTGGTACAGGTTGCAAATGGCGTCACCCAGCGCCGCCTGGCGGCCGTGGCCCACGTGAAGCGGGCCGGTCGGGTTGGCCGAGACAAATTCCACCAGCAGGCGCTGCCCGCGCGGGCTCTGGGCCCCAAACTGAGCACCTTGCGCCAGCACATCGGCCACCACGGCCTGCTTGGCCGCGGGTTTCAGCCGGATATTGATAAATCCCGGCCCGGCGATGTCCAAGGTGTCCACCCAGCGCTGGAACGGCTTGGTAAGCAGCAACTCGGCACGCAGTGTTTCAGCCAGCTGGCGCGGGCTGGCCTTGAGCGGTTTGGCCAGTTGCATGGCCGCCGTTGTGGCCAGGTCGCCATGGGCGGCCACCTTGGGTGACTCAAAGGCTGCCTTGGCGCCAGCACCTGGCAGCAGGGTATCGAGCACGCGCGCCAGAGTTTCGAGCAATTCTTTTTTGACAGTCTGCAT
This sequence comes from Rhodoferax sp., assembly GCA_044354435.1. Lineage (GTDB taxonomy): Bacteria > Pseudomonadota > Gammaproteobacteria > Burkholderiales > Burkholderiaceae_C > Rhodoferax. The sequence continues at coordinate 1,624 of JBIKZZ010000100.1, read as the reverse complement.
GGCCGGATTTTAGGGGCGGCGCCAATACTGCCCGCAAAGCGGTCACGAGGCTTGCCAGTAGCCTGCCTGCCCGTAATGGTGTTTAAGGAAGTCAATCCACAGTCGCACCCGCAACGGCAGGTGCTTGGCGTGGGCAAACACCGCATAAATGCCATTGGGCGGCGCGGCAAACGCCTCCAGCACCGCCTCCAGGGTGCCGGCTGCCACCTCTGACTCTACCTCCCAGGTGCTGCGCCAGGCAATTCCCAGGCCGCGCAGACACCAGTCGTGCAGCACCTGCCCATCGGAGCAGTCCAGCGGCCCAGCCGCCTTGAAATACACCAGCTCGCGGCCCTCGCCCTTGGGCACTGAGAAGGCCCATCCCCGGGTCTGCGAGGCGTCGCTGGACAGCGTCAGGCAATCAAAACGGTTCAAGTCCTGAGGCTGCAGCGGCCGGCCGTGGCGCTGCAAATAGGCCGGCGTGGCAACACACAGGCGGCGGTTGTCTGCCAAGCGCACGCTGATCAGCGACGAATCTGGCATATCGCCGACCCTCACTGCGCAGTCCACCGCTTCACCCGCCAGGTCCACCACGCGGTCGCTCAGGTTCAAAGAAAGGGTGACCTCGGGGTGCAGCTCGCGAAAACGTGGCACCAACGGCGCCACGTGCCTGCGGCCAAACCCGGCGGGCGCCGTGATGCGCAGGTGACCACTGGCCTTGACGCCGCCAGCCGACACGCTGCCTTCGGCATTGGCAAGATCGGCCAGCAGGCGCTGGCAGTCTTCCAAAAAGGCACTACCCTCGTGGGTGAGCGTGATGCGCCGTGTGGTGCGTACCAGCAGCTTGACACCCAGTCGCTCCTCCAGGGCGTCAAGCCGACGACCCATGATGGCCGGCGCAACCCCTTCAGCCAAGCCGGCTGCCGTGAGGCTACCCCGCGAGGCCACTGAGACGAAGGTTTCGAGCTGCTTGAGCTTGTCCATGGCGAACGATTATGGCCCTGCGCCGCCGCCCACCGACGTATCCCCGGCAAGTCGAACGCGGTGGTATAAGTGAGGCCCTCATCGTTCAGAGGCCTGTCTGTCATGGCCAGGCCAACACCCCATGAAGCAAGCCCCAGTGACAGCCGCCGACATCTTGCGCCAGGCCGAGCGAATCGGTTGGGCCCTCACCGAAAGCCGCGCCACAGACATCGCCGAGCTGGCGGCGCCGGCCTACGCGGCCTTCGAGCGGGCTGCGGCCAAGCTGGATTTCGATGTCGACACCCTGTCGCTGTTTGCCACTCTGCAGGAGACCCGAGCGCCTGAACTGGCCGGAGGCACCAACGAACCGGTCGGTCAGCGGGCGCCGGCGACCTTTGCCGGGTTGCCGTCCAGCCTGACCGAGGCCGCGCAGGCCCTGCGCGAGGGCCGGGTCAGCTCGGTGGCACTGACGCAAGCAGCGATCGCGGCCGCCCGGGCGGCACAGCCGCAATTCAATGCGTTCGTCCGGCTGGACGAGGCGTCGGCCCTTGAGGCCGCGCGCGCCTGTGACCAGGATCTTGCCAGAGGCGTGGTCCGCGGCCCACTGCATGGGGTGCCTCTGGCGCACAAGGACATGTTTTACCGCCAAGGCTTGGTGTCAAGCTGCGGCAGCAAGCTGCGC
>JBIKZZ010000427.1:0-2783 GCA_044354435.1 Rhodoferax sp. | reverse complement strand
GGAAATGGTTGGTCAGGTTGGTCAGGGCAAAATCTCCGGGCATACAACAATTTTAGCGGTGAACATGGGCAAACAATTTGATACCGGCTTGATGTGGTTCCGCCGCGATCTGCGGGTGAGCGACAACGCCGCACTGTGCCTGGCGCTGCAGGCCTGCCGTCAGGTGCACTGCGTGTTTGTATTTGACCGAGACATTCTCGACCCACTCCCGCCTGTGGACCGGCGGGTCGAATTCATTCGTGAGTCGCTGTGTGAGCTGAACACCGACCTGCGCCAACTCGCAGCGCAACCGGGCGCGGGCCTGATCGTGCGCCACGGCACGGCTGGCACCGAATTGCTGGCCTTGGCCAAAACCCTGCAGGTACAGGCGGTGTTTGCGGCACACGACGACGAACCGCAATCGCTGGCTCGGGACGCCCGGGTTCGCGGCGCCCTGGCCGAGCTTGGCGTGCTGCTGCACACCTGCAAGGACCACGTGGTGTTTGAGCGACGCGAGATACTGACCCAGGCCGGCGCGCCCTACGGCGTATTCACGCCCTACAAGAACAACTGGCTGGCCAGCGTCACACCGGGGCATCTGCGTCGGCAGGACCCGGCACCTCTGGCCTCGGCGCTCGCAGCACGGCCGGCTGACCTGCAGCAGCCGGTGCCCACCCTGGCTGCACTGGGCTTTGAGGCCAGCAATTTGCGGGATCTTAAGATTCCCACCGGCAGTTCGGGTGCGCAGGCCCTGCTGGCCGATTTTTTGGACCGCATTGACGCGTACGACGAGACCCGCGATTTCCCGGCCGTTAAAGGGCCGAGCTACTTGAGTGTGCACCTGCGTTTTGGCACCATTTCGGTGCGCGAACTGGCCTCACTGGCGCTGCCGCGCCAGCGCCAAGGCAGCCGTGGCGCCGCAGTCTGGTTGGGTGAGCTGATCTGGCGTGACTTCTACGCACAAATTCTGGCTAACTTTCCCCAAGTGGCGCAAGGCGCCTTCAAGCCGGCCTATGACGCCATCGCCTGGGAAAAAGGAGAACGGGCGCAGGCACTGTTCGCCGCCTGGTGCGAGGGCCGCACCGGCTACCCGCTGGTGGACGCCGCGATGGCGCAAATCAACCAGACGGGCTACATGCACAACCGGCTGCGCATGGTGGTGGGCAGTTTCCTGGTGAAAGACCTGGGTATTGACTGGCGCTGGGGAGAGCGCTATTTCGCCACCCACCTGAACGACTTTGACCTGTCGGCCAACAACGGCGGCTGGCAGTGGGTCAGCTCGAGTGGCTGTGACGCCCAGCCCTACTTCCGTATTTTCAACCCGGTGAGCCAAAGCGAGCGGTTTGACCCCGAAGGCAAGTTCATCCGACGCTATTTGCCGCAGCTGGCCCAACTGCCCACCAAGGCACTGCACGCGCCATGGACCGCCAAGCCGCTGGTGCTGCAAATGGCCGGCGTGCAACTCGGGCTTGACTACCCGGCACCGGTGGTGGCGCACGACGAGGCACGGGAACGGACGCTGGCGCGCTACGCCGTGGTGAAAAAAGCGTTGCCAGCCACCTGAAGGCGCTGCGCATCGGCTCGGAGCTGGGCCGCCAGCCCGGGTGCCAAATCACCCTCACCCAGGACCCGCGCATGCTCGGTCATCTGGTTGGCGGCCATCAACAAGGCCTGGTTGCCGAGCTGGCGTGCCAGTGCCTGGACCTGGGCCACGATACGGATCACCTCCAGGCCAGCGCTGCGGTTGTCCGGCCGCGCAGTCCATTGGCGCAGGGCGCTGCCCAAGGTCGACAACAGGGCACTCCATTCTTTGCTCAAATGCGGCGAGGCTGGCCTGATCTGACGCTGAGCCAGGGCCTGGACGATGGCCGGCTCGGGCTGCTTCAAGAAGCCCGCAGCAAATTGATGCAAAAGGCGCCGCACCGCTTCCGCCGCAGCCAGAAACAGCTCACCGTCCTCAGGCACCAGGGGGAATCCGGGCTGCACATGGCGCAGGACTTGGGCCAGGGACGCGGCAAAACCAGCCAGGTCAGCAAAGCCGATCTGCCGGGCCGCCTCCGCCAGACTATGGGCCAACGCGATGGTGCCGTCCAGCACCGCCCGATGCGGCTCCAGAGTCCATTCCGTGAGGTCCAGCAACAGCTGCCGAGACAGTTCATCGGCGTCGTTCAAAAACAGGTTGTAGGCCGCGATGTCCACCCGCAGCTCGCCAATCACTCGCACCCGATCCTGGGCATCAACAGCGTCACCGCCCGACAACAGCCGCAAGGGCTCTGAGGCCAGTGCCTCGGTGGCGGGCGTCGCCTGGGCAGAGGCGGGAGCACGCCCAGCGCAAGCGGCCAGCAAGGGGGGCAAGAGTTCATCCCACGGCGGGGTCTCGCCTCGCGCCAACTGCATGTAAACGCGCAGGGTTTGCGCTGTCAGTCGCTTGTTAGCGACATCCAGCACACTCAGGCCCGTCGCCAGGGCTTCAAAAAAAGTCGCCGATACGGTCCAAAAATACCGCTCAGGGGCCCGCTGCTCGGTATCGGCCAGACCCAGACTAATGTCACGCAGGCCGGCTGCAGCGCTGGCATCGGCCGAACGAATGATGTTGAGAACCAGGGCGTCCATGCGGGCACGGGTCTGAGGACCATAATCAACGGCGCCGGGATGGGCGGGGGACATGACCGACATGGCAAGGGCGAGCAGTCTGGCGCGGTCGCTGGCGGACTCAGATCTGGACCAGTTCGAAATCTTCCTTGCGGGCAGCGCACTCGGGACAGGTCCAGTTCAGCGGCACGTCGGCCCACCGGGTGCCGGGG
>JBIKZZ010000428.1:0-2783 GCA_044354435.1 Rhodoferax sp. | reverse complement strand
GGCAGGCCGATGCTTACCTGCTGCGCCCCGCCTTGTACTTGCCACTGCCAGCACCCAGCACCCCATCGGCCTGGGCCAGCCGGGCCATCGCCTTGGCGGCGTGGGCGTGGGTGATGGCCAGGCCCAGGGCATCGGCGGCGTCGGGCCCAGGCAGACCGGGCAGTGACAGCAGGCGGCGGACCATCTCTTGAACCTGGGTTTTGTCGGCTCGGCCGTAGCCCACCACCGCCTGCTTCATCTGCAAGGCGGTGTATTCGGCCACTGGCAGCTGGCGTGATACCAGCGCCGTGATGCAGGCGCCGCGCGCCTGGCCCAGCAGCAGCGTGGACTGCGGGTTGACGTTGACGAACACGATCTCGACCGAGGCGCAATCGGGCTGATTGCGTGCGCTCACCTCCACCAGGCCGTCAAACAGCACCTTCAGGCGTTCCGGCAGCCGGCTCTTCTCAAGGTGGGTGGTGCTGATGGTGCCACTGGCCACGTAGGCCAGCTCGGCGCCGGTCACATCGATCACGCCAAAGCCCGTGGTGCGCAGGCCGGGGTCAATGCCAAGGATTCGCATAGTGTGTGGCCCAGCGCTGCTCAGGGCAGCTGCGCGTTGGGCAGCCGCTCCACAATCACCGCCGCCCGCTCGGCCAGGTAGCCCGAGTTGGGCAGTTTCTCAAAATAGCGCGGCCGCGGCAGCATCACCGCCAGGCGCGCGGCCTCAAGGGCAGTGAGCTTGGCCGCCGGTTTGCGGAAGTAGTGCTGGGCCGCGGCCTCAGCACCAAATACGCCCTCACCCCATTCCACGCTGTTGAGGTAGATCTCAAGTATGCGTTGCTTGCTCAGCAGGGCCTCCAGCAGCAGCGTCAGCACAAACTCCTGGCCTTTGCGCAGCAGGGTGCGTTCGCCTGACAAAAACAGGTTCTTTGCCAGCTGCTGGGTGATGGTGGAGCCACCCACCACCTTGGGCGCTCGTGCCGCTTTGGCTGCTGCCGCATTTTTTGCAGCGCGGGCTTCGGCCTTGGCGTTTTTCTGCCAGGCTTTCTCCAGCGCGTCCCAGTCCACCCCATCATGGTTGGAGAAGCCATCGTCCTCGCTGGCAATCACGGCCCGCTTGAGGTGGTCTGAGATCTGCCCATAGCCCACCCACTGCTGGCGCCATTGCAACCGGTCTTTTTCTGTCTGTATGCGCCAGGCCTCGGAACGCTGAAAGGCGGTGGACTGCGGGTCCAGCACCGCCATGGCCGCGATCCGCAGCACAAAAAACAGCTGCAGCGCCAGCACGGCCATCAAAACCAGGGCCAGCCAGCGCAGCAGTGGCTTCATGGGGTACGCCCGGCGCTGCTGCTGAGCTGGGTTTCCAGCACCTCGTCGCGGGTGAACTTGAAGCGCGACACCACCAGAATCTGGTCGGCGCGGCGGCGCATCTCCTCGTTGAAGCGGCCGAATGGCGCGGCTGCCCGAGCGATGGCTTCGGCGCGCCGGTCCAGTGCCCGGTTGCCGGAGCTGTCCACCACCTCGGTACCGATCAGGCGCCCATCGTGGTTCACTGTCACGATCATGGTTAACTCCCCATACAGCTTTTGGCCGCCCAGCTGGGGGAAGTTTTCGGTGCCCTTGTCCTCGATGGCGCGGCGCAGGTGGTCGTAGTAGGTCGCATACACCGCCTCACGGGTAGCTGGGCTGATGTAGCGCCGTTTGGGCCGGGCATTTTCTTCGTTGATCCGGCGCTCGATCTCTGCCAGCACCCGCACCAACTGGCGCCGTTTTTCTTCGCGTTGCACCTGCTCGGCGGAGCTGTCCGGTCGCGCCGGGTCGGGCGGGGGCAGGGCGGACAGTTGTTTGCGCACCTGCGCCAGGAGCAGGTTTTGCTGCTCTTGCAGGGTTTGCAAGGTGCGCCGCGCTGCTTCCTGGGCGTCGTCACCACTTTCAGTGCGCAGCGAGGGTGGCAGCGGGCTGGTGGCGCGGCCTTGCGCCGCCTCGCCACCGCCCGCCATGGTGGCCTGTGCGATAGCCTGCGCCTTGTCAGGCTTTTCTAACGTGCGCGCATTCACCAGGATCACCTCCAGCGGCGCCTCCTCGAACACCCGTTTGAAGGTTTCCGGGTCTACCAGGCGAAGCGTCAGCAAGGCGGCGTGCAGCGCCAACGAGACGGCCAGCGCCAGTTGCAGGGGGCTGAGCCGGCGCAGATTCACGGTGCCGGCGGATCACTCGCGCCAGGGCTCGCCGTCGTGTCTGGCTCGGCCAGGTCAACGGCGATCGCAATCGGGCCGGCCACCTCGTTGTCGTCATCGGCCTCGTCGGCATCGGTTGGCGCCGAAGCGTCATCGGGCGCAGCGTCCAGCCGCACCAGCACCGTGGCGCTGATGTCTAAGCTGACCTCGTCAATCTCCCCCAGCCGTACCCGCACCCGTGCCCCACGTGGCAGACCCGCAGCGCCTAAGAGTGGCAGAACCAGGGGCAGCGTGTCGGCCCGGGCCAGGTTGTCCTTGAACAGGGTCACATCCAACTCGGTCAGGCCCTGTTGCTGCAGGTATTTCAGCGTCCAGAAGCGCTCCATCGCACCCTGGTAGCCGTTGTAGGCGGCATAAGCGGCATCAAAACTGGAGATGATGGCAAAGAGGTCGGTGTCACGGGCCTTGAACGGCGCCGCCAGTGCCGCCGTCTTGCCGTGCCGTACGCAGGCAATGATCTGCCACTGGTTCACCAGGTCGGTGTAGCGGCGCAGCGGCGAGGTGCTCCAGGCATAGCTCGGCACGCCAATGCCGGCATGCGGCAGCGCCTTGGTGCCCATGCGC
>JBIKZZ010000099.1:0-10022 GCA_044354435.1 Rhodoferax sp. | reverse complement strand
CAGTAGCGCCTAAGGCTATGGCAGCAAGGCTTGAGACCGGAAAACCCCAATATTTCAAGGTTTGCAGCAAACCGTGGTGGGCGGCAAAAACCGGCCCGCCTGCCTCTGCTGGCGTGACCTCGCCCAGCCCATAGGCGAAAAAACTTAAAGGACGTTGCGCCGCAATGGCAGGGTCAAGCTGGCGTACTGCACCGGCCGCGGCATTGCGCGGGTTGACAAAGGTTTTCTGGCCGGCAGCCCGCTGGCGCTCATTGAGCGCTTCAAAATCGGCGCGTCCCATGTAGACCTCGCCCCGCACCTCAAGCACCGGCGGTGCTGGCAGCGCCCCGGGCGCGGCGGTGTCCAGACGCAGCGGAATCTGTCCGATGGTGCGAATGTTTTGGGTCACGTCCTCACCCAGTTCACCGTCGCCCCGTGTCGCGGCCTGCACCAGCACGCCTTGCTCATACCTCAGGCTCATCGCCAAGCCGTCGAACTTGAGCTCGGCCACGTACTCGACCACCGGCGCAGCCTCGGCCAGCGCAAGTTCCCGGCGCACCCTGGCGTCAAAATTAAGAGCGCCAGAGGCCTCGGTGTCGGTCTCGGTGCGGATGCTGAGCATGGGCATGGCATGCCGCACGCTGACAAAGGCCGCCAGCGGTGCGGCGCCCACGCGCTGGGTGGGCGAATCGGCGCTGACCAGTTCGGGGTGCGCTGCCTCGATCGCTTGCAGCTCTCGGAAAAGCCGGTCGTACTCAGCATCGGGAATGGTGGGCGCATCCAACACGTGGTAGCGGTTCGCATGCTCATGCAACAACTGGCGCAGCTGGGCCAGTTCCGCCAGATCGACAGATGCCGGCGCAACAGCAAACAAATCAGGGGTCTGCATGGCCAATAACGCCGTCACGCGGCCTCAAGAAAACAAACGTCGGGCCAGACTGGAGCCAGCACCCAGATCACGCTGAGCCAGCGTGTCGTAGAGCTGAGTCAGGTCGGCAGCAATCCCGTCCAGTGCCGCCGCACCTAGGGGCATGCCCTGGTGGTCCATCAACAGGCCATCCATGTTGGCAGCCAGCGCCAGGGCCACCTCGCGCATGCGCTCAAAGGGCTGCTCCTCGCGATCCACCTGCGGCACATCCAGGCTAAGCGCCAGCTCCCGTATTGCCGACTGCGCCGGGTCATCAGCAAGTGCCGCCTGCGTGTCAAAGCTTAGACCCAGTACCGGGGGCAGGCCGGGCGTAGCAGCTGCAATCACCATGCGTCCGGGGATCGCGCCAGCCACAAAGCCGAGCCGGGCTGCGCTTTGCTGCACGTAGCCGGGGCTCCAGGCGGCGTGGCGTGCGCGCAGCACAAATCCAAGTTGGGCATCGTGTTCGCTGGCGAATTGGTCCAATTCCCGCGCACGCGCGACCTCCTCCTGCATTTCTGGAAACTCCGGAGTGCCGTTAACGGCATCGCAAAAAGCCTGGGTTTTGATGACAAATTCAGAGTACTCGATGTCGTTGAGCGCCCCGGACCGATTGGCCAACTGCACGCCAGCCTGGAACGCGCTGTAGCGCTCACCAGGCACCGGAACCTCCCAACGCTGCGCCGACTCGTTGTAGCCCTCAATCGCAAAGGGCTTACTGCCCACTCGCCGGGTCGGCGGCATCGCCGCCAAAGCGGCATCGCCAGAGACCGGGCTGTCCAGATTGATGCTGGCCAGCACGTCGATGAGCGCATCCAGCAGGGGTTTTTTTTCGGGCAGGGGGAGCGGGAAATGCGACAACTCAAAGGCCGCAGCGTCAAGTGAAGGCTCGACCCCTTGGCCTGATGTGGCGGACGGGTTATCGTCGTCAATTGAAGCCTGGCGCGGCGCATGGCGCCGCGACACCCAGACGCCATGCAAGGCGACCGCCAGCAACAGCACCGCACCCGCCAGCGCCAACCCAATCTGCAGTGGGCTGACGTTCATCAGGCTGCCTCCGCCAAAGAAACCGCGACATCCATGTCTACCGCCACGATGCGTGAGACACCCTGCTCCTGCATGGTCACGCCAATCAATTGCTCGGCCATTTCCATCGCTATCTTGTTGTGGCTGATGAAAAGGAACTGGGTCTCGCGGCTCATGCTGGTCACCAGCCGGGCATAGCGCTCGGTGTTGGCGTCGTCCAGCGGGGCGTCGACCTCGTCAAGCAGGCAAAACGGCGCCGGATTGAGCTGAAAAATGGCAAACACCAGCGCAATCGCGGTCAGGGCTTTTTCGCCGCCTGACAGCAGGTGGATGGTCTGGTTTTTCTTGCCAGGTGGTTGCGCAATCACCTGCACGCCAGAATCAAGGATCTCGTCACCGGTAATCACCAGACGCGCGTTGCCGCCACCAAACAGCTCCGGGAACATCTTGCCAAAGTGCTGGTTCACCGTGTTGAAGGTGCCCGACAACAGTTCCCGGGTTTCACCGTCAATCTTGCGAATAGCGTCTTCGAGTGTGGTCATGGCCTCAACCAGGTCAGCCGACTGGGCATCCAGAAACTGCTTGCGCTCACGCGCCACGCCGAGTTCGTCCAGTGCCGCCAGATTGACCGCACCCAGCGCCGCAATCTCGCGGTTGAGCCGATCGATCTCCGGCTGCAAACCGGTCAAGCGCACGGGGCCGGCCTCTACCGAGGCTTTGAGCGCCACCAGGTCAGCCTGGGCCTCGGCCAACAACTGAGCGTACTGCTCAAAGCCCAGCCGCGCCGCCTGTTCGCGCAGCTGGAACTCCGTGATGCGCTGGCGCAGCGGTTCAAGCTCGCGCTCGAGTTGCATGCGCCGCTCGTCACTGGCGCGCAGCCGAGCCGTGAGGTCATCGTATTCGCTGCGGCGTGCGCCCAGCGCTTGCTCTCGATCGACCTTGACCGCCAGCGCATTTTGCAGGCCACCCTGGGCTGCTGCATCGCTCAGACGCGTCAATTCATCCTGGGCTCTTTGGGCTTCAGCCCGCACAGAATCTGCCTGTTGTGCTGCAGTTTCCATAGCACGGCTGAGTTCAGCCCGACGCGCATCCAGGCTGCGCAGGGCAAAGGCGGCCTCTTGAGCCCGCCGCTCCAGGCTGCGCTGCTGCTCGCGGCTTTCAGACAGCTGGCGCTCAGCCAGCAGCACCCGCTCATCGAGCTGGGCATGGCGCTCCTGGGTGTCCGCCAGTTGCATATCGAGCTCATCAAAGCGAGCTTCGGCCGTGACCCGGCGCTCTTGCAGCTCGTCGAGCAGGGCATCCACCTCTGCCCCGTCCGAGGCAATCTGCGCGCTGCGGGCGCGCGCCTGCTCAGCCAGTTGCGTCAGGCGAAGGGTTTCAACCTGCAGGTCGTGCGCCCGGTTTTGGCCCTCAGAGGCCTCGCGTCGCAGGACCAGCAGCCGCTGCGAGGCGTCGGTGTAAGCGGACTCGGCGCGCACCAGGGCCGCGCGAGTCTCATCAGCAATCAACGTCTGGGCGCGCAGCTGCTTGTCAAGGTTGTCGATCTCCTGCGCGCGCGCGAGCAAGCCAGCCTGCTCGGAGTCCGGCGCATAAAAGCTCACACTGTGAAGCCCGACCGCATGCCCTGCCTTGACGAATATCAGCTCGCCCGGGGCCAGCTGGGTGCGCCGCGCAAGGGCCTCCTCCAGGCTGGTCGCGGTGTAGCAACCGCGCAACCAGTCTGTCAACACCGCACGCTGGCCAGCGTCATGGAGGCGCAGCATGTCTGCCAAGCGGGGCAAGGCTGCCGCTACCTCAGGCTCTGCGGCCAGAGGCGGGCTGAAAAAAGCCAATTTGGTAGGGGGCGCATCACCGGCAAACGCCCGAACCAGATCGAGCCGGGACACTTCCAGCGCACCTAAGCGTTCACGCAGTGCCGCCTCCAGTGCGCTTTCCCAGCCGGGCTCCACCTGAATACGGCTCCACAGGCCTTGCAAATGCTCCAGACCGTGGCGCAACAGCCAGGGTTGCAGGCGGCCATCGGTGCGCACTTTTTGCTGCAGGGCCTTGAGCGCCTCCAGCCGTGCCGACAGTTCGGCCTGACGGGCCGAGCTGTCATTCACATCCTGTTGCTGCCGCCGTCGCTGCGCTTCCAGCTCGGGCAGCGCATCCTGCAAGTCCTGCAAGCGGGCTTGCGCCAAGGCGGACGCATCGCTGGCCTGCGCCAGCTGGTCCTCCAAGTGGCGCAGGCGGGATTCGTCTGGCGCCGCCAGAGCGTTGCGCTCAGCTTGCAGGCGTTCACGCCGGCTGCCCAGTTGACGCGCCTGCTCTTCGATGTTGCGCTGCTCGGCAGCCAGCACCTGAATTTGCTGCTGCACCTGCGCCACGCTGGCCCGCTGGTCGTTGGCACTGCGCTGTGCTAACCGAAAAGCGTCTTCGAGCTCGGGCAACTGCCCGGCCTGGTCTTCCACCTGCGCAGTCAACAGCTCAGACTGCTCGGCGCCGGTCAAGGTTTGATCGTCGAGCCCAGCCAATTCAGTCTCAGCACTCTCCCGGCGAGTGGCCCATTGCAGGGCCTGGTCGGCCAGCGTCTGCAGCCGCTGCTCGACCCGCTGACGCCCCTCGACCACGAAGCGGATCTCTGCCTCGAGCCGGCCCACTTCGGTACTGGCCTCATACAACAGACCCTGGGCCTGGTTCACCTGGTCGCCAGCCGCGTAGTGGGCCTGTCGCACCGTCTCTAGGGCCGCCTCGATCTGGCGAAGGTCAGCCACCCGGCTCTCCAGCGCCAGCACCGCGCCCTGCGCCTCCGCCTGCACCCGGGCCTGGTCGGTCTCGGACTCGGCGCGCCGCAAAAACCAAAGCTGCTGCTGCTTGCGCGTGGCGTCGGCCATCAGACTGTTGTAGCGCTGGGCCACTTCAGCCTGCTTTTCCAGCTTGTCCAGATTGGCGCTGAGCTCGCGCAGGATGTCTTCCACGCGAGTCAGGTTCTCGCGCGTGTCGGCCAAGCGATTTTCGGTTTCGCGCCGGCGCTCTTTGTATTTAGAGACGCCAGCAGCTTCCTCCAGGAAAAGCCGCAGCTCCTCCGGCTTGCTCTCAATAATGCGGCTGATGGTGCCCTGGCCAATGATGGCGTAAGCGCGAGGCCCCAGGCCAGTGCCCAGGAACACATCCTGCACATCGCGCCGGCGCACCGGTTGCGCGTTGATGAAGTAGCTGCTGGTGCCGTCGCGGGTAAGCACACGCCTGACCGCGATTTCGCCAAACTGGCTCCACTGACCACCGGCCCGGTGGTCGGCATTGTCAAATACCAGCTCCACGCTGGCGCGGCTGGCTGGCTTGCGGGTGGTGGTACCGTTGAAGATGACGTCCTGCATGGATTCACCACGCAACTCAGACGCGCGCGACTCGCCCAATACCCAGCGGACCGCGTCCATGATGTTGGATTTGCCGCAGCCATTAGGCCCAACCACCCCCACCAGCTGCCCGGGCAGCATGAAATTGGTCGGCTCGACAAAGGACTTGAAGCCCGACAACTTGATGGAATTGAGACGCACGGGAGGCTGGAACTGCTAAGGCGATCGATTGGTCAGTGGTTGGCCGGTCAGCGGCCGCTCTGGAACCGGCACAAGCACCATGCAACCGAACCCGGCTCCGCTGTCATGATAACTCGCCGCTGGCGCGCATTGCCACGACCGGCGCCAGTGCCAGCCTTTCGTTCGGATCAGGCTTGGACACTGTGTTCTCCACGTGCTTGAGCCATCACCTCCCGCGGGTCCTGCCCCTTCAGTCGGTGGTCGCTCCAGACCTGGCGCCAGCGCCGGGCGCCCGGCAACCCATGGCGCAGACCCAGCATATGGCGGGCAATCGGGTACCAGGGCGTGCCAAATTCGCTCGCCTGGCGCAGCATATAGGCCACCATGTGTTCCTCGATCTGTTCCCGGGTGCTCTCAGACGCCACATCGCCATAGAACAGCGCGTCCCATTCACTCAGCCACCAGGGGTTGTGGTAGGCCTCACGCCCGATCATGACGCCGTCGACCTGCTGCAACTGGGCCTGAACCTGCTCATTGTTGGTCAGACCGCCATTGATCTCGATCTGACAATCCGGGAAATCGAGTTTGAGCTGATGCACCAGGCTGTAGCGCAGGGGCGGCACTTCTCGGTTTTCTTTGGGGCTAAGGCCCTGCAACCAGGCATTGCGCGCGTGCACGATGAAGGTATTGCAGCCGGCCTGGTGCAGCGCACCCACAAAGTCACGCACAAAGTCGTAGCGCTCGGTTCGGTCAATGCCGATGCGGTGCTTGACCGTGACCGGTATGCCCACCACATCGAGCATGGCCTTGACGCAGTCGGCCACCAGCGCCGGCTCGGCCATCAGGCAGGCACCAAAGGCACCGCGCTGCACGCGCTCGCTGGGGCAACCGCAATTGAGGTTGATCTCGTCATAACCCCACTGCTCACCCAGGCGCGCGCAGTGCGCCAAATCGGCCGACTCGCTGCCACCGAGTTGCAGCGCCAGCGGGTGTTCCTCGGGGCTGTAACGCAGGTGGCGCGGCACATCACCATGAAGTAGCGCCCCAGTCGTCACCATTTCGGTATAAAGCAGGGCGCGCCGAGTTAGCAAACGGTGGAAGAAACGACAGTGTCTGTCAGTCCAATCCATCATCGGGGCGACGGACAAGCGCAAGGGAGGTGTGGGGAATGCGGTGCGCAGGGACATGCGCCCAATTATCCCCGCCAGCCCCTACCAGTTCCAAAGCGTGCCGTCATGCGCCAGTCGGTTGACCGGCAGATAGGCACGCTGGTAGGGGTACTTGGCTGCCAAGGCCTCGTCGATGTCAACGCCGTGGCCAATTGCTTCGCCACAGTGCATCAAGCCTGCTGAAAAGCTGTAGGCGTGAGGGAACACCGCGTCGGTCAACTCGGTGTGGCGCATGTACTCTTGAATGCCAAAATTAGGGACCCAGGTGTCAAAGTGCAGCGCCGCACCCATGCACACCGGCGACAGATCGGTCGCACCATGGCATCCGGTGCGCACTTGGTGAAGGGCTGCAAAGTCGGCGATGCGGCGCAAGTGCGTGATGCCGCCAGCATGGACCACGGTGGCGCGAATGTAGTCGATCAATTGGTTCTGAATCAGGTCCTTGCAGTCCCACAGGGTGTTGAACACCTCGCCCACCGCCAGCGGCGTGGTGGTGTGCTGTCGGATCAGCTTGAAGGCTTCCTGGTTTTCGGCTGGTGTCGCGTCCTCGATCCAGAACAGGTGATGGGGCTCGAGTGCCTTGCCCAGGCGGGCAGCCTCGATCGGTGTCAGACGGTGGTGCACGTCATGCAGTAAATGCGTGTCTGGTCCTACGGCTGCACGCACGGCTTCAAACAACTTGGGGGTGTGCAACAGGTACTTTTCAGAAGACCAATCGTGCTCGCTGGGCAGGTCGGCATCGGCCGGCTCATAAAACATATTGCCCTTGCCCACCCCATACACCTTGTCCAGGCCTGGCACCCCGCTTTGAGCGCGAATCGCCAGGTAACCCATGGCCTTGTAGCGCAGCACCTCATCCACCGTGTGTTCTATGTCTGCGCCATTGGCATGGCCGTAGACCATGACGCCGGTCCGGCTGCGCCCGCCGAGCAGTTGGTACAAGGGCATGTTGGCCGCTTTGGCCTTGATGTCCCACAGTGCGGTGTCCACTGCAGCAATAGCACTCATGGTGACCGGGCCGCGGCGCCAATAGGCGCCACGGTACAAAAACTGCCAAATGTCCTCAATCTGGTGAGCATCCCGCCCGATCAGGCAGGGAATCACGTGGTCGGTGAGGTAGCTGACTACCGACAGCTCGCGCCCGTTCAGGGTGGCGTCGCCGATGCCGGTCAGGCCCTCATCGGTCTCGATCTTGAGGGTGACAAAGTTGCGGCCCGGGCTGCAGACGATCACGCGGGCATTGGTAATTTTCATGGTTTGAGCTTTCTTTAGGCGGTATCAAGCGCCCGGCGTACCCGTCAGATCATAGACTGGCCGCCGAGCCAAACACCCGTGAGTTGGGGCACCACCATGGTCATGTCCCAATTGAATCGAATCAAGTCGGCGGGTTGGCCCGGTGCCAGCAGACCGCGCCCGCCAGGTACTGATGGCTGCCATCGTTCATGCTCAGCCGACCATTGGCACTCAATCTGACGGCGCCACCAAGGGAGGCCTGGCAGTGGCCAGCCGGCGTTCCGCCAAGCGCCGTCGCACATCGTGGTCTGGAACCCTGGTGAGGCCCTATGCGCCACACTTCCAGATATGGCGCCGCTGGGCTAGCGGAATATGCTGTGCATTGAAGCGGCCCAGCTCAGCCAGCCAGTGACCGCTCATCCCACCACGCACCAGGGCGCGGCGTTATGGGCCAGGCCCATCCACAACGCCCACGCCGCACTGCCGGCCAGCGCCAGACCGGCAAATCGCACACCCCAGTCGCCACCTGCACGGCCTGGACTACTAGGTGCTGCCTCGCCGAGGCCACTCAGGCGCAGCCAGAGCCAGGGCCCAATCAACATAGAAACGCCGCTGCCCAGGGCAAAGAGCGCCATCACACCCGCGCCCTGCCAGGCCTGCCCGGTCAGCGCCGCCACCAACAGGGCCGAGTAAAGCAGGCCACAGGGCAGAAATGTCCACAAGGCGCCCACGACCACCGGCATGCCCCGACCTCGACCTGCGGCCAACTGGCGCGCGCGCGCCCATATCTTGCGCCCCGTGCGCTCCAGCCAGACCGGTTGCTGCGCCTTGAATAACAGCAGAAGCCCAAGCACCAGGGCGCCGACGTGCAAAAGACTCCATACCGGCTGCAGCGCCGCCGATTGCACCGTCAACCAGCCCAGGCCCTGCATCGAGGCGGCTGAAAGCCCTCCCAAGGCAGAGTAGCCCAGCACGCGACCAGCCTGAAACCCCCACAATGCCGAGGCCTGCTGGGGGTGCGCCGCCTGGGCGATGCCGGCACAGGCGGCACCACACATGGCAACGCAGTGTGGCCCACCAGCAAGACCCATCAGCAAGGCCGTCAAAGCCAGCGAGCTATGCATGAAGAACGTCAAATGATGCGCGAAAAGCGCGTCCGGTTGCGCTCAGACTGCAGGTATCGGTCAAACACCATGGCAACAGCACGCACAAAATACCAGCCCGTGGCGGTTACCTGAATACCGCCATCGTCCAGGTTCACCAAGCCTTGCTCGGCGAGCGCTTGCAAGGCTGCCAGCTCGGCGGCAAAGTAGCGGGGGAAATCGATCAGCCAAGCCAGCTCGATCGACTCGAACTGCACCTGCCCCTGGCACATCAGCGCCATGATGACGGCGCGGCGCAGCAGATCGTCACGCGACATGGCCAGGCCCCGCACCACCGGAAAGCGACCCTGGTCCAGCAGGTCGCAATACTCTGACATGGTCTTGGCGTTTTGGCTGTAGGTCGCGCCGATCCGCCCAATCGACGAGACGCCCAGCCCAATCAAATCGCAGTCGGGCTGGGTGCTGTAGCCTTGAAAGTTACGATGCAGGCGCCCCTGCCGTTTGGCCACGGCCAGTGCATCGTCAGGCAAAGCGAAGTGGTCCATGCCGACATAGACATAGCCAGCGGCCTGGAACGCCGCCAGTGAGCGCGACAGCATGGCCACCTTGGCGGCTGCGTTGGGTAGCTCAGCGGTGATGATGCGCCGCTGCGGTTTGAAACGCTCCGGCAGGTGGGCATACGCGTACAGGGCGATGCGGTCCGGTCGCAGCGCAGCGACCTGGGCCAGCGTCCGATCAAAGGACTCGGGCGTCTGTTGAGGCAGCCCATAAATCAAATCAACATTGACCGATTCGAAGTTGCGCTGACGCGCGGCCTCAACCAGGGAAAACACCTGTTCAGTTGGCTGGATCCGGTGCACCGCCTTCTGCACCGCCGGGTCGAAGTCCTGCACCCCAAAGCTAAGGCGGTTGAAACCCAGCTCGGCCAGGGTGTCAAGTCGGCCTGGGCCCATCGTTCGCGGGTCGATTTCAATGGACCGTTCGGCGCCCGGCGTGAGCGCAAAACTGCGACGCAACATGCCCATCAGTTCACGCAACTCGGCGTCGTTCAAAAAAGTGGGTGAGCCGCCCCCCAGATGCAGTTGCGAAA
>JBIKZZ010000426.1:0-2786 GCA_044354435.1 Rhodoferax sp. | reverse complement strand
TTCCACTGACGGAAACTCAGGACCAGCGAGTAGCCGAGCGGAAACAGCGCCATGGCGCCCACGAACAGCAGCGTGGGCGCCAGCAGCACCCAGTGGGTCGGCCACGACTTCATGCCGCGGCCAACCCTGTTCCGCGCAGTCCCTCAGGCTGTGGCCAGAAGCAGGCGAAGGTCATCAGGCGCGCATGGCCCTGCGCACGCGCGCTGCCGCATCGTCGAGCGCCGGCTTGACCTGGCCCTTGCCCGAGGCCAACTCACTGATGCTTGCCTCGAGCACGTCGCTGACCTGCGGCCACTGCGGAAACAAGGGTGTGCCTTTGGCCCCTTTGAGGGCCTGGGCGCCAAACGCATGCATGCCGTTGAAGCGCGCGTTGACGTCGGCATCCAGCAGGTTTTTGGTCTGCATAGCGACCACCTCATTCATGGACTTGTCCAGCAACACACCGCGTTCGATCTCGGGCTGGGACAGCCAGGTCAGGAACTCCATGGCCGCCGCTTTTTTCTTGGAGTTGCGGTTGATCCCGTAAAACCAGGTGTTGGTATAGGTGGTATTGGGCTTGCCTGGCATGCTGGGCAGCGGCGCGAAGGCCACTTGCTCAGGCTTGAGCGTGGAGACTTTGGGGTCGACCAGGCTGGCATAACGCCACCACCAGACGGGCACCATCGCCGACTTACCCTGCGCCACTGAGTTGACGGCATCGGTTTCATTGAACGAGGCCGATGCCGCCGGTGCCGCCTTGTGTTTGAGCATGACATCGATGTAGGCCTGCGTTGCAGCAATGCCCGCCGGGCTGTTGAAGGCCGGCTGGCCCTCGGCGTCGAGCAGGTCGCCCCCGGCGCCCCACAGGTAGTTGAACCAGATCATCAGGTTCTGCCCGGCCGTCTTGCCGTAGTACATGGCCACACCTGACAGGTCTGTTTTGGCGGTGATCAGCTTGCCGGCTTCGACCATGTCGTCCCAGGTGCCGGGCGCCTTCAGGCCGAGCTTTTCAAAAATGTCCCGGCGGTAAAACATCAGTTGCACATGGCCGCGGATCGGGAAACCCAGGATGTTCTTGCCGTTGCCGTTGCCATCGCGGGCCGCGCGCAGGTGAGCGTAGGGGTAGCGCGACTCCATGTCGATTTTCTTCTCGGCCAGCATGGCGTTCAGCGGTTCAAACAGCTGGTACATCGAAGGGCCCCAGACGTCCATGGTGCTCAACACGTCGTACTGCGCGCTCTGCCCCACCAGCTCAGCGGTGAGTTTTTCGCGCGTGCTGGCAAACGGCACATACTGGTATTTCACCTTGATACCGGTGAGCGCCTCGAACTCGCCCAGCCGGTCCTCATGGGCCTTGAACTGGGGCGCCACCACCGTCAGCAGATTGACCTCAGTGCCGGCGTAGGGCTTGCCGGGTTTGAGCGCGCCAGTGTTCTGCGCCATGGCCCAGGGCGCCAAGGCCCCACCCATGCCGGCCGCCGTGGCCTGAAGTATGTAGCGACGTTTCATTGTTGTCTCCTAAAGAATTGAATTCGAATGCAGTCAGTTCACACTAAACCAAAGAATTAAACCGGATAAACCGCCTAGCCACAATAGAATGACGGGAATACCCTAGGATGAATTCGATTTCATGACAAGACGTAAACTGAATGCACCCACGTCCTACGATGTGGCACGCCACGCTGGCGTCTCGCAGGCGGTGGTGTCGCGTGCCTTCCAGCCCGTCGCTCCTATTTCTGCTGACACACGGGCCAGGGTGCTGGCCGCGGCCGCATCGCTGGGTTACCAGCCCAATGCGATGGCGCGCAGCCTCATCACCAAGCGAACCGGACTCGCCGGCGTGTTGCTGACCGAGGCCACGCTGCGCGATACGCCCGACCTGCTGATCGTGCTGGCTCAGGCCCTGCTGGAGCAGGGGTTCCAGCCGCTTCTGTTCCCATGCACCCACGAAGACGACGGTGGCACGGCACTGGACAATGCGCTGGCCTTTGGCGTGGACGGTGTGGTGTCTGGCGTCAGCCTCTCAGAGCATGACCTCGCGAAAGCGCGCCTGCGCCAGCGCCCGGTGGTGTTATTTAACCGGCACAGCACCGACCCCGATGCACTGCAGGTGGCCTGCGACCACGCGAGTGCCGCAGCACTGCTGGCCGCACGGCTTTATGCGGCAGGCCACCGGCGCTTTGCCGTGGTCACCGGGCCGGCCGACGCCCCGGTGTCAATGCTGCGGGTCGACAGCTTTTTGGGGCGACTGGCCGAGCTTGGCGTGGGGCCGGTGCCAAGTTACGTGGGTGACTACCACTACGAGTCAGGCCACACCGCCGGCCTGCAGTTGCTGGGCGTCACCTCTGGGCAGGCGGCCGAACGGCGCCCGGAGGTGGTGTTTTGCGCCAATGACGCCATGGCGCTGGGGGTGTTGGACGCAGCACGCTTTGCGCTGATGCTGCGGGTTCCGCGTGATGTGTCGGTGGTCGGCTTTGACGACATTCCCTCCGGCCAGCGACCAGCCTACCTGCTGACCACGGTGCGACAGCCGTTCAAGGAGATGGCGGTCACCGCAGCGCGCCTGTTTCGCGACGCGCTGGATGACACACCCGTCGCCCAGCCGCGCGTTCTTGTACCAGGCACGCTGATCGAACGCGGCTCAGCCCAGCTGTTTCCCGAGTCGCCCAGCCACTGAGCTTCGGCGCAGGCCCATTGCTGTGGTGTTCATCGTTGAGACCTGTCAGTGAAACGTTTGAGGGCAAGGTAACCGTTGGCGTCGATGGCATCACCGGCCGCTGCAGCAGCGCTGACCACCGCCGGCGCCC
>JBIKZZ010000425.1:0-2787 GCA_044354435.1 Rhodoferax sp. | reverse complement strand
GCGCGAGCTGGAGGCCCGGCTTAGCTACCTGCGGGAACTGCATGCCCGGCTGCAGGCCGTGGTGCAGAGTATTGAGGAGCAGGGCAAGATGACGCCAAGTTTGTTGGCAGCCCTGCACGGAGCCGCCACCAAGCAGGCGCTGGAAGACCTGTACCTGCCCTTCAAGCAAAAGCGCCGCACCAAAGGCCAGATTGCCCGCGAAGCCGGGCTTGAGCCACTGGCTGACCTGCTGTGGTCTGACCCCGCGCTGTCGCCCCAGGACCAGGCCGTGGCTTATGTGCAACCCGACAAGAACGAGGCTGGCGACGACTTCACCAGCGTCGCGGCGGTGCTGGACGGGGTGCGCGATATCCTGAGTGAACGCTGGGCCGACCAAGCCACCTTGCTTCAGGAACTGCGCCAGTGGCTGTGGCAAGAGGGCATTTTTCAAAGCCGGCTGCGTGAGGGCTGCGACGCCAACCAGGCCGAGGTGGCCAAGTTTCGGGATTACTTTGACTACGACGAGCCGATAGGGCGTGTGCCCTCTCACCGGGCGCTCGCCGTGTTGCGCGGTCGTGCCCTGGAATTGCTCGACGCCCGGCTGGCGGTTCCAGAGCCAGAAGTGGCTCCAGCCCCCGTCCAGCAAGGCGATGTAGCTATAAAAAAGAGAGCGACGCCTGTGGTTTCCCTGGCCGAGGCGCGGATCGCGCTGCACCTGGGCTGGCGTCACCAGGGTCGACCGGGAGACGATTTTTTGCGCAAATGCGTGGCCTGGACCTGGCGCGTCAAGCTCAGCCTCTCGATCGAACGCGACCTGCTGGCCCGCCTGCGCGAAGAGGCCGAGCAGGTGGCGATCAAGGTGTTTGCCCACAACCTGCGTGACCTGCTGCTGGCGGCACCGGCCGGCCCGCGGGTGGTGATGGGGCTGGACCCGGGCATTCGAACCGGCGTCAAAGTGGCTGTGGTGGACGCCACTGGCAAGCTGGTTGCTACGGCCACCGTGTTTCCGCACGAACCCCGGCGCGACTGGGACGGCGCGCTGTACGCGCTGGCGGGGCTGTGCGAACGCCACGGCGTGACCCTGATCGCCATTGGCAATGGCACGGCCAGCCGAGAAACCGACAAGCTGGCTGGCGAGTTGATCGCCCAGTTGGCCGGCCGCGCCGACCGCCATATCGACAAGGTGGTGGTCAGCGAAGCCGGCGCGTCCGTCTATTCGGCCAGCGAATTTGCCTCACAAGAAATGCCCGACGTCGACGTGAGCCTGCGTGGCGCCGCCAGCATTGCGCGGCGGCTGCAAGACCCGCTGGCCGAGCTGGTCAAGATAGAACCCAAAGCGATTGGGGTTGGCCAGTACCAGCATGACGTCAACCAGAGCGAACTGGCGCGCACGCTGGATGCCGTGGTGGAAGACTGCGTGAATGCGGTGGGCGTAGACCTGAACACCGCCAGCGAGCCCCTGCTGGCGCGGGTCTCGGGCCTGTCGCGGCATGTGGCCCGTGCCGTGGTCCACTGGCGTGACACCCACGGCGCCTTTGCCAACCGCCAGCAACTGCTGCAGGTGAGTGGCTTGGGCAACAAGACCTTTGAGCAAAGCGCCGGTTTTTTACGCATCCGTGGTGGCGACAACCCGCTGGACCAAACCGGTGTTCACCCGGAAACCTACCCGGTGGTGCAGCAGATCATGGTCCGCACAGGGCAGGGCGTCGGTGACCTGATGGGCCACGCCGAACGGCTCAAGGGCTTGAAGCCTGAGATGTTCGCCAACGCCCAATTTGGCGTGATCACCGTGCGCGATATCTTGGGCGAGCTGGAAAAGCCGGGGCGGGACCCGCGCCCCAATTTCAAGGTGGCCCGGCTTACCGACGGGGTGCAGAGCCTGGCAGACCTCAAGCCGGGCATGGTGCTGGAGGGCACCGTCAGCAACGTGGCCGCTTTTGGCGCCTTTGTTGACCTGGGCGTTCACCAAGACGGCCTGGTGCATGTCAGCCAGCTGAGCCACAAATTTGTGACTGACCCGCATACCGTGGTCAAGACCGGCGATATTGTCCGGGTTCAGGTGCTCGACGTTGATGCAGCCCGCAAGCGCATTGCCCTGACCATGAAGCTCGGCGCGGCCCCAGCACCCCTTTCAAGCCCTGGCGCCTCCGCGATGTCGTCGGCCTTTGCCAAGCTCAAGCAAGCTTGACCCGCACCACCATGCCACTTGCCGAGCTGCTCGCCATTCAATTCGTGCTGCCCAGCATTCCGCGGGTGGTGGCCTTGCTGCTGAGTGAGCTTGACCAGGCCGAACCCGACCTGCGAAAAGTCAACCAGCTCATCAGCACCGACCTGGCCCTGACAGCCCGCCTGCTGCAGCGGGCCAACTCAAGCTTTTTTCAAATGGCCGGCAAGATCAACAGTGTGCCGGAGGCGCTGGCCATCCTGGGGCTGGCGCAGGTGAGGGCCATGACGGCGGAGACCGCAGCCAGCGCCTCTTTGCGGTCTGTGCCTGGCATTGACTTGCTGCAATTTTGGTCCTACAGCCTCAATGTGGCCAAGTTGTCGCGCTCTTTGGCCGGCGTGGTGCGGCAAAACCAGCAGGCGGCGTTCACCTGCGGCCTGATCCACGCGGTGGGTGAGTTGGCCATGCACATGGCCATGGCGCCGCAGCTACAGGCTCTGGACGCGTCCGTGGGGCCGCTGGACCTGCGGCGTGCCCGTCTGGAGCGACGTCAGCTGGGTTTTTGCTATGCCCAGGTGGGTGCTGGCCTGGCTGGCCAATGGCATTTGCCGCAATCCATCGTGGATGCCCTGGCGCACCAGTAC
>JBIKZZ010000424.1:0-2799 GCA_044354435.1 Rhodoferax sp. | reverse complement strand
GCGCCGATGGCCGAAAACAGCAGGCCGATGGCGACCACCAGCATGCTCACGCCACTCAGCAAGGAGGCCAGTGGCAGCAACAGTTGATTCAAGACAATTCCTTCTGGGGCCTCGGGACAGGGACTAGCCAAAGCCGAGGCAAGTCTGCCACAGCGGTCGACGCGGCACGGTTCGTTTTGCGACCCGCAATGGCGCGGCAAGTCGTCGCCCGCAGTCAAGACGGTGTCGTGCCCGGGCGGCAACCGGTTTTCGGCCGGCGTTAAAGTGTGGCCTGCGTCGCCAGCCCACCACCTCATTCAGGAGTCCCCGCCCATGAACCACGATGTCATCATCACCTGCGCATTAACCGGTGCCGGCGACACGGTGGACAAACATCCGGCCATGCCCGTCACACCCACGCAGATTGCGGCGGCGGCGGTAGAAGCTGCCAAAGCGGGTGCGACCGTGGTGCACTGCCATGTGCGTGACCCCATCACCGGCAAGGGCAGCCGCGACCCGGCGCTGTACCGCGAGGTGATGGCGCGCATTCGGGATTCCGGCGTGGACATCATCGTCAACCTGACGGCCGGCATGGGCGGAGACCTGGAAATTGGCGCTGGCGAAACGCCTCTGGCCTTTGGCCCGGCGACTGACCTGGTGGGCCCGCTGGCGCGGCTGGTGCATGTGGAAGAACTGCTGCCCGATATCTGCACGCTCGACTGCGGCACCCTGAACTTTGGTGACGGCGACACCATTTACGTCTCGACCCCTGCGGCCTTGCGCGCGGGGGCCCAACGCATCACCGAGCTGGGCGTCAAGGCCGAGCTGGAGATTTTTGACACGGGTCACCTCTGGTTTGCCAACCAGATGATCAAGGAGGGCCTGTTGTTAGACCCCCTGTTCCAGCTCTGCCTGGGCATCCCCTGGGGAGCGCCGGCCGACACCACCACCATGAAGGCAATGGTCGACAACCTGCCTGCGGGCGTCAACTGGGCCGCGTTTGGTATTGGCCGCATGCAGATGCCGATGGCGGCGCAAGCCGTGCTCTTGGGTGGCCATGTGCGTGTCGGCCTGGAAGACAACCTTTGGCTGGACAAGGGCGTGCCCGCCAGCAATGGCTCGCTGGTGGAGCGCGTGATTAAGCTGATCGAATGCATGGGCGCCCGGCCCATGAGCCCGGCCGCAGGGCGCGTCAAGATGGGCCTCAAGCCTCGCGGCTGACCCCGTCCTTTTTGACCTCGGCATCTTTCAAGGAACTCTCTATGTCATTTGTGACTGATATCAAGACCTTTGCCGCGCTGGGCAGCGGCGTCATTGGCAGCGGCTGGGTCGCGCGCGCCCTGGCCAACGGCCTGGACGTTGTCGCCTGGGACCCGGCGCCCGGCGCCGAGACGCAGCTGCGCGCCCGCATTGCCAAGTGCTGGGGTGCGCTGGAGCACCAAGGCCTTAAACCGGGCGCATCGCCCAGCCGACTGCGCTTCGTCGCGACCATCGAGGAATGTGTGGCCGAGGCTGATTTCATCCAGGAGAGTGCGCCCGAGACGCTCAGCCTGAAGATCGACCTGCACACCCGGGTGAGCGCGGCGGCCCGGCCTGATGTGCTGATCGGTTCGTCCACCTCGGGCTTGCTGCCGTCCGAGTTTTACGCCAACGCCACTTACCCCGAGCGCTGTGTGGTGGGCCACCCGTTCAACCCGGTTTACCTGCTGCCATTGGTGGAGGTGGTGGGTGGGGCCAAAACCTCGCCCGACGCCATCCAGGCGGCCATGGCCTTTTACCAGTCGCTGGGCATGAAGCCCCTGCATGTGCGCAAGGAAATCCCGGGCTTCATCGCCGACCGGCTGCTCGAAGCCATGTGGCGCGAGTCGCTGCACCTGGTCAATGACGGCATTGCCACCACCGGCGAGATCGACGACGCCATCCGCTACGGCGCCGGTCTGCGCTGGTCGTTCATGGGCAGCTTTTTGATCTACACCCTGGCTGGTGGCGACGCCGGCATGCGGCACTTTATGGCCCAGTTTGGGCCGGCGCTCAAGCTGCCGTGGACCAAGCTCGAGGCACCAGAGCTGACCGACGGCTTGATTGACGAGGTGGTGGATGGCACGGCGGTCCAGCTGGGCCAGCATTCGATCGCTGATCTGGAGCGCTACCGAGACGACTGCCTGCTGGCGGTGCAGGCGGCGGTGCGGGCCACCAAGCTCAAGCACGGCATCAGCCTCGACGAGTAAGAGGATAGGCTTTTCAAACGCCCTTTTCCTTCCTCACGGTACGCCGAACTCGGTATCGAAGCGTGAGGATCTTCTCGATCACCGGCGGCTCCCGGATCGTCGCGATGATGCTCAGATCGCCATCGCAGTTCGGGCAGCGCTGCAGGTCAAGGTCGAACACCCGCTTGAGCAACTAGGCCGGGCCACTGATTTTTTGCGGTGCTGCGTTAGGACTGCCGCCAGCGCTCCGCGCAATGGGTCGTCGTGACCGGGGGCCAGTTGTCACCGCCAAGGCGTCACCCTGGTGCTCTACAGGCGGTTGCGAATGATCTCGCCGGCGCGCACGATCAGGCTCAGGCATTGGCCGTCCTGGGCCAGCAGGTTGATGTCCTGTAGCGGATCGCCATCAACGAGGATCAGGTCGGCGCAGGCACCGGCGCTCACGCATCCGATCTCGCCCTGCATCATCAAGGCCTCGGCCGACAGGGAGGTGGCCTGGCGCAAGACCTCCACAGGCGTGAACACGCGGCTGCGCATCGTGAACTCCCGGCATTGCTGCAGGTGCAGGCGACCGATCAGGTCGGTGCCAAAGGCCAGCTTGACGCCGGCTGCG
>JBIKZZ010000423.1:0-2802 GCA_044354435.1 Rhodoferax sp. | reverse complement strand
CACCCTGCTCGGCAATAGTTTTCACATCCGGCATGACGGACGAACGTCTTACACCAGTTGTCCCCAGCACCCGGACCTTGCCCGACTTGAGCGACACCATCGCCGCTGACAGGGATGGAATCATCACCTGAACTGTGCCTGCCATAAGGTCGATCAGTCCCGCGCCGTCACCTTTGTACGGTATGTGAGTCATGTCGACCTTCGCCATCGATTTGAACAGTTCACCTGCCATATGCGAACCGCCACCAATTCCGGAGGAGCCGTAACTTACCTTGTCCCCCCTGGCGCGCAGGTATTCGAGCAATTCCGGCACGTTTTGTACAGGCACATCGACATGGACTAGAAGGACGCCATCGGCATTTCCAATAAAGGAAATAGGTGTGAAGTCTTTCTCGGGATCGTACGGGACCGATTCGAGGTGTGGTTGGATGGTGAACGGCCCAATCCCACCTAGCAGCAGGGTATAGCCATCGGGAGCCGACTTGGCGACGTAGTCAGAGCCGATTCGCCCATTGGCCCCAGCGCGGTTGTCCACAACGAACGACTGCTGCAGGTGGCGTTGAAACTCCTCACAAAGAATTCTGCCGACGTTATCAGTACCTCCCCCCGCCGAATACGGCACGACCAACTTGACGACACGCGACGGATATACCTCCTGCGCTTGCAGCACGTTGGTCGCGGAACACGCGAGACCCAAAATTCCCAATGATGCTTGCCTGCGCTGCATGCTGTCTCCTTGTTGTGTGGATTCCCTGTCACTCTAGAATAGGTCGCGTGCGCTATATTCACAAATATTATTTTTGAATTCTAGGTAGTCGATCTACGAATACTATGGACATGCGCCAGCTCCGGTACTTCTTGGCACTCGCTGAAGAGTTGAGTTTCACGCGGGCGGCGCAAAAGCTGCACATGACGCAGCCGCCCCTGTCACAACAGATCAAGTTACTAGAGGACGAACTGGGTGTGCGCCTTTTCAATCGCGGACCACGCGGGGTGTCCATCACTGAGCCCGGCCGAGTATTCCTGGCACATGCCCGATCACTGACGGAAGGTGCAAAAGTAGCAATTCAGGAAACAGTTGAGATGGCCGCAGGTAAGTCTGGCACTGTGAAGATCGGGACGGTGAACTCGGCCCTTTTCAGCATTGTTCCTGGGATCTTGAAAGATTTAAATGCAAGGTTCCCGTTGTTAAAGACTTCCTTGATGGAAATGGGATCCCAGGATCAGATCAATGCGATATTGCGAGATGACCTTGACCTCGGCATCATTCATATGACCAACGCGACGCCAGGAATTCAGGCGGAGCGATTCTTCAGTGAGCGTCTGTGCGCAATATTGCCGGACACACACCCATTGGCCCGCAAGCCGGTCATTTCCTTATCGGCGTTGGCCCAGGATAATTTTATCTTTGCGTCGCGCAACGTCGCACCGGCCATCTTTGATCATGTTATCGCTCAATGTGTGCGGGCCGGCTTCAGCCCGCGAATTCAACACACTGCAGTGCATCTGTCCACAATAGTCCAGATGGTGGCACTCGGTTTGGGGGTTGCATTGGTTCCGGAATCCCTTCGTGAAAGGCGGATCTCAGGCGCAAATTTCTGTGTACTGAGAGATAGGTTTGCATCCATCGAACTCTATATTGCATGCAGGAAGACGGGTGCTTCGCAGGCGGCGCGCAATGTAAAGGAAGTCGCCCTTCAACTGCACAAGGGGAGTCTGTTAAAAACGGTAGGGGGATGTTAGGCCTTTCGGCTACGGATCTAACCAAATACCAAACTTGATACTACCAAGATTTACCGCAAACCTTATTTAACTACGTACGCACCTGAATAACTCAGGTATTCCCGCCTGGAGATGACCCTGAGGGAGCAATCCAGTCATCAAACTGGATACCCTCCTTCCTTCAAGGATGGTGATCGATAAGAGTGAAATTAAGATGGCCACCGCTTGCGCAATTGCAGTAGCTTTTTTTAGCGCAGTCCAGGAAATCAAGTTTACGGGCTCGCCCGTCGTGCTAGCTTATCTTTGATGCGCCAGCGGCCGTGCCAAATTTAAAACGCCTCCTACCGCCTCGACCCGCCAAAGATGCTGCCCAGCACGCCCCGGATGATCTGGCGACCCACTTCCCGCCCGATTGAACTGGCGGCGCTTTTGATCAGCTGTTCGCCCACACTAGCGCGGGTGCGACGGGTGCCGCCGCCCAGCAGATCGCCTAGGCCATCCAGCAGACCGCGTTCGGGTTCGGCGGCGGGGGGCGCCTCTCCACCGGCTGCCGGTGTCCGACGGCCATCAGGCGCGGCCGGCGACTGGGCGGGTGTGGCCGCCATCCGGGTCTGGGTCCGCCCCTTGAGCGCCTCGAACGCCGATTCGCGGTCCACCGCCTGCCCGTACACGCCTGCCACCAAAGACTCGGCCATCAGCTGCTGGCGCTGCGCCGGCGTGATCGGGCCGATCTGGCTGGCCGGCGGCAGCACATAGACCCGCTCGGTCAGCGCTGGCCGGCCTTTCTCATCGAGCAGGCTTACCAGGGCCTCGCCCACGCCGAGCTCAGTGATGGCGCTGACCACATCCAGACCGGGGTTGGCGCGCATGGTGTCGGCAGCGGCCTTGACCGCCTTTTGGTCGCGAGGGGTAAATGCGCGCAGTGCATGCTGCACGCGGTTACCCAGCTGAGCCAGCACCGAATCGGGGATGTCCAGCGGGTTTTGTGTCACAAAAAACACGCCCACGCCCTTGGAGCGCACCAGCCGCACCACCAGCTCGATGCGCTCAATCAGCGCCTTGGGCGCGTCATTGAACAGC
>JBIKZZ010000098.1:0-10120 GCA_044354435.1 Rhodoferax sp. | reverse complement strand
GCACTTCCACGACCTGGCGCACATCCTGTTCGACCAGGCGCTGCTGGCTGAGGGCGGCCTGCCGGCCGACCCGGCCGCCTACGTGAAACGGGTTAATGCCCTGCTGGTATGACCGGCCAGGCTGCCGGCAGCCCTACTCGGGCTTGATGCCGGCGGTCTTGATCACCCGCACCCAGGTGTCGAGCTCAGACTTGACGAAGGCGGTGTAGTGCTTGCTGCCCTGCGGCGGCACGACAAAACCGACCGAGTTCATGCGTTGGCGGATCGTGTCGGACTGCATGGCCTGCGAAATAGCCGCTTCGAGCTTGTCCACCACCGCCTGCGGTGCGCCCTTGGCCACCGACATGCCCGACCAGGACAGTGCCTCAAAACCTTTGTAGCCAGATTCAGCGATGGTTGGCACATCAGGGTAGAGCGGGTTGCGCGCCACACTGCTGACCGCAATGGCCCGCATCTTGCCAGAGCGCACGTGGGCCAGCGCCGCATCCTGATTGATGAACATGGTGGGAATCACACCGGCCAGCAGGTCGATCAGCATGGGGCCGCCGCCTTTGTAGGGAATGCCAGTGAGCTCAATGCCGGCGGTTTGCTTGAACAACTCCATGGCCATATGGCCAGAGGCCGCATGGGTAAAGCCGTAGTCCAGCTTGCCAGGGTTCTTCTTGGCGAAGTCGACCACGTCGGCGACCGTCTTGTACGGTGTGGCGGGGTGCACCACCAGCACATTGGGGCCCGAGTGCACCTGTGACAGGTGGATGAAGTCGCTCATCGAGTTGTAGCGCAAGTTAGGGTCGAGCCCGTGGGCCACGGCACTTTGGCCGACGCCAGTCTGGATCAGGGTGTAGCCGTCGGCCGGCAATTTCAGGGCCCGCTCAACGCCAATGGTGCCACCAGCGCCGCCAATGTTCTCAACCACAAAGGGCTGCTT
The DNA here is from genome assembly GCA_044354435.1 of Rhodoferax sp. GTDB lineage: Bacteria > Pseudomonadota > Gammaproteobacteria > Burkholderiales > Burkholderiaceae_C > Rhodoferax. The sequence goes on along the minus strand of JBIKZZ010000098.1, from coordinate 9,192 downwards.
GAGGCTCTTGCTGAGTTCGTCGGCCAGCATTCTGGCCATCACATCACTGGTCCCGCCGGGCGGAAAGGCCACGATCACCTTGACCGGCTTGCTGGGGTAATCCGACTGGGCCCAGGCGGGCCCGCCGTTCGCTATCATAAATAGAGCAACAAACGCAGACTGGACAAGGCTTAGGATTCGATTTGGCATCTCTGTTCTCCTGAATAGTTAGGCATCCATATTAAACGGACACGGGTACTGACGGGCCGTCATGGGGGCATTGCCTGCGACAATTACAGCCGCCAATCAACTTCCGGAACCCCCACCATGAGCCACCCATTCCAACGTGCCGCTGTCGTATTGGGCCTGACCCTGGCCAGCCTGTCCACCGCCTGGTCGCAAAACGCCGTTACCGCCGCAGCCGCCAAAGAGGCCGGTGCCGTGGTCACACCCTCGGGCCTGGTTTATCGCTCACTCAAGGACGGCGCTGGCGCCAGCCCAAGCGCCAGTGACAAGGTCAAGGTCCATTACCGCGGCACCTTTCCGGATGGCAAGGAATTTGACAGCTCCTACAAGCGCAATGAGGCGATCGAATTCCCCTTGAGCGGCGTGATCAAGTGCTGGACCGAGGGCGTGCAGCGCATGAGGGTGGGTGGCAAGGCCAAGCTGACTTGCCCGCCGGCCATCGCCTATGGCGAGCGCGGCGCCGGCGGCGTGATTCCACCCAATGCCACCCTGCTGTTCGAAGTAGAGTTGCTGGCCATCAACGGCAAATAAGCCGGCACCCGCCCCATGGACCTGGCACTGGTGCTGCTGCTGGGCCTGGTGGCCGGCACCGTCGGCGGGGTTGTGGGTTTTGGCACCTCCATCATGCTGATGCCAGCGTTGGTGCTGGTGTTCGGCCCGCGCGAAGCCGTGCCCATCATGGCGGTGGCGGCCATCATGGCCAATGCCTCGCGGGTGGCGGCCTGGTGGCGCGAGGTGGACTGGCGAGCCACCGCAGCCTACAGCGTGACCGGCGTGCCAGCGGCGGCCTTGGGCGCGCGCACCCTGCTGACCCTGCCACCCGGTGTGGTGGAGGCGGCCTTGGGTCTGTTTTTCATCGGCACGATCCCGCTGCGCCGCTGGATGGCACAGCAAAGCTGGGTGCTGAACCTGTGGCATATGGCCGCCGTGGGAGCGGCAATCGGTTACCTGACCGGCATTGTGGTGAGCACGGGGCCGATCAATGCCCCCTTCTTTTTGGCGCATGGGCTGGTCAAGGGCGCTTACCTGGGCACCGAGGCCATGGGCTCGCTGGCGGTGTACGGGGCCAAGGCCCTCACCTTTCGGGCTTTCGACGCCCTGCCCATGGCCACCTTGATGCGCGGCCTGACCATTGGCGCGTCGCTGATGGCGGGCGCTTTCATTGCCAAGCGCCTGGTGCTGAAGCTGGACGCCGCGCGCTTTCAGTTGCTGATGGACGGCCTGTTACTGGTGGCCGGGGCCACCATGCTGTGGGCGGCGTTCAGGCCTGCACCTCTGTAAGAGCGCTCACACCACCAGCGGCTCGTCTTGCATGGCCTCCATCTGGTCCTCCAACATCTGCACCTGGCCCTGCCAGTAGTCGCTGGAGCCGAACCAGGGGAAGTTGATGGGGAACGTGGGGTCGTCCCAGCGCCGTGCAAGCCAGGCGCTGTAGTGAATCAGGCGCAAGGTGCGCAGCGGCTCGATCAGGGCCAGCTCACGCCGGTCAAAGTCCCGAAACTGCTCATAGCCATCTACCAGCGCGCCGAGCTGGCGGCTGCGCTGCTGCCGGTCCCCACTGAGCAGCATCCACAGGTCCTGCACCGCCGGGCCGGTACGGGCGTCGTCCAGGTCGACAAAGTGCGGCCCCGGCCCGGCAGCAGCCGGCACGTCCAGCGGGGTCCACAAAATGTTACCGGGGTGGCAGTCGCCATGCAAGCGCAACGGCCGAATCGCCGAATCTTCAGAGTCTTCAGAGTCTTTTTGGCCTCTAGCCCCCGTCAATGTTGGATAGTTAGCTATTAAATCGAGAGCGTTTTGGGCGGCGCGGGTCCAGGCCGACTGCACGTCCAGCGGCACCTTGTCATGCGCCAGCAGCCAGTCGCGTGACTCGGTGCCAAAGCTGTGCAGGTCAAGTGCCGGGCGGCTGGCAAACGGCCGTGCCGCACCCACGCTGTGGATACGCGCCAGGAAGCGGCCGATCCATTCCAACACGTCCGGGTCATCCAGCTCAGGGGCCCGGCCACCACGGCGCGGGCTCACACTAAAGGCAAAGTCGCCAAAGTTGTGCAGGGTGCGGCCTTCCAGCAGCAGCGGCCCCACCACCGGGATTTCGGCCGCCATCAGTTCGGCAGAGAACGCGTGCTCCTCCAGGATCTGCGCCTCGCTCCAACGCTGCGGCCTGTAAAACTTGGCCACCACCACCTGGCCGTCCTCCAAATGCAGCTGGTAGACCCGGTTTTCATAGGAACTCAGCGCCAACAAGCGCCCGTCACCATACAGGCCGACGCTGGCGAGTGCGTCCATCACCCCGTCCGGGGTCAGGGTCTCAAAAGCGTGGCGTGGCGTGGGCGGAGGCGAGGTGTCGGACATCGCTGCATTGTCGGGCCTGGACCGCCAGTGCAGGGCAAGCGCCTAGAGCGGTGCATCGCGGTCCGGGTTCCAGAGGGGTTTGAGTTTGGCCACCTGCTCCTGCAGACGCCATTGGCTGGCCTCAGGTCCAGATAACGGTCGATTTACCGGCTCACGCCGCCAGCGCAGCCTCAATGTCCTGGGTCAGACTGGCGGGTTTGTCTGTCGGGGCGTAGCGCTTAAGCACCTGGCCGTCGCGGCCTACTAGGAACTTGGTGAAATTCCACTTGATCGCCTTGGTGCCGAGCAGGCCGGGCGCTTCGGCGCACAACCACTGGTACAGCGGGTGGGCGGTAGAGCCGTTGACCTCCACCTTGGCCATCATCGGAAAGCTGACGCCGTAGTTGAGTTGACAGAACTCAGCGATTTTGTCGTTGCTGGCCGGGTCCTGGCCACCAAATTGGTTGCAGGGGAAACCCAGCACTGCCAAGCCCCGCTCCCCAAAGGTCTTGTGCAGCGCCTCCAGCCCGGCGAGCTGCGGTGTGAAGCCGCAGGCACTGGCGGTGTTAACAATCAGCATCACCTGGCCCTTGTACTGGCTCAGGGCGACCGGTTGGCCATTGATCTGTTGGGCTTGAAAATCGTAAACAGTGGGCATGACATCTCCTGCTTAGGCTCAAAAAAACCGAGTGTCGCACGTTGCAGCTGCGGTCACAGCGCCGGTTCTGGCAAGCCTTTGGCCGGCAGCACCGCCAGCAGCGAGGCCAGCAAAATCAGGGCGCCGCCGGCCAGGGTTTGGGCCGACAGGCTGCCTGTGCCCAGCAGCACCGACGACACACTGGCCACCACCACTTCTGACAGCATGATGATCGAGGTGCTGCTGGCACTCAGACGCGCCGCGCCAAATTGCAGCGCCAGGTTGCCCGCCAACAAAGCCAGACTCAAGGCCAGGGCCAGTCCCAACCAGGCCGTGCCGGACAGGGTAGCGGCGGGCACCACGCCGAGCCGCATACCCAGTGTGGCGACTGCCGACGACATCACCGCGCCACCAATGAACATGGCCAGCATTCGGGCACCTTCGGAGGTGTGGTTCAACTTGCGCAAGAGCACATTGGTCAGGGCAAAGCAAAATCCGCCCATCAGCGCCAGCCAGTCTGCCAGGCTTTCGGGCAGCGGCCAAGGCGAGCCCGGCGTCTTGAGCACCAGCACCACGCCGCCCAGCGCCAGCACCAGCCGCAGCAAACTCGCAGTGGTGGGCCGCTCGCCCAGCAACGGCCAGGCCAGCAGCACCACCCAGGCTGGCATCAGGTAAAACAGCAGCACGGCGCGCACCACATCGCCCACGGTGACCGACCAATTGAAGCCCACATTGGTCATGCCGGCGGCCAGCACCAGCAGCCACAGCAAGGGGTGTCGGAACAGACCGCGCCAGGCCTGCGGCAGCAGTGCCAACAAGCCCACCAGGCCAATCACATAAATAATGGCTGTGGCCCACAGGGGGTGTAGCCCCTGGGCTTGGAGCGCCCGAAACGGCCACCACAGCATGCCAAACACCAGCGCATTGAACAGCAGCGCGGCGACCGCCAGTGCCCTAGCGGGCATCAGCCGTGCAGGTTGTCATTGCGGGCAATGGCGATCAGTCGATCGATCTCATCCTTGTGCACCACGCAGTTGCGGGCATGCCAGCGCTTGATCACCCACATCACGCTGGCAATGACCAAGCCAAACGCCGTGATGGCGCCAAAGGTCGGCAGACCCATGCCGGTGGAAAAACTGTAGGCAGCACCCAATGCCAGTATGCAAGCCTGCTCATTGAAATTCTGCACTGCGATCGAGCGCCCGGCGCCCATCAGGTTGTGCCCGCGGTGCTGCAGCAGGGCATTCATGGGGACCACCAAAAAGCCGCCGAGTGCGCCCAGCAGGATCAAAAAGGGCGCGGCCACCCAGACGTTGTCAATGAAGATCAGCATGATGATCAAAAGGCCCATGCCGATGCCAAGGGTGATAACCCTCGGCCCGTCTTCCAGGCGCATGCGCATCGACGCCACCACGGCGCCCACCGCCATGCCGATCGCCACCACGCCCTGCAGTGCCGAGGCTTGGGTGACCGAATAGCCCAAGGCAGCCGCGGCCCAAGCCAGCACAATAAAGCGCAGATTGCCGGCCACCCCCCAGATCAAAGTGGTAGCGGCCAAGGAAATCTGGCCGAGCCGGTCGCGCCAAAGCAGGGTGTTGCAAGACCAGAAGTCGGGCAACAGCGTGATCAACCGCTTGGGCATGGGCCGCATCTGCGCACCGGTCAGCGGGATGTGGGTGTTGAACCAGGCAGCCGAAAAATAAACAAAGATCAGCACCAGAATGGCCGCCTCTGGCGCAGTGTCAATGCTGGTGGTGATGAACGGAAGATCAAACGACAAAAGCTGGGGTGACAGCATGGGCCCCACCAGTTGCCCACCCAACAACACACCCAAAATGATGGAGGCAATGGTCAGTCCCTCAATCCAGCCATTGGCTTTGACCAGTTGCGAGGCTGGCAGCAGTTCGGTCAGGATGCCGTACTTGGCGGGCGAATAGGCCGCCGCGCCAAGACCCACGATGGCATAGGCCATGAGCGGGTGGGTGCCAAACAACATCAGCAGGCAACCGATCACCTTGACGAAATTGCTCAGGAGCATGACCCGGCCCTTGGGCATGGAATCGGCGAACGCCCCGACAAAAGGCGCCAGCACCACGTAAAACAGGGCGAACATGGGCACCAGCGCGGCCTGCTGCCACTCTGGAGCCTGGCTGCTGCGCAGCAACTGCACGGCGGCCACGAACAGAGCGTTGTCTGCCAGCGAGCTCAGAAACTGAGCGGACATGATGGTGAAAAAGCCGCGCTTCATGCTTGCTTCGCCTGCACCGACAGGTCGGTTGCCTTGGGATTTGTCATATGTCTCCGAGAGGTACCGGGTTATATCACGCCTCGCAGTGTCAAAATGGTGCCCGGATCGACGCCACTTGGCCGACCCAAACCGACCTCATGCCCCGCCCCATTCAAGCCACCATCCACACCGAGGCATTGCGCCACAACTTGGCGCGGGCCCGTGCTGCCGCACCGGATTCCCGCATTTGGGCCGTGGTCAAAGCCAACGCCTACGGCCACGGCATTGAGTTGGCGTTTGACGGTCTGCGCGGTGCCGATGGTTTTGCTTTGCTTGACCTGGATGAGGCCCGGCGCGTGCGCGCTCTGGGCTGGCGCGGCCCCGTTTTGTTGCTTGAAGGCGTGTTTGAACAGCGCGACCTGGAGCTCTGCTCTCGCCTGGACCTATGGCACACCGTGCACTGCGATGAGCAGATCGACATGCTGGCCACGCACAAGACCAACTTGCCGCACCGGGTGTTTTTGAAGATGAACTCGGGCATGAACCGACTCGGCTTCACGCCCGAGCGCTACCGCTCTGCCTGGACCCGGCTCAACGCCCTGCCGCAGGTGGATGAGATCTCGCTGATGACCCACTTCAGCGACGCCGATGGTGACGCTGGCATCGCGGCACAGATGGCGGTCTTTGCAGCCGTCACGCGCGATCTGCCGGGCGAGCGCAGCCTGAGCAACAGCGCTGCGACCCTGCGTCACCCCGAACCCGAGACAGCCTCCGACTGGGTACGCCCCGGCATTGCCCTCTACGGCAGTGCGCCCGACTACCCGGAACGCCGCGCCAGCGACTGGGGCCTGCAACCGGCGATGACCCTTGCTTCTAAAATAATAGCAACACAAGACCTGGTGGCGGGGCAAAGCGTGGGTTACGGCTCGTCTTTCACCGCGACCGAGCCGATGCGCATCGGGGTGGTGGCCTGCGGCTATGCCGACGGCTACCCCCGGGTTTGCGGTACCGGCACCCCGGTGCTGGTGAACGGGGTGCGCACCCGCACCGTTGGGCGGGTCAGCATGGACATGCTGACGGTCGACCTCAACCCACTGGCTGAGGCCGGGCAGCACCTCGGCCTGGGCGCTGGCGCAGCCAACGAAGTCATTTTGTGGGGACGCAGCAGCCAGGGCGCGGTGCTTGATATTGACGAGGTTGCCCGCCACGCCGGCACGCTAGGCTATGAGCTGATGTGTGCGCTGGCGCCTCGTGTGCCCAGCCTGGCGGACTAAAGGCGCCGGCCTTCATGCACTATCCACTAAACACATGAAATCAACTGAATGGGCTGACGACCCGGAAGACAGTGAGCACAGCCCAGCCCAGCGCGCTGCAGCAGCCATGCGCAGCACCTGGGTCAGCGTGGGGGTGAATCTCGTTCTGACCGCCGTTCAGGTCACGGTCGGTATCCTGGCCAAGTCGCAGGCCCTGGTGGCCGACGGCCTGCACTCACTGTCGGACCTGGTGGCTGACTTTGTGGTGCTGCTGGCTGGCCGCCACAGCCAAAAAGACGCCGACGCCGACCACCCCTACGGCCACCAGCGCTATGAGACTGCGGCATCGCTGGTGCTGGGCGTGATGCTGCTGGCGGTGGGCGTGGGCATGCTGTGGGCTGCCATGCGCAAGCTCGAGTCGCCCGAAACCGTGGCCGCGCTGTGGGTCGCCGGCGGTGCGCTGGTGGCCAAGGAACTGCTGTTTCGCTACATGCTGCGCGCGGCCAAGCGCATCAAGTCAAGCATGCTGGTGGCCAACGCCTGGCACGCCCGCTCCGACGCTGCGTCGTCGCTGGTGGTCGGTATCGGCATCATCGGCAACCTGGCCGGCTACCCCATCCTGGACCCGATTGCAGCCTTGATCGTGGGCTTTATGGTGGGCAAAATGGGCTGGGGATTTGGCTGGGACGCGCTGCATGACCTGATGGACCGGGCGGTGGACGAGCAGGAGGTGGCGGCCATTCGGCAAACCCTGGTCGAGACGCCGGGCGTAAGTGCCGTGCACGACGTGCGCACCCGAAAGATGGGTGACATGATTTTGGTGGATGCCCACCTGGAGGTGGACGCCACGATCACAGTCGAAGCGGGGCACGACATCGCCGTGTCTGCGCGGAACCGCGTCTTACAGCGGCATCGGGTGCTGAACCTGATGACGCACATCGACCCCTGGCGCCGCCCGGACCTGGACCACCCGGGCTCAGTACAGGCCGCGAAAGCGCGCCTGGAGCCGGGCTAGCCCCAAAAGCACATCGGTCAGTGGCGTGGCCACGCCGGTCAGCTGGCCAAGCTCTTGCACTACGGTCACCAGTGCATCGAGCTCAACCGGCTTGCCGGCCTCTAGATCTTGCAGCATCGAGGTCTTGAACGCGCCGAGCTTGCGGGTCACGGCATGGCGGTCCTCGGGCTGCTGGCTGATCGGAATCCCGATGCGCGCGCCAATTTCGCGCGCCTCCAGCATCACCCCCGAGACAAAGCCGCGCACCAGCGGGTCGTCAAGGATCAGGTCGGTGGTGGCGCCGGTCAGGGCACTGATCGGGTTGACCGTCATATTGCCCCACAGTTTGTACCAGACGTCTCGCTGAATCTGCGGCGACACGGTGGTGTCAAAGCCAGCCTTCGACAGCAAAGTAGCCAGCGCATTGACCCGGGCTGACGCGCCACCGCCGGGCTCGCCGATGATCAGCCCCTGCCCAAAATGGTGCCGCACCACACCGGGCGCATCGCTGGAACAGCTGGCATGCACCACACAGCCCAGCACCCGCGCCGGCGCAATGGTGGCGGCCAGTTCGCCTTGGGGGTCCACCGCCTGCAGCCGGGTGCCAGCCAGGTTGCCACCAAAGCCCTGAAAAAACCACCAGGGGACGCCATTCATGGCGGTCAACACCACTGTGTTGGGTCCCAGCAGCGGGCCAATGCTTTGCGCGATTTCCGGCAAAGCGGGTGCCTTGACCGCCAGCACCACCAAATCTTGCACCCCCAGGGTCGCCGCATCGGAGGTGGCCGCCAACTGGTAACGCTGCTCAGCGTCGCCTGAACGCAGACGCAGCCCGTGCTGCTGCAGCGCAGCCAGTGTGGCGCCACGGGCCAGCAGGCTGACACGCACCCCCTGCGCAGCCAGCCGCGCGCCCAGCCAACCACCAATGGCCCCCGCCCCAACGATGGTCACTGATTCAAAAAGATTTTGGGTCATTTTGGCCCCCAGGCCCCGTCGTTACTGGGTTTTATGCTACTAATAACATAGCACTCAGGCGGCGCAGCCTGCCTGGCCAGGTGGCCAGGCCCGCGCGCGCTCAAGCCTCAGGCCGCCAGGGCCTCCGGCTCGGTCAGGCCGATGAGGTCGAGGGCTGCGGCGAGTTGGTCTACGCTGCGTTCCACGTTATGGAGTTTTTCCAGGCCGAAGAGGCCGACCCGGAAGGTCATGAAGTCGGCCGGCTCGTCACATTGCAGTGGCACCCCGGCCGCTGTCTGCAGACCCAGCGCCAAAAACTTCTTGCTGTTTTGGATGTCGGCATCACGCGTGTAGCTGACCACCACGCCCGGGGCCTTGAAACCGTCCGCCGCCACGCTGACGATGCCACGGCTCTCAAACAAAGCCCGCACCTGCTCACCCAGCTCACGCTGCTCGGCGCAGACCCGATCAAATCCGTAGGCGCGGGTTTCTTGCATCACCTCGCGCAGCCGCACCAGGGCGTCGGTCGGCATGGTGGTGTGGTAGGTGTGGCCACCTTTTTCGTAAGTTT
>JBIKZZ010000422.1:0-2810 GCA_044354435.1 Rhodoferax sp. | reverse complement strand
GGCATGTTCTTGTCACAGCCGCCCACCACCACCACGCCATCCATCCATTGGCCCTGGACGCAGGTCTCGATGCAATCCGAGATCACTTCGCGGCTGACCAGCGAGTACTTCATGCCCTCGGTCCCCATGGCCATGCCGTCCGAGATGGTGGGTGTACCAAACACCTGAGCGTTGCCGCCGGCCTCTTCAATACCGGCAATCGCGGCATCAGCCAGCTTTTGCAAGCCCGAATTGCACGGTGTGATGGTGCTGTGGCCGTTGGCCACGCCGACCATGGGCTTCTTGAAGTCGTCGGCCTCGTAGCCCATGGCGTAGTACATGGAGCGGTTCGGAGCGCGAGACTTGCCCTCTGTGATGTTTTTGCTGCGCGAGTTGATGGCATGCACCGGGATAACTTTGGAATCGCTCATGGCTGTAGGGGGTCGGACGGTTGAGGTAGCCGGATTTTAGCCCTCGACCTTGGGTCCGTCACGCGTCGGACTCAAGCCCGAGGGAGGCGCGAACGCAGGCACAATGGCGTCATGTTGCTGCATCCTTCTATCAACCCGGTCGCGCTTCAGCTGGGCCCGCTGGCGGTGCATTGGTATGGCCTGACCTATCTCGCGGCTTTCGGCTTGTTCATGGCCTTGGGTGTGCGTCGGCTACGGCACCAGCCGTTTGCCTCGCTGAGTGGGGTGCAGGCATGGTCTCGCCAGGATGTAGAGGACATCCTGTTCCTGGGCGTTATGGGCGTGGTGGTAGGCGGGCGTTTAGGCTATTGCCTGTTCTACAAACCTGTCTATTACCTGGCGCATCCGCTGGAGGTGCTGTCGGTCTGGCAGGGCGGCATGAGTTTTCACGGCGGCATGCTGGGTGTGATCGCGGCCATGGTCTGGTTCGCGCGCTCCCGTCACAAACCCTGGTTGCAAGTGGCTGATTTTGTCGCACCCTGCGTGCCAACCGGGTTGGCAGCCGGGCGGGTCGGCAACTTCATCAACGGCGAACTCTGGGGTCGGGTGTGCAGCCCGGACCTGCCCTGGGGCATGGTGTTTCGGGGCGCGGGCGACTTGCCGCGTCACCCCTCGCAGGCCTACCAGTTCTTGCTCGAAGGCCTGCTGCTGTTTGTGATCCTTTGGTTGTATGCACGCAAGCCGCGCCCGCAAGGTGCAGTGGCCGCCCTGTTTTTGATGGGCTATGGCGTGCTGCGCTTTGCAGTTGAGTTTTTTCGCGAGCCGGATGCCCACCTGGGCGTGCTGTCACTGGGCATGAGCATGGGCCAGTGGTTGTGCATGCCCATGATCGTGGGCGGGGTGGGCCTTTGGTGGTGGGCTGGGCATCGTCAGAAATTAAGTGTGAAATAGGCCTCTAGGCCACGTGGATATTGGTTTATTAGCTATGAATTTTATAGCGTTACTTTGGTCATAACAACAGGAGACAAGCATGTTTTTTCAAGAACAATTACTCGCCAATCGACGTCAAGTGCTGCGTCTGGCCGCTGCGGCGGGTGCACTGACATTACCCCTGGCAGGGCGCACTCAGTCGACCTGGCCCACCAAGCCCGTCAATCTGGTCGTGCCGTTCCCGGCCGGCGGCGGCACGGACGCCTTTGCCCGTCCACTGTCTGCCCAGTTTGCCAAGCAGACCGGCAAGACCATGGTGATCGACAACCGCGGTGGCGCCGGTGGCACGCTAGGTGCCGGTGTGGCGGCCAAGGCCGCGCCCGATGGCTACACGCTGTTCATGGGGGCGGTTCACCATGCGATTGCGCCGTCGATGTATCCCAAGCTGGACTACGATATTGAAAAGGACTTCGTGCCATTGGCGTTGATGGCTAATGTGCCGCAGGTGCTGGTGGTCAATCCCAAGAGCGTCAGCGGGGATTTCAAGGCTTTTGTCGCGCAGCTCAAGGCTAGTCCCGGTCGGCTCAACTACGGTTCGGCCGGCACGGGTACCTCGCACCACCTGGCGGGCGAACTGTTCAAGCAGCAGACCGGCACCTTCATCACGCATATTCCCTACACCGGCGCCGGACCAGCGCTGCGCGACCTGATCAGTGGTCAGGTGGACATGATGTTTGACGGCCTGGGTTCCTCGGCTGGGCACATCAAAGGTGGCCGGATCAAGGCGCTGATGGTGTCAGGGGTCAAACGCAACCCGGCTTTTCCGGATGTGCCCTGCGCGGCTGAGCTGGGCCTGCCCGACTACACCGTCACCACCTGGTATGGCCTGTGGGCGCCTAAAGGCACGCCAGCCGATGTGCAGTCGCACATCGTTGAAGAGATCCGCCGTGCCGCGGGCACTGATGAGCTCAAAGCCATCTGGGCCAGCAATGGCGCTGAGTTCGGCAGTGTGTCTCCGGCGCAATGCGGTAGCTTTGTGAGCGCCGAGATCAAACGCTGGGCTGCGGTGGTCAAAGTTTCGGGCGCCAAGCTCGATTAGAGGTCGCTCCGGGCATGCAAGCCGGCATTGGTCTCACGCTGCAGGGTGGCGTGGCGCGGGTCATGCTGTGTCATCCGACGCGCTTGAATGCCATGACGCGCCAGATGTGGCGGGACTTGCGCCGCGTTTTTTCCGAACTCGGGGGGCAGCCAGACTTGCGCTGTGTTCTTGTGACCGGGGAGGGCGAGCACTTCTGCGCCGGCGGCGATATTTCGGAATACCCGGCTTTCCGGTTCGAGGCTGCGAGCCTGCGGCAGTTTCATGAAGGTGAGGTCTGGCCGGCGCTCCAGGCCATGCTCGATTGCGACGTGCCCCTGGTGGCGCAAATTACCGGCAACTGCATGGGCGCCGGCCTGGAGATTGCCAGCTGCTGCGACCTGCGGCTGGCCGCG
>JBIKZZ010000421.1:0-2814 GCA_044354435.1 Rhodoferax sp. | reverse complement strand
CCGCCAGGCGCAAAGCGTGCTGGAGCAGGCCGCCAACATCAAGGAAATCGCCAAGCGCGGCAAGGATCCGTTGGCCGGGCCGTTGACGCTGGGCCTGATTTACACCATTGGCCCCTACCTGCTGCCTGATCTGGTGCGCCAGATGATCAAGCAGACGCCGCAGATGCCGCTGATGCTCCAGGAGAACTTCACCGTCAAGCTGCTGGAGATGCTGCGCACTGGCGAGATCGACTGCGCCATTTTGGCCGAACCGTTTCCCGACGCCGGGCTGGCCATCGCCCCGCTCTACGACGAGCCCTTTTTGGCGGCGGTGCCGTCCAACCACGCTTTGGCCGCTCGCAGCAGCGTCAGCTCCGACGAGCTGAAGAACGAGACCATGCTGTTGCTGGGCAGTGGCCATTGTTTTCGCGACCATGTGCTGGAGGTATGCCCCGAGTTTGCGCGTTTTTCCAGCAATGCTGAGGGCATACGCCGCAGTTTTGAGGGCTCATCGCTGGAGACCATCAAGCACATGGTGGCAGCTGGAATGGGTGTGACGCTGGTGCCGCGGCTGAGCGTGCCCAAAGAGGCGCTGAGCGCCAGCCCCCGGCGTAAGCGCGACGAAGACCCCTATATCAAATACCTGCCCTTCACAGGCGATGCGCCGACGCGTCGCGTGGTGCTGGCCTGGCGGCGCAGTTTCACCCGCTATGAGGCCATAGCCGCGCTGCGCAATGCCATCTACGCCTGCGAATTGCCGGGTGTAGCGCGCTTGTCCTGAGGTCGCGGCTCGAAGGGTCCGACTGATCGCCATGCGCCAACCCACCAGCCGCTTGGCCCTGTACCTGAACCTGATTCGTTGGGATCGTCCGGCCGGCTGGTTGTTGTTACTCTGGCCGACGCTCAGCGCGCTGTGGATCGCCGCGCGGGGCTTTCCTGGCTGGCACCTCGTGCTGGTTTTTACCCTGGGCACCGTCCTCATGCGCAGCGCGGGTTGCTGTGTCAACGATGTGGCTGACCGCGACTTTGACCGGCATGTGAAACGCACCGCCGGCCGGCCGGTCACAACTGGCGCGGTGACGGTGCCAGAGGCGCTGCTGCTTGGAGCGGCCCTGGCGGCACTGGCTTTCGGACTGGTGCTGACCACCAACGCCACCACCATCGCCTGGTCTTTTGTGGCACTGGCGGTGACGCTGGCCTACCCCTATGCCAAACGCTGGGTCTCCATGCCGCAGGCTGTGCTTGGCGTGGCCTTCAGCTTCGGTATTCCGATGGCCTTCTCGGCCGTATTGGGCAGCCAAAGCCTCAGCCTTGGCGCCATGGCCGCCAGTGTGCCGCCGCTGGCGTGGCTGTTGCTTCTTGGCAACTTGTTCTGGGTGCTGGCCTATGACACCGAGTACGCCATGGTGGACCGCGACGACGATCTGCGCCTGGGCATGAAAACTTCTGCCATTACATTGGGCACACGAGACGTATCCGCGGTCATGGCAAGCTATGCTTTTTACTTGTCAATTTGGGCTCTAGCCCTTGTCCAGTATGGGGTTAATGCTATTTTTTGTATAGCAATCATCCCCGCGCTGGCGCAAGTGCTGTGGCATTACCGCCTGATCAGGGCGCGCAGCCGTGACGGCTGCTTTCGGGCTTTTCGCCTGAACCACTGGCTGGGCTTTACCGTGTTTGCCGGCATCGCTGCCAGCTATGCCTTAGCCTGAGCGACCGGTTCAGGCTGCGGGTTTGACCGCAGCGACCTTTTGTTTTTTTGCCTTTTTCTTGGCGTTGGCCTTCGTTTTGCCTTTGGACTTGGCTTTTGACTTCACGCTGCTTGGCACTTCCTTAGCCTGGGTGGTCGTTGCCGCACTGGCCGGTGAGGTCACAAGGGCCACTGGCATCGCCAGGACGGCAGCGCTGATCAAGGTAGCGAGGAGTTTTCTCATGGTTCGGTCCCTGTTGTTAACACTAGAAAAGTACGTGGGTTGCGCTCAGGCCGCGCCAAATTCTTGGCCCATTTCAGTGGCCCGGCTCCGCGCGGCGTGCATAGCCCGTCTAAATTGCCCACCGACGTCGGTCTGCGCCATCAAGGAAATCGCCGCATGCGTCGTGCCGCCGGGTGAGGTGACCCGTCGGCGCAACACCTCGGGGGGCTCGCTGGACGCTCGCGCCAACTCGCCGGCACCGATGAAGGTCGCCACCGCCAGTTGGTAGGCCTGCTCGGCCGGCAGGCCCATCTCGACCCCCGCAGCGCGCATGGCCTCCATGAAATAGAACATGTAGGCCGGGCCAGAGCCCGACAAGGCGGTCACGGCATCCAGCTGCTCTTCAGCCGCGAGCCAAAGCAAATCGCCGGTGGTCGCGACCACGGCATCCACACGCGAGCGCTCTGCTGCGGTCACCGTGGCCCTGGCAAACAGCGCCGTTATGCCCCGGCCAATCAGGGCCGGCGTGTTGGGCATGGCGCGCACCACCCGCTCGCTGTCCAGCCATTGGGCGATGCTGTCCGTGCGGATACCGGCCGCCACGCTCAAGTGCAAGGCCTCTAAGGTGTGGGGGCAGACAGGCGCGGCGGCCTGCCGGAACATCTGCGGCTTGACGGCCCAGATTACCAGTGCTGCCTCCTTGAGAAATGGCCCGGCCTCTGGCTGGGCCAGAACCCCGTGTTGCTGCAGCAGCGCTGCGCGCGCTTCGGCGAAGGGCTCCACCACATCGATCATCGCCGCCGGGGTGCCCTGGCGGACCAGCCCACCAATGATGGCGCTGGCCATATTGCCGCCGCCAATGAATGCAATACGTTCAGTCATCTTGTTTGGGTTTCATGAGGGTGGGTGATGCCGATCAAGC
>JBIKZZ010000097.1:0-10181 GCA_044354435.1 Rhodoferax sp. | reverse complement strand
AAAGTTTTTTTCCAGCCGCAGGCACAACAGCGCGCGCATGCCAAAGTTTTTCAGGCCCAGGTCGGCACCTGCAACCTGGATGCTCTCGTACAGGCGGCGCTGGTACTCGGGTGCGACCCAGATCTCATAACCTAGGTCGCCGGTGTAGGTCACGCGGTTCACCTGCGCCTTGACCGTGGCCACTTCCATCTCGCGGTAGTCCATGAACTTGAAGGCCTCGTTCGACACATCGTCGTCGGTCAGGCGCTGCAGCAGGGCACGGGCGTTGGGGCCGGCTATCGACAGGCCGATCAGCTTCATGCCCAGCGCCTCGACCTTGACCGAGCCGTCTTTGGGCAGGGTCTGCTCAAACCAGCGCATGTGGTAGACCTGCGCCTGGCTGGAGCCCCACATCATGTAGCGGTGTTCGGCCGCCTTGGCCACGGTGAAGTCGCCAATGATCTTGCCCTGGTGGTTGAGCATGGGCGTGAGCATCAGCCGGCCCTGCTTGGGCATGGTGTTGGTCATGACCTGCAGCAACCAGGCTTCGGCCCCGGCGCCGGTGATCTCGTACTTGGCAAAGTTGGCGATCTCGGTCACGCCCACGGCCTCGCGCACCGCCCGGCATTCGGCCTTGATCGGTTCGAAGTCGTTGGAGCGGTGGAAAGACACGATGTCTTCGGCCTTCTCGCCGGGTGGGGCAAACCACAGCGGCGTCTCCATGCCCCAGGAGTCACCCATCACCGCGCCCTGCGCCAGGAAGGTGTCGTACAGCGGGGTGGTTTGCAGCGGACGGCCTGCTGGCAATTCCTCGTTGGGGAAGCGGATGCTGAAGCGGCGCGAGTAGTTCTCGCGCACCTTGGCGTTGGTGTAAGTGCGGGTGGCCCAGTCGCCATAGCGCGCCACGTCCATGCCCCAGATGTCAAAGCCCGGGTCGCCATCGACCATCCAGTTGGACAGCGCCAGACCCACGCCGCCGCCCTGGCTGAAGCCAGCCATCACGCCGCAAGCCGACCAGAAATTGGTACGTCCACGCACCGGGCCCACAAGGGGGTTGCCGTCCGGGGCAAAGGTGAAGGGCCCATTGATGACGCGCTTGATGCCAGCGTTCTCCAGCCGCGGAAAGTGCCTGAAAGCCACCTCCAGCGAGGGCGCAATGCGGTCTAGGTCGGGCTGCAGCAACTCCTGGCCAAAGCTCCACGGGGTGGTCTTGGGCGACCAGGGCACGCAGGCCTTCTCGTAGGCGCCCAGCACGATGCCCTTGCCTTCTTGCCGCAGGTAGCACTCGGCACCAAAGTCGATCACGTGGGCAATGTCCTTGCCGGTGCTGCGGTTGTACTCGCCAATCTCGGGGATCTCATCGGTCACCAGGTACATGTGCTCCATGGCCAGCACGGGCAGCTCAATGCCCACCATGCGACCGACCTCACGGGCCCACAGGCCGCCGGCGTTGACCACATGCTCGCACTCCACCACGCCCTTGTTGGTGATAACGCGCCAGGTGCCGTCGGGCTTTTGTTCCAGGCTCTCCACCTTGGTCTGTACCTCGATGGTGGCGCCGCCCAGCTTGGCAGCCTTGGCGTAGGCGTAAGTGGTGCCCGAGGGGTCGAGGTGACCTTCTTTCGGGTCCAGCAGGGCGCCGATGAAATGCTGGTCTTCAATGAACGGGAAGTACCGCTTGGCTTCCGACACGGAGATGATCTGTGTGTCCATTCCCAGGTAGCGGCCCTTGGCAACGGTGGTTTTCAGAAACTCCAGCCGCTCCGGCGTGTCCGCCAGCATGATGCCCGCCGACAGGTGCAGGCCGCAGGACTGGCCCGAGATTTCTTCTAGCTCTTTGTACAGGCCCACGGTGTAGCTTTGCAGCATGGCCACATTCGGGTCGCCATTGAGCGTGTGAAAGCCGCCGGCCGCATGCCATGTTGAGCCCGAGGTCAGCTGGTCCCGCTCCAGCAGCATCACGTCTTTCCAGCCTTTTTTGGTCAGGTGGTAGAGCACCGAGCACCCCACCACACCGCCGCCAATCACCACCACTTGTGCTGTCGTCTTCACGCTTGTTCCTTGGTCAGAGCTTGTTTCAGTTTGTTTTGAATTTAGCAGATCAAAAATCGGTAGGCGAGCCACCTTCGGCCTTGCGCCGTGCCACGAAGGCGTCTAGCTCTTCTTCGATCGCAGCGTCCATCGGCGGGCGTTCGTAGGCGGCCAATTCCTTTTGCCAGGTGGCGTTGGCCTTCTGGTAAGCGGTGGGGCTGCCGGCCTCCTGCCAGGTTTCAAAATTACGCCAGTCGGAGATGATGGGCGAGTAGAACGCCGTTTCAAAGCGTTCCAGCGTGTGCGCCGTGCCAAAGTAGTGCCCGCCGGGCCCCACCTCGCGCACCGCATCCAAGCCCAGGCCGGCCGGGCTGACATCCAGCGGCGTCAGAAACTCGGCCACCATTTGCAGCAGGTCACAGTCCAGAATGAATTTTTCGAACGAGCAGGTCAGGCCGCCCTCCATCCACCCTGCGGCGTGCATGATGAAGTTGCCACCGGCCTGGGTCAGCGCCCAGAGCGAGAACACAGACTCATAGGCCGCCTGGGCGTCCACCGTGTTGGCGGCGCAAACGTTGGAGGTGCGGTAAGGAATGCCGTACTTGCGGCACAGCTGGCCGCCTGCCAGCACGGCCTTCATGTACTCGGGCGTACCAAAGGCGGGCGCGCCGGTCTTCATATCCACGTTGGAGGTAAAGCCGCCATACACCACCGGGGCGCCCGGGCGCACCATCTGGGTGAAGGCAATGCCAGCCAGAGCCTCGGCGTTCTGCTGGGCCAGCGCCCCGGCGATGGTGACGGGTGCCATGGCACCGGCCAGCGTGAACGGCGTCAGGATGATGATCTGGTTGCGTGCCGACATCTCGATGATGCCTTGCAGCATCGGTGTGTCCAGCCGCAACGGTGACGAACTGTTGATCACCGAGAACAGCGAGGGTTCACGGTCCATCTGCTCGGCGCTGATGCCTCGCGCAATGCGGGCAATCTCCAAGCCGTCGCGGTTGCGTTCCTTGCCCAGCGAGTAGGCGTGAAAGGCCTTGTCGGTTAGCTTAGCGATGTCTGAGAGGCAGTCCAGGTGCCGCACCGACGCATGAAGGTCCACCGGCTCTACGGGATAGCCGCCGGTGCAGTGCACCACGTCGTAGCGCTGTGCCAGCTTGATCATGTTGCGGAAATCCTGCTGGTTGCCGGCGCGCCGGCCACCTTGCATGTCGGAGCAGTTGGGCGGGCTGGCCACCTGGGCAAAGGCCAGGTTCTTGCCGCCGATGCGGATGTTGCGCTCGGGGTTGCGCGCATGCAGGGTGAACTCTGAGGGGCAGGTCTTGATGGCCTGCAGGATCAGGTTGCGGTCAAAGCGGACCCGCTCCGAGCCGGGGCGTACATCGGCGCCAGCTTTTTTAAGGATTTCGCGCGCTTCGACGTGCATGAAATCCATGCCCATCTCTTCCAGAATCGTCAGCGACGCATCATGGATGGCCTCGAGTTCGTCATCGGACACCACCGGTGTGGCTGGAAAACGGTGTTTCAAGCTGCGGTACTTGACGGTGGACGGTGCAACGCGTACGGTGCCGCTGCCGCGCCCCGCACGTCGTCGTGGAGTCGCGGCGGTTACGGGCGCTTCGTCAGTCATGCGAGGGAACTCCTTGGGTTGATTCGGCACAACTTGCCAGTATCAAGGAAAAGCTCCATCTCAAAACCCCATATTTTCTGGGGGAGCGCATGAGTAAAAATCATGCCCGCATCGTGCGACGCAGCAGGAACACGATGATGGTTAGATTCAGCAGGTTCCAGGCTACGCCGTTCAAAAACGCCGCATGGTAAGAGCCTGTCAAGTCAAATACTTTGCCTGACATCCAGCCGCCCGTCGCCATGCCGACCATGGTGAACATGATCACCGTGCCCACTCGCGCACCGGTTTGGGATGCCGGGAAATACTCACGCACGATGATCGCGTAGGCCGGCACAATACCACCCTGAAAAAGGCCAAAGAGCGCGGCAATGAGATAGAGCGATACCAGGCCGTCAAATGGCAGAAACAGCAGCAGGGCCACGCCTTGCAGCACCGAGCCGAGCAACAGCGTGCGCAGGCCGCCAATGCGGTCGCAGATCAAGCCCGATACCAGCCGGCTCACGATGCCACAGGCCAGCATCAGCGACAGCATCTCAGCGCCGCGGGCAGCACCGTAGCCCAGGTCGGTGCAGTAGGCCACGATGTGCACCTGCGGCATGGCCATAGCCACACAGCAGGCCACACCGGCGAGGCATAGCGCCAGTGTCGCGGTATTGGGGCTCAGGCCGAATGGCCGGTCTGCGCTCAGGCGTGCACCTGCTTTGGCCGTCGAGGGCGGCTGCGCCGGCGGCCGGCGCCTCATCAGTGGTGCCAACAGCAGCATGCTGAGGCAGCAGACCGCGCCCACGCCCAGGTAGGTATTTCGCCAACCTGCAGTTTCAACAAAGTGCTGAACGATGGGCGGCCACACCGTGCCTGCCAGATAGTTGCCACTGGCACACACTGCTACGGCGATGCCGCGGCGCCGGACAAACCACAGGGCGGTGTCGGCCATCAAGGGGGCGAAGGTGACCGAACTGCCCAACAGGCCAATGAGCAGCCCATGCGCCAGCGCAAAGCCCAGCAATCCGCCGGCCTGGCTGGCCAGGACAAAGCCGAGCCCGGTGGCACAGCCTGCAATCAGCAGCGGCACAAACAGGCCAAAGCGGTCGGCCAGCCGCCCCATCAGGATGCCGCCCAAGCCAAAACCCAGCATCATCAAGGTGTAGGGCAATGCCGCCTCGGCGCGCCCCACGCCAAAATCTTTTTGCACCACCGGTAGCACCACCGGGATCACCCACATCGCCCCATTGCCAACTGTCATCAGCAACAACGACACGCCCAGCCGGAACCAGGCGTAGGGGGAGTCGACGCCGGCCGGGGCTGGGTTGGGTGTTGAGGGCGGCAGGGTGTCGGTCACTGTTGCATTATGGGTTGGCCGGCTCGGGGCTGCTGCGCCGCAGAGGAATGAGACCTTGAGCCACCAAAACGCCCAGGCCCACAATGGCCGCGGCCAGCGCCTGCGACCAGCGCCATTCGCCGCCCAGAGCAAACAGGATGATCATCACGTAAAAAGGCGTGGCGTTGATGTGCAAAGAAGCCAGGGCAATGCCGATGCTGCCGATCGAGGCGATCCACAGCATTTGGCTGATGGCCAAACCGCCGATTGAAAACAGCGCCAGTGCGCCGAATTCTTTCAGGCCCAGCACCGCCCAGTTGGGGCCTGGCGAACCCAGCAACAGGCTGACAGCCGCCGCGACACCGGTGGCTAGCGTAGCGCCGGCCAGCGTGATGGTGGTTCGACCCAGGGCTGTGAGCTGCGGGAAAGCGGTGACTGTCAACCGCGAGCCCACAGTGAACAGCAGCACCGCGCCAAAGCACAGCAGTGCCCCTAGTCCCAGCCCGGCGCCGCCGGTCACGCCACCGAGCGCCATCAGTCCACCGGCCAGGCTCAATACCGTACCAACAACCAGATTTGGGGTGATTTTTTTGCCATCCAGCACCACCTCAATGCCAATGCCGATCACCGGCATGGCGGCTGAGATCACCGCCACGGTTACCGAGTCAGTCAGGCCCTGGCCGACCACCAGCATGAACGCGCCCAAGCCAATGGAGATACCCCCAATCCACACGCCACGCCACCACCGTGCAGCCCGCAACACGGCGCCGCCCTCTAACCACCACCACACCGGCAACAGGCAAACTGTGGCCATGGCCATGCGAGCCGCAGTGATCTGTAGCGGTGGCACTGGCCCGATCAGCAGGTCCGCCGCGGGCAGACCCACAGCCCAGACCAGCATGGACATCATGCACAACAGATTGGCCATAGCCGGGCGGTGGTGGGTGTTGGGGCCCGACATGGCAGGCCGCTGCTATTCCACCGTGATCTTGCCAGCCTTGATCACGGGCCCCCATTTGCGGTTTTCACCCTGGATGAAGGCCGAGAAATCTGCGCCTCCCAGGGGCATCGGCGTCATACCAAGCTCGCTCAGGCGCGCCTGTATATCCGGCGCACTCACGATGGCCTGGACTTCAGTTTGCAAACGCAGGGCAATGTTGGCCGGCAGACGCGCTGGCCCCGAGATGCCAAACCAGGCGCCCCCGACAACCCCGGGCGCTACTTCGGTCAGGGTCGGTACGTCGGGGAAGGTTTTGCTGCGGACATCACCGCTGATTGACAGCAGGCGAAGCTTGCCGCCGCGCACATAACCGGTCGCCGTGACCAGGCTCTCAAACATGCCATCAAGCTGGCCGCCCAGCAAGTCGGTGATGGCGGGCCCGGAGCCTTTGTACGGCACATGCACCATGTCAATGCCCGCTGCCTGCTTGAGCAGTTCCCCGGTGAGGAAGCCGGCGCTACCCAAGCCGGCTGACGAGTAATTAAGGGCCCCCGGCCGGGCGCGGGCCATCGCTACAA
Organism: Rhodoferax sp.; assembly: GCA_044354435.1. Taxonomy (GTDB): domain Bacteria; phylum Pseudomonadota; class Gammaproteobacteria; order Burkholderiales; family Burkholderiaceae_C; genus Rhodoferax. The sequence continues at coordinate 3,705 of JBIKZZ010000097.1, read as the reverse complement.
ACTCGGCCATGGTCTTGGCCGGATGATCCGCACGAACCACAAACCCATTGGGGAAGGTGCCTAGCAGCGCGATGTGTGTGAAATCGCGCAAAGGGTCATACGGCATGCTGGTTCGCATCAGCGGCCCTGGGGCAATGGCCGGGTTGGCCGAGACCACCAGGGTGTAGCCGTCTGCGACCGCCTTGGCCACGGCATCCGTACCAAGCACCGAAGCGGCGCCCGGTTTGTTCTCAACCACCACGGCCGTTTTCAGCGCATCGCCCAGGCGCAGCGCAATCATGCGGGCAATCACGTCGGTGGAGCCACCCGGGGGGAATGGCACGATCAATTTCAATGGGCGCGCTGGGTAGGCCTGTGCCGCAGCACCCGGCAGCGCACCCGGCAAGGCGCCAGCTAGGCCCGCGGCCACGATGGCCTGCGTCAGGCGCCGGCGAGTCAGGTTGAATGTCATGGGGTCAACTCCTATCATGTTGGGCCGGTGTCAGGCCAAAGCGTTTGAGGCCCTCGCGGGCGAGGGCAAGATTGGATGAAATCACAGGTACGCCGAAGTGCGCACTGGCACGCTCAATGAGTGGCAGGCTGGGCATGCCGGTGCCCGACAGCAGCACGGCATCGGCGTTTCCAATGTCCATCTGGCGCAATGCCGACCAAGCGTCGGCAGATTGAAGCCCGTAGATGTTGACGGTGTCTTCGGAATGGATGTCAACGCCACTCTGGCGCACCACGTCAAACCCCTGCGCGCGCCACCACTGCACCCCAGCGGTCATGATGGCCGACGGGTAGGGCGACACCAGTGCGATGCGCTGCGCACCGACAGCTTGCAATTGGGCGATCAGTGCTGCGGGAGCCGTGATCACCGGGGCGCCAAGTACCGCTTGCGCCTCCGCGATGGCCCGTTCTTGGGTGGCCGCGTCAAGTAGGTAGCTGGTGGCCGTGCAGGCGAACAAAAAAGCGTCAATCTTCATGCCGGCAAACTGTTTGGCGTGCAAGGGCAAGTCGGTCAGGTAGGCCTTCAGCCGCGTGGTCGGGTCGGGGCTGGGACAGGTCAGGCGTAGGGTGACATAGTCCACATCGAAGGGAAGCAGCCGGCGGATCTCAGCCTCCACCGTTGGGTTCGCCTGTGGCGTGCCAATGCCCAGTCGCCCGGCGCGGGCATAGTCGGGTGGCGAAACCTGGGCGGGGTGGCTGGCGTTGGCTGTAGGCGGCATGACGACACTCACTAGGGGGTGGCCGCAGCGCGCGCCAGACCGGAAATCATCGAGCTTTTAAGCAAATGCTCGCGATGGCTGACAGGGTCGGCAATCAGCGCCTGCAGCCGCGCCATTTCTGTGGTGCGCCAGGCCGGATCGCGCCGCTGCATGCGCATGCGGTTGGTGTGGGACTGGGCCAGAATTTCATCTTGCGCCACAGGGTGGCGTTGCCGGGTGTACAGGTTGAACAGCTCGTCGGCAGCGCCGTGGTTCATCACGGCAATCATTTTGTCCGACAGGTTAACCGCGTCATGAATGCCGCCATTCATGCCCATGCCGCCGGATGGGCTGGTTAGGTGAGCGGCGTCGCCAGCAAACAGCACCCGGCCCGCCCGGTAGTCGTCAATCAGGCGGCGATGGATGCGGTAGGGGCGAATTTCAACAACCTCGTAGGGCTCTTGGCGCGGCACGATGCGCTGCAGCTTGCGCTCAATCGACTCGGGCTCCAGCGCCTGTTCGATTGATTCTTCCGGGTCAGAATAGAGCGAGCAGCGCCAGATATCGGGCAGCCGCAGCAGTGAGAACGTGCCCTGCTCGCACCACACGTAATTGACGTTGGACAGCCCCGGCAGCTGGTCCTCGAAGCGGTAGGGTGTGGTAGCCAAAATTGTGGTTTCTGGGTAGGTTTCTCCGGTGAAGGTCGTGCCAGTGAGTTTGCGGCAGATCGAGCGGGCACCGTCTGCGGCAATCAGATAGCGGGCACTGATTGTTTCGGTGCCTGTGGGCGTGTTCACGGTGGTTGTCACGCCGCTGGCATCCTGCGTCAAGCCTGTCAGTTCAACGCCATAGCGAACTTGCAGGTTGGCTGTGGTTTGCGCCTTGGCATCGGCCAAGCGGGTTAGCACCCGCTGCTCGCACTGCAGTCGAAACGGGTAACGCGTGTCGCCCTGCAATACAGACAGGTCAAACAGCGCCTTCTCATGTGACTCATGCTGGCGGATTTGCCAGGTTGGCGACACCAGGCCATGCGCGATCAAGTCCTGAGTCAGCCCCAACTCATCCAGCATCTCCAGCGTGGGCGGGTGGAAGGTGGAGGCGCGGAAGTCGTCGTTGACACAGCTTGCCTTGTCGATCACCAGGGTTTCGATGCCGGCACGGGCCAGGCGCAGACCCGCCACCAAGCCGACCGGGCCGGCACCACAGATGAGAACCGCTACTTGCTTCATATTGACTCAATTAGGTTGAACGACTGCCCTTGAGGTTGGGCAAAAGTCCACCCGTACGCGCCGTAGTTGGCAAAAATTCGGTGAGACATCGGCTTGTCAGCACCATCAAAATCTGCCAGTGCCGTGATTCTGCCACGTAGCAGTTACGCGTAGTCGCGCGTCGGTCGAATGTCGGCAGCAACTGGGGGTGTCGGCGCCCGTAATTGTCAGGCACCCGCAAATGGGTGACTCTTCTACCCGGTGGTATGATTGCATCTTTCTGTGATAAAAGTCTGCTTGCAGCAAACTCGATGCCTGTCGCCGCCAACGATCGCGCTCCCCGTGAAACCCCGTTGCGCCGTAAGCGCAGCAATCTTCGTCAGGATGACAGCGCGCGCGGCGAGAAGTCGCTGCAGATACTGGCAGCGGCTGCAAAGATCTTCAATGAGCGCGGATATCACAGCACATCGGTTGCAGATGTGGCCCAGGAGTTGGGGGTGAGCAAGCCCTTTCTCTACTACTACCTGAAGAACAAGGACGACATTCTTTTCGAGTGCTCGCGTATCGCTACCGAGCAACTTCACACGATGCTTGATGACGTACGAAAGGCCGAGGTGACAGGCTGGCAACGTCTGGAACTCATCTTCCAAGGCTACGCGCGCGTCATGACGACCGACTTCGGCATTTGCCTTATCCGCAACACAGCGCCTGGATCGCTTCCTGCCACAAGCCGTGAGAAGCTGTGGGTTGGGCGGCGACGCCTGAACCGGGAAGTGGAGCAGATCATTGCGCAAGGCATCGCTGATGGCTCCATGCGCCGTTGCGATCCGATCGTTTTATCGTTTGCGATCTTCGGCGCGTTCAACTGGATTACCTACTGGTACCGCAAGAACGGACCGCTGTCGCCTGACGACATATCTAAGAGGTTCCTGGACATCTTTGCGCACGGGGCGCAGTCTGATGCCTCCCTGCCCGCGGCCAACGGCGGCTAATTCTGACCGTTCGTTTCTCAAACCAGCGCCCTACCCAGAGGTGGGGTAGAGAGCGTCACTTTACTTCCTGGCCTCGTTGTATGTCGCGCCTTGCGTGCGTGCATGTCGGCGCTTGCTGTGAGCGGTACGCCTTTTTGGCCGCCATGATTTACCAACAGGTAGAAGTCAATTCTGGGTTGTTGTAGGTGCCTCTGGCACTTCACTCTAAAAACGAATATTGCAGTATTTTCCAAATCAGGTATGAGCCTGAGCCTTGTGTGATTCGGTAGTCTGAATCAGGCGGCTGTTTTGGATCGTCGGTTGAACAAGTCAAAGAGT
>JBIKZZ010000096.1:0-10183 GCA_044354435.1 Rhodoferax sp. | reverse complement strand
CGCATTCTGATGATGGACGAGCCTTTTGGCGCGCTCGACGAGATCACCCGCGACCGGCTCAATGAGCAGCTGCAGCAGCTGTGGCAGCGCGAACGCCGCACCGTGGTGTTTGTGACCCACTCCATTGCCGAGGCGGTGTACTTGTCGACCCGCATCGTGGTGATGTCGCCCCGCCCAGGGCGCATCGTGCAGGTGATTGACTCCACCCTGCCGGACGAGCGCCACCTGGGGCTGCGCGACAGCCCCGAGTTCATTGACCTGGCGCACGCGGTTCGTCTGGCGCTGGCCGACGGCCACCATGGCTGACACCCTGCCACTGCCGCTGGGGGAGCGGCTTCGGCTACACGGCCTGCCCGTGGCGTCTATGGTTTTGCTGGTTCTGCTGCTCTGGTATGGCGGCGCCTGGCTGCTCAATGCGCCGGGTGCGATTGAGCGCGTGTTGCGCGACCAGCCCTGGGGCTGGCAGGACCTGTTCACCGCCACCATGGCCATGGAGCGTCCGGTGTTGCCCGCCCCGCACCAAGTGGCAGCCGATTTTTGGTCTAGTTTGGTGGACTGGCCGCTAGACTCGCCACGCAACCTGCTGTTTCATGTGGCCGTCACGGCCGAGTCCACCCTGTGGGGCTTTGCGCTGGGCAGTCTGCTGGGCTTGCTGCTGGCGGTCTGTATCGTGCACTCGCGCACGCTGGACCGTGCGCTGTTGCCGTGGATCGTGGCCTCGCAAAGCGTGCCGGTTCTGGCCATCGCCCCCATCGTGCTGGTGATTTTGGGCAGCCTGGGCTTTGCCGGCGTGGCGCCCAAGGCGGTGATCGCGATGTACCTGTGTTTTTTCCCGGTCACAGTGGCTATGGTGCAGGGCCTGCGATCGCCGCAGCGCATCGAGACCGAAATGCTTTACACCTATGCCGCGAGCCGCTGGCAGGCCCTGTGGTTGTTGCGGCTGCCCGCCTCGTTGCCATTTTTGTTCCCCGCGCTGCGGGTGGGTATCGCTGCCGGCCTGGTGGGCGCCATGGTGGCTGAATTGCCGACCGGCGCCCAGGCAGGCTTGGGCGCACGCCTGCTGACCGGCTCTTACTATGGCAACACGGTGCAGATCTGGTCTGCTTTGTTGATGTCGGCGTTACTAGGCCTGGTGCTGACCAGTGTGGTGGCTGCCCTGGAACATCTGGCCTTGGGCCAGCGCAGACAAGCATGACAACCCAGGTCAAATCCGCCGTGGCCTTGGTTGGCGCTGCTTTGCTGGGGGCGCTGTTGCTCTTGCAGCTGCCTGCGGCCCAGGGTGCCGCGCCACCAACGGCGCTGTTTTGGCTGGCAACGTCAGCGCAAGCGCTGCTGGCGGCGCAGTCGGTTCGCAGCTTGGCTGCATTTAACCGCCCACGCTGGATGGGCACGCTGACTGCAGCCCTGTTTGGCTTGTGGTTGCTGTACTTCTGGCAATTGCTGGTGGTGGCTTTTCAGGTGCCGCGTGTGTTGCTGCCGCCCCCGGTCATGATCTTGCAGTCCATACTGGAGCACTGGCCGACGCTGTGGCGCGACTTTACCCAAACTGTGCTAAAGGCCGTTGTGCTGGGCTGGGTACTGGGCTCGGCCCTGGGCTTTGGCGTTGCGCTGGCGATCGACCGCCAGCCTTTCTTGCAGCGCGGCCTGCTGCCCTTGGCCTCGCTCACCAGCACCATCCCGCTGGTGGCGGTGGCGCCCATTGCCGTGATGTGGTTTGGCTTTGAGTGGCCGTCCAAGGCAGCGGTGGTTGTGCTGATGACGTTTTTTCCGATGTTGGTGTCCACCCTGGCCGGGCTGCAGGCCTCGGGCAAGCTAGAGCGTGAGCTGATGCACAGCTACGCCGCCAGCTACGGCGGCACCCTGCTGGCATTGCGCCTGCCGGTGGCGTTGCCCTTCATGTTTGGCGCGCTCAAGATCAATGCGTCGCTGGCCCTGATTGGTGCCATCGTTGCCGAGTTTTTTGGCTCGCCCACCTCGGGCCTGGGCTTTCGGATCTCCACCGAGGCGTCTCGCATGAACATGCCCCTGGTCTGGGGCGCGATTGTGGTGGCTGCCGTCACCGGCTCGCTGGCCTACACGCTGCTGCTGCGGCTTGAACGGCGGTTTGCGTTTTGGCACCCCTCGGTGCGCGAGGCCGTGGGCACCTGACATCATGAGCCCCTTTGCCAAAGTCCAGTTTGTTCCCCTGTCCCGTACGAGGCCGTTGCTGGCCAACTTTTTTTCTTCAACCCCAAGGAGTTTTTGATGACCCGTTCTTCCAAACTTACCCACGGCCTGTTGGCCGCGGTGCTCGTCGTGTGCGGCGCCACCGCCCACGCGGCCGACAAGGTCACGGTGCAGCTCAAGTGGCTGCCACAGGCCCAGTTTGCCGGTTACTACGTGGCCCAGAGCAAGGGTTACTACAAGGCCGAAGGCCTGGACGTCACCATCAAGCCCGGCGGCCCCGACGTGGCGCCAGCGCAGGTGATTGCCGGTAACGGCGCCGATGTGGTCGTGGACTGGATGCCTTCGGCTCTCGCGTCGCGCGAGGCCGGCGTGCCGCTGGTCAACATCGCCCAGGTGTTCAACCAGTCCGGCCTGATGCTGACCTGCAAAAAAGCCAGCGGCGTGGCCAGCCCGAAAGACTTCAAGGGCAAAACCCTGGGCGTCTGGTACGGTGGCAATGAATACCCCTTCCTCAACTGGATGACCAAGCTCGGCTACAAAACCGACTCTGACATCAAGATCCTGAAACAGGGCTTCAACGTCGACCCGCTGTTGCAAAACCAGGCCGCCTGCATCTCGACCATGATCTACAACGAGTACTGGCAGGTGGTGGACGCGGGCGTCAAAGAGAGCGACCTGATCACCTTCTTCTATGAAAAAGAAGGCGTGGCCACTCTGGAAGACGGCCTGTACGTGATGGAAGCCAAGCTCAAGGACCCGGCCTTTGTGGCGCGCATGGGCAAGTTCTTGAAGGCCACCCTCAAAGGCTGGAACGACGCCGTCAAAAACCCTGAAGAAGCCGCCAAACTGGTGGTGGCCGCCGACGCCTCGGGCAGCGCCACGCTCAAGGTGCAAAAGCGCCAGATGGAGAACGTGGCCAAGCTGATCACCAACGCCGGCACACCCAAGGTCGGCTACCTGGAGCCCGCCGCCTATGAGCGCACCGTCAAGGTGCTGCTGGCCGGCGGCAGCTCGCCAGTGATCAAGAAAGACCCGGGCAAGGCCGCGTACACCCACGCTGTCTGGGAAGCTGCCAGCAAAAAGTAAACACGGCGCGCCCCCTGGTGCGCCGGGGCCTTATCCTCAGGGGTAGGGCCCCTTTTTATGGCTGACATGACGCACTCTCCCCCTTCCTCCTCGTTGGCGCCGGCCGACGACCTGGCCAAAGGCCAGATCCGGCAGAACAACGAAGCCCAGATCGTGGCTGCCGCCGAGCGGGTGTTTGCCGGTGCCGGCTTTGGCGGCGCCACCATGGCCGCCATTGCCGAGGCCGCTGGCCTGCCCAAGGCCAACCTGCACTATTACTTTGGCAGCAAACAGGTGCTGTACCGCACGGTGCTGGCGCGCATCCTGAGCGACTGGTTGCAGCCCACTCTTGGTATCGTGCCCGAGGCTGACCCGCGCACGGCGATCGAGCGCTACATCCGCGACAAAATGGCGCTGTCAGCCCAGCGCCCCCATGCCTCCAAGGTGTTTGCCAACGAGCTGTTGCACGGCGCCCCCATCCTCAAGACCCTGCTGGCCACCGAGCTGCACGACCTGGTGCAAGCCAAGGCGGCCGTGATTGAGGGCTGGATCGCCGCCGGGCGCATGGCCCCGGTCGACCCGGTGCACCTGTTTTTCACCATCTGGGCCGCCACCCAGACCTATGCCGACTTTGATGTACAGGTCTGCGCCGTGCTAGGCCGCTCCGAGCTCAACGCCGCCGACCAGGCCCGCGCCACCGAGCATGTGGTGATGCTGCTGCTGCGGGGGTGTGGCCTGTTGGCGTAGCCCTGAAAATAGGGATTAAATCGGCCTGTAGTCCTTATGGGATAAGCACTTGTTGCTATCAAATTTGAATAGCCTTGCCGATCAGAGCGCCATACCAATGGCGTGGCCTTCCGCAGTCGCCGCCATCGGGTCCCGCGCCAGCCGGCAGTCGCCAATGCGGTGCACCGGGACTCCGCTGTCACGCAAGGCTGGCCACAGGGCCAGGTTGGGCTTGCGGGGGGTGGCATAGGTGATCAGGGCCACCTGGTCGATGTAGCGCAGCGTGTCGCCAAAGATGCTCCGGTAGGCCAGGCGCCCCGCTTCTTCCATCAGATCGGTCCAGACTGGTTCGACCTGCGTCAGAATTTCGATGCCGCGTTGGGCTAATCGGCGCTGAATGCGCTGGCGTACCACCAAGGGCACATCCTGCGCGACCGACTCACGGCCACACAAAATTACCACCCGCTCAAATTTGTCTTTCAACCATTCGGCCGCGGCGTAGGTGCCGGCGGTCTGATCCAGGTCGTACAGCACTGCCACGCCGGCCTGTGTGCCCGGGCGCTCGAGCAGCGCTGCTGCCACCTGGCGCAGGTCTTGCACCCAGCCCTCGTCGCGCAAGTGGCCGGGCAAAGCCTGCGGCCAGACCATGGTGGCCCCGGTGGCCAGCACCACCGCCTGGGGCTGCGTGGCCAACACCTCTTCGGCGGTGACCTCTTGACCCAGCAGCAGCTCGACGCCCAGCCGCTGCAGCTGCATCAACTGGTAGTCGGCAATGCTGGACAGCGACTCACTGATGGGCAGGCGTGACTGCAGCTGCGCTTTGCCCCCGGGCAGCGCCCCCTGCCCCCACACCGTCACCTGGTGGCCACGCTGGGCGGCGGTCATCGCTGCTTCCAGACCCGCAATACCGGCCCCCACCACCGCAATGCGTTTGGGCTGCTCGGCGGGCGGCAGGTCGGCATCGAGCTCATTGGCGTGTGCCACGCGTGGGTTGTTGTCGCAGGCGAGCGGCAGCCCCTGGATGATGGTGCCCCAGCAAGAGTTGCAGGAGACACAGTAGCGGATGTTGCGCGCCATGCCTCGCTGCGCCTTAAGCGGCCACGCCGGGTCGGTGACCAAGGCACGGGCCAAGCCCACCAGCGCAGCGTCGCCCCGCGTCAAAATGCCTTCGGCTTCGGCCGGGTCGGTGATGCGCCCGAGCGCCATCACCGGCACATCCGGCGTCCCGGCCTTCAGGCGCCGAAGCAGGGGCATGAAGGGCAGCCGCGGGTAGCTGTCGTCGGGCAGGTGCATCTCCAGCGTGTGGTGGTGGGTGCCCTGCGCGTACGACAGCAGGTCGACCTTGACCTGAGCCACCAGATGACCGGCAATCTCTGCCGCCAGCTGGGGGTTCACCCCGTCTCGCAGGCCATCATCGCCGGGCAGCTTCACCGCCAGCATAAAACCGTCACCGCAAACTTGTCGAATGGCTTGGCAGGTCTCCACCAGCAAGCGGCAGCGGCCGGCCAGAGTGCCGCCGTAACCGTCCTCGCGCAGGTTGGTGTGCGGCGACAAAAACTGGTGGAAGATGTGACCGTGCCCCGCTGATACCTCGACGCCGGTGTAACCGCAACGCTGCAAGCGCCAGGCGGCGTTTGCCGCAGCTTCTACAAATGCCGCCAGATCGTGCGGCGTCAGCTCCTCTGGCATGGCGTAGAACAGATCGTCTGGCAAGGCAGACGCCCCACGCAGACCATTTACCCGGCCGGGCACGCGCCGGGCCCGGCCGTTGTCTTGAATCTGGGCCAGCAGATGGCAGTCTTGTTCGCTAATGGCTTGGGCAAAACGGCACAAATCATCGGCCATTGAGTCGTTCCAGGCGCACAGCCGCTCTGTGCCCTGGCTGGGCAAAAACGCCACCGGGTCGGCGATGATCAGCGCGGCCCCGCCGCGCGCACGGTTCAGGTAATACTGGTGATAGCGCGGGTGCATGCCGTCTGCGGCCGAGTACCGCAAAGACATTGATGCGTGGACAATGCGGTTCTTTAGGCGCCAGGCGCCCACCTGCAGTGGTGAAAAAAGCAGCGGGTAGGCATTGGTATCAGGCATGTCACATCGATTCACAAGAAAGTCCACCATGACCCCGGAAGAACTCACCCAACGGCTGGCTAGCGTGAAAGCCAAACGGGGCTACCTGTTGCCGCACCATGGCTTGTTGGCGATCACCTCGCCCGCCATGCTGCAGGCCTATGACCAGTTGTACACGGCGCTGGCGCTGGACCACAAAACCCTGTCGGTGCGAGACCGCGAGCTGGTGTGGCTGGCTATTTTGGTGGCGTGCGATGAAGCCTTGGCCACCCACCACATCGCCCGGTTTTACGAGGGTGGCGGCAACGACGCCGAGCTGAAGGCCGTGCTGCAGCTGACCGCATCGCTGAAGGGCGTGACGGCCTACAGTTTTGTTCAAAACCACTGGATGCCGCATCTGCCCTCTATCGACATCGTGGCTGCGTATCGGGAGGCGGTCGAACACGCCGGCCAGCCGCTGTCGCGCCGCGACATCTGGCTGTGCGCCTGCAGCGTCCACGCGGCACTGGGCCACCTGGATTGGCTGCACCACGCCCTGATGGCGGCCTATGCCAGCCAAGTGGATGAGATGGACTTGGCCGAGGCCTTGACCTTGATGATGTTCCCTGGCAGCGTGCCCTATTTTGTCGAGGCGGCGCGCGTCTGGATGGAGGCGATTCGTGCTGGCCATGTCAACGCCTCGCCAGCCTTTGCAAGCTGGGCGAACCTGCAGGGCCAAGGGGGTTACGACGAGGCATCTGCCAAGCCTAAAGGCTGAGCCGGCCGCGCAACACATCGGCGATGCGCTCGGCCAGCATGTACACCGGCGCCGCCGTGTTGCCACTGGTGACACGCGGCAGCGACGAGGCGTCCACCACCCGCAGCCCCGACACCCCGCGCACCCGGCACTGGTTGTCCAGCACCGCCATCGGGTCGGTGTTCCCCCCCATCCGGCAACTTGACGTGGGGTGGTACACGGTGTCGGCGGTGGCGCGGATCCAGGCTTCGATGTCCGCATCACTTTGCACGGTGGGGCCTGGCGCCAATTCCACACCGCGCCAGGCGTTGAAAGCGGGCTGGCGAAAGATCTCGCGTAAGCGCTTGACGCCCTCGCGCAGCACCACCAGGTCTTGCGGGGCGCTGAGGTAGCCGGGCCGGATGCGCGGGTGCGCCAGCGGGTCGGCCGAGGCCAGCTCAATCGCCCCCGTGGACTCGGGCCGCAACTGGAATACATTGGCAAAAAACCCTGCCCCCCGGTCTTGCGGCAGCACCTTGGAGAAATAGGGCAAACGCAGGGCCGCGCTGGAGAGTGCGGGCAGAAAATGCGACTGCAAATCAGGTTGCGCCAGGTCAGGCGACGACTTGTAGAGGCCTCCCACCTCCAGCGGGAAACTGGTGGCCGGGCCAGTGCCCCACACCATCGCCTTGAACAATGCCCAGGCCGCCAGGTCAACACGGCGCAGGCGGTCCAGCATCACGCCGCCCAAGGCGCGGTGCTCCACCCGCACCAGCAGGTGGTCCTGCAAGCCCTGCCCCACGCCGGGCAGGTCCGCGCGGACCTGCAAACCCTGGGCCCGCAGCGCGGCTGCCGGCCCAATGCCCGAGAGCATCAGCAGTTGCGGTGAATTGACCGCACCGCCGCAAAGCAACACCTCCCGCTCGGCCCGCAAGGTGATTTTTGCACCGCGGTGCAAGACGTCGACACCCTGAACCCGGCCATTGGTGTCCCAGTTCAAGCACAAGGCTTGCGCCTGAGTGACCACACGCAGATTGGGGCGGTGCAGCGCCTGGCGCAAAAAAGCGCTAGATGCACTGACGCGCCTGCCATTGCGGATGGTGAAATCGTATGCCCCGGCGCCGTGGGGCGAAGGGCCGGCAAAGTCATCACTCTTGGGGTGCCCAGCCTGTTGCGCGGCTTGCAAATAGACTTGAAACAAGGGGTTGTCCAGCCGACCAGCAGACACGGTCAGTGGCCCGCCAGTGCCATGGAAGGCGCCGTCCCCGCGGTGGGAGTTTTCACTGCGCAAGAAGTAGGGCAACACCTCTTCATAGGACCAGCCAGTCAACCCCCGTGCCGCCCAGTCGGCAAAGTCGATGGGCAAGCCCCGCATGTAGACCATGCCGTGAATGCTGGAGGAGCCGCCCAGCACCTTGCCCCGGGCCCATTGGGTATGGCGGCCATTGAGCTGGGGCTCAGGCTCGGTCACATAGGACCAATTGGCGTAGGCTGAGCGCAGAATCAGGCCCGTCATCAGGGGCACACCCAGCAGCGGGTTCCAGTCACGCCCCCCGGCCTCAATCAGCAACACTTGGCAGTCCGGGTTTTCGCTGAGCCGAGCCGCCAGCACACAGCCCGCCGGGCCGGCCCCCACCACCACGTAGTCGGCCGGTTTTTCAGGGGCCGACATGAAATCTTTTGCACATGTTGGGGTTCACCAGATTGTCAAAATGTTCAATTGTCTCTATATTAGAACAATTGCCAACCCTGTCCACCTGGAGTGATTGAATGAGCCAACTGAACCGTAGAACCGTCATCGCAGCCACCACCGCCTTGGGGGTATCGTCCATATTGCCTGCGCGGGTTTATGCCCAAACTGTGCCTGAGATCCAAACACTTCGCTCCACCTCCAAATCCTGGCTGTGGGCAGCCGAAGACTATGCCAACTCCCGTGGATTTTTTGACAAGGCCCGCGTCAAAGTGGTGAGCAACGCCTCCAACCGGGGCACCAATGTGGCGGCCTTGGCCGGCTCTGGTGTCGACATCGTTCTGGGCGACCCGGGTGAAGCGTCGCGTGCGCGTGGCGAAAAACTGGCCATCAAATCTTTTGTCTCCACCGTCAACAAATACGCCAGCAATGTGGTTCTGTCCAATGCTGTGCTCAAACGTCTTGGCATCACCGAGCAATCACCGGTTGACCGCAAGGCCGCAGCCTTGAAGGGTTTGCGCCTGGGCACCACCGGCCCCGGTGCCGCGCCCGATGCCTTGTTCCGCTGGTTGGCAGTGCAAGCCAAGCTTGATCCCAATACCGATTTGCGCCTGGTCCCCATGCAAGGTGGCGGCCCCGGCATGTTGGCTGCGCTGCAGCAAAACGTTATTGATGGGTTCTGCCTGTCTTCCCCGACCTCGGACCTGGCCGTGAAAGACCGCGACTGCGGCTACCTGTTCAACATGGCGCTCAACCCGCCTGCTGCGCTGAAGGAATACAACTACATCATTGCCTCCACCAGCGAGGCCGCCTTGGCCAACAAAGACCGCCGCGAAGCGCTGGTGCGCTATTGCATGGGCCTGGCCATGGCACTCAAGGAAATCAACGCCAGCCCGCCTGAGTTCCGCGCCTGGGCTGACAAGTGGTTTGAAGGCCTGCCGCCCGAAATTGCCAGCACGTCGTTTGACATCAACAGCAAGATCTTCTTCTCGAACCCCTTGCCAAAGGAGAACTTCTTCCAGTCGAATGTTGACTTCTTGAACACAGTGCAAAAGACGATGAACGCCGCGCCGCTGCCCTCCACCCTGACCTTCAAAGACATGTACGACACCACCGTGGCGCAAGAAGCCCTGAGTCGGCTTTGAGCGTGTCGGTTCAGGTTCAGGGCGTAGAAAAACGCTATGTGCGGCGCGACCGCGAGACGCTCGCGCTGGCCGCAGTGGACCTCACCATTGAGAAGGGCGACTTTGTCGCCTTTGTCGGTCCCTCGGGTTGCGGCAAGTCCACCTTGCTCAACATGATCGCGGGCATCATCGAGCCCTCTGCCGGCAAAATCCTGCACGAGGGGCAGGTGGTCCATGGCGTCAACCAGCGCGTGGGGTACATGACCCAGACCGACAGCGTGCTGCCTTGGCGCACGGTGTATGAAAACATCGAGTTGCCCCTGACTTTTCGCCCTTTTACCGTTGCGCAGCGGCGCGAGCGGGTCGAGGCCATGATGAAGGCGGTCGACCTGTCCGGCTTTGCCAACAGTTTCCCCAATGAACTCTCTGGCGGTATGCGCAAGCGGGTGGCACTGGCCCAGGTTTTGGTCTACGACCCCGGCACCTTGCTGATGGACGAGCCGTTTGGCGCGCTGGATGCCCAGCTCAAACTGATGATGCAACGGCGCTTGCTGGACATCTGGCAAGAGACCGGTAAAACGGTGATCTTCGTGACCCATGATTTGTCTGAGGCGGTCACGCTGGCCCAGC
>JBIKZZ010000095.1:0-10193 GCA_044354435.1 Rhodoferax sp. | reverse complement strand
GTGCCAGCGGTCTCTATCTCTTCGGCCAGGCAGGTGATGGGCAGCTCGCCCATCACCTCGGGCGCGCCGCTGACCCGGGCGTGGTGGCGACCAGTGGCAATGCCCTTGCCACTGCCGGGCCGGCCCATGGTGTTGGAGCCGAAGGCGGCTGGCTTGGCAAACATGGCGCCGCCAGGTGTGTCCAGGTGCCCGGTAAGCACATTGAGCACATCCACCAGCCAACTTGCCAGCGTGCCGTATTCCTGGGTGCAGGTGCCGATGCGGGCGTACACCGCCGCCTTGGGCGTAGCGGCCAGAGTGCGGGCCAAGTCCCGTATGGTGTCGGCGCTGATGCCGCAACGTGGTGCTACCGCCTCTGGCGTGAAGGGTGCCACCGCCTGTCCGACTTCATCCACGCCGGCCACCCAGTCGGCCACCGGGCCCAGGCGCACCAGCTGCTCGGCGAACAGGGTGTGCACCAGGGCGGCCAACAAAAACACATCGGCACCGGGGCGGATGAAATGGTGGGCGTCTGCCATGGCCGCGGTTTCGGTGCGGCGTGGGTCGACCACGACCAGCCGGCCGCCGCGCGCTTGCATGGCCCGGGCCTTGCCCTTGAAGTCGGGCACCGTCCACATGCTGCCGTTGCTGGCCAGCGGGTTGGCGCCGATCACCAGCAACAGGTCGGTGCGCACGATGTCGGGCAGGGCCACCGACAGCCAGTGGCCGAACATCAGGCCGCTGGCGAGCTGCTTGGGCATTTGGTCCAGGGTTGAGGCTGAGAACACGTTTTTGCTGCCCAGCGCCCGCGCCAACTTGCCAAAGTAGCCCACCAGGCCGATCTTGTGTGCCGCCGGGTTACCCACCACGGAGGCGGTGGCGTCGCGCCCATGTAGTGCGATCACGGCCGGCAGCCGGCGCTCAATCTCGGCAAAGGCCTCGTCCCAAGTGGCTGGCACATGCACGCCGTCTCGTTTGATCAGTGGTGTGCGCAGCCGGTCTGGGTCTTCGTGCAGGTCTTTCAGCGCCACGCCTTTGGGGCAGATGTACCCGGCGCTAAACACGTCTTGCGTGTCGCCCCGGATGCTGATGACGCGGCCTTCGCGGGTAGTGATTTCCAGCCCACAGCAGGCTTCACACAGGGGGCAGATACGGCGGTGGGTGGTGTCGGTCATGGGGCCTCGGGGTGCTGGGTTTTGCAGGGTCGACTCAGTGTAAGCTGTGGCCAGGTCAAGACGAGTCAACACGGAGCGCGGTCCGCCGCGGCAGCAATGAGCACAAGCAGCGTCAGGCAGTGGGATGAGCTCAAGTTCGGCTGCACAGCCGGCGGCGCCACCCACCAGGACACGAACATCCCCGACATCACGACCAAGGCGCACATGGTCAAGGACGCCGGGGTGTTTGACTACATCGACCGCACGCCCACCCACGACGAGTTTGCAGACCTGCTTAAAGCGTCTGAGCGCCTCGACCTACCGGTGCTGGCTGGCGGCTGGTTTTACACGCTCGGGCGCGACGAGGCGCTGTTTGAGCAGAACATCAACAAGGGGCGGCTGCTGGGCAGCAGGGTGCACAACGTCCAGGTTCTAACGCACCACGCCGACGGGCACCTGCTGACCAATGGCGAGGTGGCGGACTTTTACCTGCGGGCCTTTGATATCGGAATGAGTCAGGGCGTGGTGCCCTGCTTCGAGGTCCACGTCAACATGTGGTCCGAGCATCTTGGGCGGGTGGAGCAGGTGGCAGCGCTGGTGGCGCAGCATGGCGTGCCTTTTCACATGACGCTGGACCACAGCCATGTGATTTTCAAAATGGACAACCCGGCCGAGCAACAGGTTCAGGGCATGAAGGCTGACATTGACGCCGGCCGCCTGATCCTCGACCCGGCCCTGCCGGGAAACGTCGCCAAGCGGTGGATTGACGCCAACCTGGTGCACCACGCCCACGCCCGGGCGGCGGTACCGGCCAACCCGGTCAATGTCTGGGCCCGGCACCCGGACGGCAGTTTTGGGCGTGGCATTCAGTACCCTTTTACCAAGCCCGAACCCGGCCAGTATCTGGCGGAATGGGACGAATCACTGCTGATGCCCTGGAAGCACGTTGTGCTGGATCTGCTTGCCCACCACGCCGGGCACCCGCACAGCCCGATGCGCCATATCTCTTGCGAGTTCATCCCGGCCGTGGACTATGGCGCCGGGCACAAATATTCAATTTTTGACAACAATGTGGCTTGTGCACGCTGGCTGCGTGATGAATGGCGCCGGGCGCTGGCTCTTGCTGGCGGCGTCGTGCCCCCACTATCGTGAAAGACCTCACCATGACTCCACTGCGCATCGCCGTTTTGGGCGCCGGCCTGATTGGCCGCCGCCACATTCAGACCATTCTTGCTATGCCGGAAGTGGCCGAACTGGTGGCCGTGGCCGACCCGGTGGTTGACCCGGCTGGGCTTGACCTTGGCGCAGCGGCCTGGTTTGCCGATGCGCAGGAGATGCTGGACCGCGTCAAACCCGAAGCGGTGATCATCGCCACCCCCAACGCTCTGCACCTGCAGCAGGGCCAGTGGTGCTGTGAGCGCGGTATTCACTTTTTGATGGAAAAACCGGTGACCGTGACCCTGGACGAAGCGGCTGCTCTGGTGCAGGCGGTACGCCAGAGCGGCGTCAAGACGCTGGTCGGGCACCACCGCCGCTATTTGGGCGTGGTGCAGCAGGCCAAGCAATGGCTGGCCGACGGTCGGCTGGGTCGGCTGGTGGTGGCCTCGGTGGTGTGGGCCACGCGCAAGCCCGACGCCTACTATCAGGCGGCCTGGCGCACCCAGCCCGGCGGCGGGCCGCTGCTGATCAACGCCATCCATGAGATCGACATGCTGCGCCACCTGTGCGGTGATATTCGTGCGGTGAGCGGCGTCAAGAGCCATGCCAACCGGGGCTTTGCGGTGGAAGACACAGCGGCAGCCGTCTTTGAGTTTGACAACGGCTGCCTGGGCACGCTGGCCTGCACCGACGCCGGCCTGTCACCCTGGACCATCGAGCAGGGCAGTGGCGAGAACCCGGTTTTTGGCTACACCGGGCAAAGTGCCTACCGCCTGATCGGCACCGAAGGCAGCCTGGAACTGCCGGTGTTGCGCGCCTGGAGCCCCCGCGTGGCCGGCGAGGCGGCATGGGACAAACCGATTGTGGGCGACCCGCTGCTGCCAAAAGTGCAAGACCCCTACCAGGTGCAGCTCAGCCACTTCCAGCGACTGGTGCGGCTGGACGAGCCGCCCGTGGTCTCGGTGCTGGACGGCGCCCGCACCCTGGCTGCTACTCTGGCGGTGGCCGAATCCAGCCAGACGCAGGCGCGTTGCGTGCCCAGGGCGTTTTAGGGCGGGTCAGTTCAAGGCCTGGGCTGGTTCGCTGCGGCACGCGCCAACACCTGCCCAATCAGCTGCTGCGTCTGCAGCGCGTCCAGCCCGGTGACGCGGGGCGCGCGGTTCTGGGTAACGGCGTTAACAAAGTCTTGCAGTAAGGCGCGGTGGTCGTCGTTGGGGAAATCCATGATGTTGGCGCCGCTGCCGGTGCCGCCCTGTGCTTTGAGCTGCAGCGTCTGCCCATCGACAAAATCGATCTGCAGGCTGCCGCCTTCCAGCATCGCGCTGCCCAGGCTGCCAATGACCTCGATGCATTCGGGCCGGCCTGGCCGCATGGCGGTGGTGGCCAGCAGTTGCCCGGGCGCGCCGTTGCCCAGCGTGAGCAGGGCGCTGGCGTAGTCTTCGGTTTCCATGCGGTGCAGCCCGGTGGTGATGACCTGGGCCGCCAGTACCGAGCGCACGCCGACCAGGGCGCGGAACAGGTCCAGGCTGTGAATGGCCTGCGTCAGCAGCACGCCGCCGCCGTCGCGCGCCAGTGTGCCGCGCCCGGCCTGGTCGTAATAACTCTGCGGCCGCCACCAAGGTACCCGCACCGAGGCGGCTTGCACCGTGCCGAGGCGCCCGCTGACCAGCGCGTCTTGCAGCGCCAAGGCGCCGGGGCGAAAGCGGTGCTGCAGCACCACGCCCAGCCGCCGCTGTGAGGCCTGAGCAAGATCAACAATGGCTTGGGCGCGCGTCAGCGAAATATCCAGTGGCTTTTCTAGCAGCAGGTGCTTGCCGGCGGCAAACACCTGGGTCGCCAGTTCCAGGTGGCTGGCTGGCGGCGTGGCCACGATCACGGCCTGAACCAGTGGGTCAGCCAGCGCGGCCTGCAGGTCAGCGCTGGGCGTGAGCAGGCCCTGAAACGGCCCTAGGTTGGCCAGCGCCGGCCGGCGCGCGACGGCGTGACGCAGTTCAACCGTGTCGCGCAGGTCAAACAGGCTTTGCAGGTGCGGCACAGCGCCAGGGCCAATGCCCACCAGGGCGATGCCAAAACGGTGGGTCATGACGGGGTTCCTTCCAGGGCGTTGAACACGCGGATGGCGGCATAAGCGTCGTTGGCGGCATACACCAGCTGCGCCTCGGACAAACGGGGTTGCGCCCAGTTGCTGGTGGAGGCTTTTTTGGATTTGATAAAGCGCTGCTGAAACAGCACCGCCACCGCACCTTTAACGCCCATGTCTTTGCGGTAGCCACGCTCTCTGAATAATTGGTTCAGTTCCAGCAAGCCGACCGGCTCCACGCCCAGCTTGCGCACGATGTGGCGTCGGTCCTCTCCCAGACCAAAGCCGGCCTTTGTCACGCCGCCCAGTGCCAGCAGCTCGGCCGCCACGGCAAGGCATTCTGGATCGATCAATTGAAACACCCATGCCCGCTGTGGTGTAGACAGTTGCAGCACGTGCGGCCCGTCTGACACTTCGCCCACCCGAAAGGTCGGCTTGGACTCGGTGTCAAAGCCCCAGGCCGGCAGCTTGGCCAGTTCGTCCCAGGCCGCGCGCGCCTGTGCGCCAGAGGTGACCAGGGTGATGCGGTCCAGCCCCAGTCGCTCAAACAGCGGCAGCAGGGCAATGGCGTCGTTGTCAGGGGTGGCGTGCTGTTGTTGCATAAGCACGTATCATCGCCGTTTTTGAGCCTATCGCCCATGACGCCCGCCCCCACCACCCTGCGCGTTCACCAATTTGCCGGTCTGGCGCCCGGGCCACGCCTGCTGGTGCTGGGCGCCGTGCACGGCAATGAGACCAGCGGCACCCAAGGCACAAACCGGTTGCTGGCTGAGCTTGATGCCGGCACACTGACGCTGGCCTGCGGCACCCTGACGCTGGTGCCCATTACCAACCCGCTGGCCTACCTGAAGCAGCAGCGCAACGGCGACCGCAACCTCAACCGCAATTTACGTCCCACCGCCGAGCCACAAGACTTTGAGGACCGCATCGCCAACGTGCTGTGCCCGCTGCTCGCCAGCCACGATGTGCTGCTGGATTTGCATTCTTTCCAGTCGGTGGGCAAAGCCTTTGCCATGATCGGCCCGGCCAATAACAGCGGTACGCTGGAACCCTTTGCCCTGGCCGAGCAAGAGCAGGCTTTGGCACTGCGGCTGGGCGTGCGTCGCATCGTCGAGGGCTGGCTCGACACCTACGCGGTGGGCGTGGCGGCCCGGCTGGCGCGCACACCGCCCAGCGACCGGGCCGGTCTGCTCAGCACCGACGCCGAATACGGCGTGGGCACCACCGAGTACATGCGCCGCCACGGCGGTTGCGCCATCACCCTGGAGTGCGGCCAGCACGACGACCCTGCTGGGCCGGAGTTGGCCTACCAGGCGATCCGCCGGACCCTGGCGCAGCTGGGGTTGGTGGCAGAGCCCGCGCCAGAGCCCTGCGCGGAGCCTGAGTTTTTGCGGCTGGCCGAGGTGGTAGACCGCCACCACGCCGGCGACGAGTTTGCCAAGGTCTGGTCCAGCTTTGACCCGCTGCGCGAAGGTGAGCTGGTGGCAGTGCGCCACGACGGCGAGGCGGTGCTGGCGCCGCGCAATGGCTACATCGTGTTCCCCAACGCCAAAGCATCACCTGGCAACGAGTGGTTTTACTTTGCTGACCGCAGTCCGCGGGCCTTGAGCTGAGTTGTTTGCCTTGGGCTCAGGCACCAAACAACGCTCCGACATCCTCAGCGGCAGATAACATGCGCGGCGCCATCGCCACCCACTCAGACCTTATCCGGCGGCGCCAGCCATACAAGGCGGCGTAGGCCATACCGCTGCTGGCTGCGCCCGGCCCGCCTACCCGCTCGGCACCACGCCGTGCACTGTCCATCAGCCAGGCGGGTAGCGTCAGGTGGTAGGGCTGGCGGCTGACCTCGCCCACGTGCATGGCCGTGGCCAGCATCATTTTCCCCACTTGCCCGTCAGTCAGGCCCAGCATCAGCTGGGGTTGCAGCTGGGTGTTCCAGTATTCACTCAGCAGCAGGTGCGGCGAGAGCGCCGGTAGCCCAGCCAAGGCCTGCAGCACCAGCTGCGACGTGGCCATGTGGACATCGTGCCCGTCCTGCTCATGGGGGCAGACCACCACCTTGGGCTGGTACAGCGACATCAGGTCGATGATGCGTTGAACGGCGGCTCGCCAGTCGGGGTGTTGTGCGGCATGCCCCTCAGTGCGAATGCCTTCCAGGCCCATGCCGGGTGCGCTGGATGCTGCCACCAATTCAAACCCAAGTACCCGGCAACTCGCCTGCAGTTCCTGCCAACGCGCCGCACGCCGATCCAGCCGGCTGCCCAGCGTGACCGCCACATTCACCACCCGCCAGCCCGCGGCCCGCAGCCGCAGGGGCAGGCCGCCGACCAGGGCCTCGTCGTCCGGGTGCGGTGAAAAGACCAGGCACACCGGTGCATCTGCTTGGGGCGGGTCTGGCTGGGCTGGGGGTGTGGTGCCGGGCAGCACAGGTGGCTGTTTTATCGCGTCTTCCAGCAAGGCGCGGTAGGCCTGGGCGAGTTGGACAAAGTGCTGGAGCATGGCGCATCACCTGGAAATTCTGCTGAGTTGAGCAGTGTAGGGTGGGTTCAGCCGCCTACCACTTGGCTTGATAGTGCCAGGCTGGTGCTCGCCGTGTCTTGGGTTAAGCTGTAGGCAGCCCGATGTGGGCAGGCTGATAGGAGCACCATGAGCGATTCACCGAGCGAGGGATTTGGCAAATTTGTACCGGGCTTTGACTTTTTGCAAAATTTGACGAAGGGCGCCTCCCAGGCCATACCGCAGATGCCCAACATGGCCAGCTGGATTGCGCCGACCCTGGATGTGGAAGAGCTTGACAAGCGCATCACCGAGCTCAAGGCGGTGCATTTCTGGCTGGATCAAAACTCCAAGGCACTCGGCGCCACGGTGCAGGCGCTGGAGGTGCAAAAAATGACCCTGGCCGCGCTCAAGGGCATGAATGTCAACACGGGTGACCTCGCTAACTCATTCAAGCCGAAGGCCGCCGACCCGGTCGATTTGGGGGCGAAGCACGAGCGCGAAAAAGCGGCAGCCGCTGCGCGCAGCGCGGCAGAGGCGGCAACAGCGGCAGAGCTTGCCGCCAAAAAAGAGCGTCGGTCTGGCAAGCCTGCTGCTGAGGCCTCGGCGGGTCTGGTGGACCCCATGCAGCTGTGGGGCGCGCTGACGCAGCAGTTTCAGCAAATTGCGGCCACGGCCATGAAGGATGTGGCCAAACACACCGCTGCCGATGCCGCCAGTAATTCGTCGGCAAGCACCGCCAAGCCAGCATCGAAAGCTACAAAAAAAGTAGCAAACAATGTAGCTGCGACAAGGGCTACAGCCAGAAAAGTCATAAAGAAACCGGCGACCAGAAGTCGTTGACAGTCTGGGGTTGCAACAAGGCATGAAACTTTTTCCCTACGGCCACGCCACTCACCCGCAGTGGCGCATGGCGGCTGGCCTGGTATTGGCCCAGCTGCGTGCGCAGATGGCGCTGCACGGCTACGCCAACGCACCCACGCTGGCCCTGCTCTACATCACCGACCATTACGCGCCACAGGCCCAGGAGATTCTGGACCACCTGAGTGGCGAGTTGCCTGAGATCACCGACTGGTCGGGTACCGTGGGTGTGGGCATTGCCTCCAACAATGTGGAGTATTTTGATGAGCCGGCGCTGGCCGTGATGCTGTGCGAATTGCCGCCCGACCAGTACCGGGTGTTTTCTGGTGTCGCGCCGCTGGGCCTGGGCTTTGAGGCTCACACCGCCCTGGTACACGCCGACCCCGCCGGCCCTGAGCTGGCCGAGCTCATTCATGAAATGGCGGGGCGCACCGCCTCGGGTTATCTGTTTGGCGGCCTGTCGTCGAGCCGTCTGGGGACCGTGCAGTTTGCGGTGGGCGGCAATGGCAATATTCGTGGTCAGGGGGCGGCCAGTGGTGTGTTTCAGGGTGGCCTGAGTGGCGTGGCCTTTGCTGAAGGGGTGAACCTGATCTCTCGGGTGACCCAAGGCTGCCTGCCCCTGGCGCGGGCGCATCAGGTCACCAGCGTGCAGGACAACGTGGCGCTGACGCTTGACAACGAGCCGGCACTCGATGTGATGTTGCGCGAGCTCAAGGTGTCGCTGGCGCAGCCCGAAACAGCACTGAAGGCCGTACGGGCCACGCTGGTTGGCCTGGTGCCAGCACCGCTTGCCGGTGGTGCGCATGGCGACAGCGCTGCGGTGGGCCGGACTGGCAACTTTGGCAAAGACGTGCTGGTGCGCCACCTGATCGGGCTGGACCCGGGGCGCCGTGGCGTGGCCGTGTCAGACCGATTGGAGGAGGGCATGCAGATGGCGTTTTGCCAACGCAATGTCCAGGCAGCCCGGGCCGACCTGATGCGCGTTTGTGCCGAGATCCGCGAAGAACTGGAGCCGCAGGAGATGGCGGTGGAAGCCGCCACCGCCTTGCATGCCTCTGAGGCAGAAGCCGCGCCACACCCGGCGCGCGGTATTGCGGGGGCCATTTATGTCAGCTGCACCGGGCGCGGTGGCCCGCATTTTGGTGGTGCCAGCGCCGAGCTGCAGATCATCCGCCGGGCCTTGGGCGACGTGCCTTTGGTCGGGTTTTTTGCGGCCGGCGAAATCGCCCATGACCACTTGTACGCCTACACCGGCGTGTTGACGGTGTTTACCCGCCAAAGCTAGCCACGGTCTGCAGCGCGGTGGCTCACACCCCGCGTGCGCGGTCGGCGTGGAATTGCGCCACGAAAGCGCTCAGGCGAGCGGCGTCCAGCGCCTCGCGCACCTCGCGCATCAGGTTCAGGTAGTAGTGCAGGTTGTGGATGCTGGCCAACATCGGCCCCAGCATCTCGCCGCAGCGGTCCAGGTGGTGCAGGTAGGCCCGGCTGAAACCGCCCACCACGGTGCCATCAGGCCGGGTGTGCCCGGCGCAGGTGTAGCAGCTGCAGCTTGGGTCCAGCGGGCTGGCGTCGGCTTTGTGGCGAGCGTTGCGGATTTTCAGGTCGCCAAAGCGGGTGAACAGGTGGCCATTGCGGGCGTTGCGGGTGGGCATCACGCAGTCAAACATGTCGATGCCGTTTTGTACGCCGGCCACCAGGTCTTCTGGC
The DNA here is from genome assembly GCA_044354435.1 of Rhodoferax sp. Classification (GTDB taxonomy): domain Bacteria; phylum Pseudomonadota; class Gammaproteobacteria; order Burkholderiales; family Burkholderiaceae_C; genus Rhodoferax. The sequence goes on along the minus strand of JBIKZZ010000095.1, from coordinate 758 downwards.
GTGCCCACGCCCATCAGGTAGTGCGGTTTGTGCTTGGGCAAGCGGGGCCCGACGTGCTGCAGCAGGCGCAGCATGTCGGCCTTGGGCTCACCCACGCTCAGGCCGCCGACGGCGATGCCTGGAAAGTCCAGCGCCTCCAGCCCTGCCAATGATTCGTCGCGCAGGTGCTCAAACATGCCGCCCTGCACGATGCCAAACAGCGCATTAGGGTTCTGCAGCCGCGCAAATTCAGCCTGGCAGCGCTGGGCCCAGCGCAGGCTCAAGGCCATGGACAGCCGGGCATCGCGCTCGGTGGTGATCTGCCCCTTGGTCTTGGGCTCGACCGACACATAGGGGGTGCACTCGTCAAACTGCATCACGATGTCGGAATTGAGCGTGGTCTGGATCTGCATGCTGATCTCGGGCGTGAGAAACAGCTTGTCGCCATTGACCGGCGAGGAAAAGCGCACGCCTTCTTCGCTGATTTTTCGCATCTCGCCGAGCGACCAGACCTGAAAACCGCCACTGTCGGTGAGGATCGGTTTGTCCCACTTCTCGAACGCATGCAGGCCGCCAAATTGCGCCAGCACGTCCAGCCCCGGTCGCATCCACAGGTGAAAGGTGTTGCCCAGGATGATCTGCGCCCCCATCTCCTCCAGGCTGCGCGGCATCACACCCTTGACCGTGCCGTAGGTACCCACCGGCATGAAGATCGGGGTCTGCACCACGCCATGGTTAAGGGTCAGGCGGCCACGCCGGGCATGGCTGTCGGGGTCGGT
>JBIKZZ010000418.1:0-2848 GCA_044354435.1 Rhodoferax sp. | reverse complement strand
TTTATCTCGGCGACATTGCTGCCGATGGGCTCAGAGCCAGTGGTGTTCGGCTTGATCAAGCTCAACCCCGCCATGTTCTGGCCAGTGATCCTGGTGGCCACACTGGGCAACACGCTGGGCGGCGCCGCCACCTGGGCTATGGGCTGGGCGTCTCACCGGGTCGTGGACAAGTACCATCACTCCGCCCACCACGTACGTGCGCTGGACTGGCTGCAACGCATTGGCCCAAAAGCCTGCCTGCTGGCCTGGCTGCCCGGCGTAGGGGACCCGCTGTGCGCTGTGGCGGGCTGGCAGCGCCTGCCATTCTGGCCCTGCCTGCTGTACATGGGCATTGGCAAATTTCTGCGCTACCTGCTGATGACGACGGCCTTGCTATGGGTGTTTCCGTCAGGGGCGCTCAGCTAAACCGCAGTCGCTGGCCGATACCGAGCCCTTGCGCCTTCTGCAGCAGGGCATAACCCAGCGCAATATCACTCAAGGACAAGCCGCGGTGCCAGAACAGAATGGTTTCCGTCTCGTTTTCACGCCCGACCTTGAGCCCCGCCACCACCTGCCCCATCTCAGCGTGCAAAGTCTGTGCCGACAACTTTCCCGCCTCCACATGGGCCCGCAAAGACCCGAATTGCCCGCCCTTGCATTGCCCCCAGTCGTCCACGACAAGTTTGGACATGATGTCGGTCAGACTCAACTCCACCGCGCTCATGGTGCCATAAGGCACCACAAAAGCGCCGGGCTTGATCCATTCGGTTTTCAGCAGTGGTGTGGGTTCGCGCAGGCGGGAGGCCTCAACCACAATGTCAGCGCCCGCCACGGTGTCTTGCCAGTTGTCACACACCCGTACCGGTTTGCCCAGATCCTGGGATAGCCGCTCGCCGAATGCGTTGCGGCTCTCGGGCCGCGCTGAATGCACGCGGATCTCGTCGAAATCAAACAACTTGTCGAGCAGTCGCACGTTCCAATAAGCGGTGCCACGGGCACCAATATGACCCAGCACTTTGCTGTTCTTGCGGGCGAGGTACTTGGCGCCAATGGCCGTCACCGCGCCGGTACGCATGTCTGTGATGGCGGAGGCATCGATGATGGCGACCGGGACGCCGGTGCGTGGGTCAAACAAGTTAAGCACCCCTAATTCAGAGGGCAAGTCCTGCTTGTAGTTGTCGACAAAGTCGCCCACCACCTTCACACCGGCCAGGTTGATCGGCGCCCCGATGGCGCCGCGCAACACATTGAAGTGCCCGTCCACGCCAGCTTTGGGCGCCAGGTGCATGCGCGGCTCGATGACACATTCGCCACGGCCCTGCGACGCCAGGCTGGACTCGATGGCCTGAAGGATCTCGTCGTCGGTGAGCGCCAGGGCGTCGATGTCGGGGCCGTTGAGGTAGGTGATGTGAATGGGATTCATGATGTTGCAGGTTCAAGTTCGGTCAATTGGGCCCGGGGTATGGGTGCAGATCAGACACCGCGCAGTTTGTGGCCGGCCATGGCAACCCGCACCGCAGCGCGCAGTTGCCCAACCACGCTGGCTGTAAACAAGGCATCCTGCACGGCCATCGCGTCCGGGCCGCAGGGGCGGTCTGCCTGCAGGGGTGCAACGGCGGATCGCACGGCATCAAACACCACCTGCGTGCCGACGCCCAGCGTGAGCGGGCCCCGCAAGCCAATCGCTTGGGCCTCCACCAGCGCCTCCACAGCCACCAGATGGCGCAGCAAACGCATCTGCTCGTCGAGTTTACGCACACACAACAGGGCGTGGGTGGCATGGTCCTCCACCGTGTCAGACACCACCACCGCGTCCAGGCTGGCTGGCGTGGCCTTGAGGCGTATCTCGGCGTGCAGGGCGGCAGCGGTCTTTTGCATGGCATTGAAACCCACGCTGGCCCCACCCACAGGCGACAGGTACTTGGGCAGCCCGCTCAAGGCCGGGTTCTGCAGCTTGATCACACGCTGCACCGATGCCGTTGCCAGGTGGGTGAGTGCGATCGCCATGCTGTCAAAAGCCAGCGCGATCATCGGCGGATGAAAATTGGGCGACGACAGCATCTCGCCCTCGTCCGCAAGAACCAGCGGGCTGTCTGAGATACCGTTGATCTCGGACTCCACCGCGTCGCTCAGCATGGCCAGTGCGGCATGCGTGGAGCCAAACAACTGCGCCATAGTCCGAAAAGACAAGGCGTCCTGGATCGAACGTGGTGGTGCAGCGTAAAGGCTGCTGCCGGCCAGCAGCGCCCGAAACAGCGCAGCTGCCGCCACCTGCGCGCCAGCCGGCCGGGCCGCCGCAATGCGTGGGTCGAACACACTCAGGTTGGCAGCATAACCCTCGTCAGCCAAGGCGGCAACCGCAGCGGCCACCAACAGCAGTTCGGCAAGGTCTGATGCCACCAGGGCTGCATACCCCGCCGTGACCGGGCTGGCATTGATCAAGCCCAGGCCGTCCTTGGCCTGCAGCCGCACCGGCTGCAGACCGGCCGCTTGCAGGGCAGCAGCGCCTGGGTAACGATGGCCCTGAAAAAATGCCTCGCCCTGCCCGATCACTGGCGCGGCCAGATGCGCTGACAAGCCCAGGTCACCCGCGCCGATCGAGCCAAACATTGGCACCACCGGCGTCACGCCCCGGTCCAGCAGTTGCATGGCGGCCTGCGCCGCTTCAAGACTGACTCCCGTGCCCCCTCGGGCGAAGCCGATCACCCGCGCGAGTTGCGCGGCGCGGACCACATGCAGTGGCAAGGGTTCCCCCATGCCGATCATTCGGCCTACGATCACCTGCGCCTGAAAAGCCTCCACCTCGCTGGCTTCGACGCGGTAGGCCAAGTTGCCACCCAGGCCGGTGTTCAGACCGTACACCGGCTCG
>JBIKZZ010000419.1:0-2848 GCA_044354435.1 Rhodoferax sp. | reverse complement strand
GTTGCTGGCTCAGGGCGCGCTGGGTATTCCGGAAGCCGCCGAGCCGTTTCACACCTTTGTGGAGAACGCGCTGGCCAAGGCGCGCCACGCGGCCGAGCACAGCGGCCTGCCGGCCCTGGCCGACGACGCCGGTCTGTGTGTCGACGCCTTTGGCGGCCTGCCCGGGGTGCAGACCGCCCACTACGCCACCCAGTTTGGCTATACCAAGGGCGACGACAACAACGTCTTGGCGCTGCTGGCGCAGATGCGCGACATTGACAACCGCCGCGCCGCCCTGGTCAGCACCCTGGTGGCTGTGCGCTCACCGGACGACCCGGAGCCGCTCATCGCGGTGGGCCGCGTAGTGGGTGAGATCAGCCGCGCACCGCGTGGTCACAACGGCTTCGGTTTTGACCCGGTGATGTTCATCCCCGAGTTGGGCAAGACCTTTGCCGAGCTGCCGGTGGCGGACAAGAATGCCCGCAGCCATCGGGGCCAGGCCGCGCGCGCCATGCTGGCGTTGATCCGTGAACGCTGGCTTGCGCCATGACGAGCGCCGCATGATCCCGATCCAGCCGGCAGACGCAGCGGCAGCCGCCGAGACTGAGGCGCCAGCGCCGACCCACGACCTGCAGCACTACCTGCGCCCTGGCACGCTGCAACTTGCGGCGCTTCCGCCGTTGTCGCTGTATGTGCACCTGCCCTGGTGCATCCGCAAGTGCCCCTACTGCGACTTCAATTCGCACGAAATGCGCGCCGCCGAGCTGCCCGAGCAGCGCTACATGGATGCGCTGATGGCCGACCTAGAGGCGGCACTGCCGCTGGTCTGGGGCCGCACGGTGCACAGCATTTTTATTGGCGGCGGCACGCCCAGCCTGTTTTCGCCGACGGCTATCGACCGGCTGCTGGGCGGCATCCGTGCCAGACTGCGGCTGGCTGCCGATTGTGAGATCACCTTGGAGGCCAACCCCGGCACCTTTGAGCGGGACCGCTTTCGCGCCTTTCGCGCCGCCGGCGTCACCCGGCTTTCGGTTGGGGTACAGAGTTTCAACGATGGTTTTCTGAGCGCGCTGGGCCGGGTGCATGACCGGGCCCAGGCGCTGGCGGCGGTGGAGGAGGCGGCCCAGGCGTTTGACACCTTCAACCTGGACTTGATGTACGCACTGCCGGGGCAGACTCTGGCTGATCTGGCCACAGATTTGGGCACCGCACTGGCCTTGGCGCCACCCCACCTGTCGCTGTATCACCTGACGGTCGAGCCCAACACTGTCTTTGCCAAGTACCCGCCGGTGCTGCCCGACGACGACAGCGCCAGCGACATGCTGGACCTGGTCACCGACCTGACCGGTGCCGCCGGTCTGTACCGCTACGAGGTGTCAGCCTACGCGCGCGACGGCCACCGCTGCTGGCATAACCTAAATTATTGGCAGTTTGGCGACTACCTGGGCCTGGGTGCTGGCGCCCACAGCAAGCTCAGCTTTGCGCACCGGGTGGTGCGGCAGGTGCGGTTTCGGGAGCCCCGGCTGTACATGGACCGGGCGCTGGCGGGGAATGGGCTGGTGCAAAACACCGAGGTTAGCCGCGCCGAGCTGGCGTTTGAGTACATGCTCAATGCCCTGCGCCTGAAAGACGGTTTTGCCTTGCCCCAGTTCACCGAGCGCACCGGCCTGCCCGTGACGGCCATTGCACAGGCACTGGAGCAAGCCGAGCACCGTGGGCTGATTGAGCGCGACCTGGGCCGGGTGCGGCCCAGCGCGCGCGGTTTCGATTTTTTGAACGACCTGCAGGCCATGTTCTTGCCGCCAAGTGTGCCTGGGTCAACTTAGGTTTTTTGCTGCTAAATAAATAGCAATAAACCCAATGAATACGGGGCCTAGAGGCACTTTTTGCTATAAAAAATAGTCGGTACAGGCCATGTCAGGTCAGGCCAGGCCAGGCCCGGTCAGTCTAGACGGTGGGTTAATCAGCTTGGAAGCCCGAGGCCTTGATGGGTGGCCCCCAGAGCGCCTTGTCGTCGGCCAGCCTGCGCGTCATGTCGTCGGCCGAGTTAGGGCTGCTGGTCAAACCGAGTTTGTCGAGCCGGTCCACCACATCAGGCAGGCGCAGCGCGGTTTGCAGCGCGGCGTTGATGCGGTTGGTGACGGCGCTTGGCATACCTGCCGGCCCGAACAGACCAAACCAGGCGCTGGCATCGACCGCAATACCCTGCTCCTTGAAGGTGGGTACATCCGGAAACTGGGCTGTGCGCTGGCTGCTGGAGACTGCCAGCAGGCGCAGCTTGCCAGCCCGGTACTGTTCAGCGAACTCGGCAGGCGTGTCAAAGCCGATGGCGATCTGTCCACCCAGCAGGTTTTGCACCATGGGCGCGCCGCCCTGAAACGGCACATGGGTCAGCGACAACTTGGCGTTGGCGGCCAGCATTTCACCCAAAAAGTGCGGCATGGAGCCGGCGGCTGGCGAGCCGTAGTTGGCCTTGCCCGGGTTGGCCCGAAACCAGTCAATCAGCTCGCGCATGTTTTTTGCCGGGGTGGCGGGCCCGGCAGCCAGCGCCAGCGGAAAGGTGACGGTATTGCCGACGGCCGTGAAGTCTTTGCTGGTGTCGTATTTGATGGTCTTGAACACCAGTGGCTGCACCACCATGACCGCGAAGGGGGCCAGCATCAGGGTGTTGCCGTCAGGCGCGGCGTCCTTGACGGCCTGGGCCGCAATGCGCCCACCGGCGCCGGCCCGGTTTTCAACGAGCACCGGCACGCCCAGGCTGTCTTTCATTTTGTCGGCCAGCACGCGCGCGGTGATGTCAGCCGAACCACCCGCCGGAAACCCCACCAATATTTTGATGGGTTGGCCTTGCGCCCAAAGTGGCAGCATG
>JBIKZZ010000417.1:0-2850 GCA_044354435.1 Rhodoferax sp. | reverse complement strand
GTGTTGACCCCGTGAAAGCCAAACCATGAATGCACTCCACCCTTCCCCGGTCATCGAAGCGCTTGCCTTGGCCAAAACCTTCACCTTGCATGCACGCGGTGGTTTGTCACTGCCGGTGTTTCAAGGGATCAACCTCAGCGTGCGACCCGGCGAGTGTCTGGCCCTGACCGGCCAGTCCGGCGCTGGCAAAAGCTCGCTGTTACGTTGCCTGTACGGCAACTACGCGGCCACCAGCGGCGAGGTGCGAGTTCACCACCAGGGTGAATGGGTCGCCCTGTCTGACGCCGAACCGCGTGACGTGCTTGCCGTGCGGCGGCACACCATGGGCTACGTGTCCCAGTTTCTGCGTGTGATCCCGCGGGTCAGTACGCTGGACATCGTCGCCGACCCATTGCGGCGTCTGGGTATGCCGTTGTCGCAGGCGCGCGACCGAGCGGCCGAATGGCTGCAACGCCTTAACCTGCAAGAGGCACTGTGGAACTTGCCGCCAGCCACTTTTTCAGGCGGTGAGCAGCAGCGCGTCAACATTGCTCACGGCATGATCACTGAGCCGGCGGTTCTGCTGCTCGACGAGCCAACCGCTTCGCTGGACGCCGCTAACCGGCGCGCCGTGGTGGCGCTGATCTGTGCTGCCCGCCAGCAAGGCAGCGCCATCATCGGGATTTTTCATGATGAAGAGGTGCGCGCGCAGGTTGCCACCAGCTGCCTTGACATAGGACAGCACCGGGCCCTGACCTGAACCACTGCCCCTGAAAACGCCAAATAACCCACATCCACAAAACAATGACCACACTGATCATCCGCAATGCCACCATTGTGGCCACTGAAGAATGTTTTTTCGGCACCGTGCTGATCGAAGATGGCATGATCCGCCGCGTCGACCGCGGCGACACCGGCCTGCCCGATGCGCAGGACTGGGCTGGTGACTGGCTGATGCCGGGCCTGGTCGAACTCCATACTGACAATCTGGAGAAGCACCTGGTACCACGCCCGGGCGTGCTCTGGAATGCCCATTCGGCCATGACGGTTCATGACGCGCAGTGCGCTGCGGCCGGCATCACCACCGTGCTGGATTCGGTCGTAATTGGCGACATGGACCAGGGTGGAGCCCGGGCCCAGACCCAGCACACGGCCATCGCCGCCATGCACCAGTGCCGCGACGAGGGCCTGATGCGCATCGAACACCTGCTGCACTTGCGTTGCGAGCTGTCAGCACCCGACATCCTGTCGGTGTTTGAGCAATATGCCCACGACCCCTTGCTGCGCTTGGTCAGTGTGATGGACCACACGCCCGGCCAACGCCAATGGCGCGATTTGGTTAGCTTTCGGCGCTATGCCGAGCGCAACCAGCGTTTTAGCGACGCTGAGTTTGATGCTGTCATCGCACAGCGCCGTGCCGACCAACAGGCGTTCGCCATCCCGCACCGCGCAGCGATTGTCAAGGCCAGCCGGACCCTGCAGTTGCCGCTGGCTAGCCATGACGATACGCTGGTCACGGACGTGGAAGCGGCAGTTGCTGAAGGGGTGAGCATGTCGGAGTTCCCGACCACCGTCGAAGCAGCGCAAGCGGCGCGCCAGCACGGCATGGCCATCATCATGGGCGGCCCCAACATGGTCAAGGGAGGTTCGCACTCGGGTAACGTCTCGGCCGCCGAGCTGGCGCAAGCTGACCTGCTTGATATTTTTTCGTCGGACTACGTGCCCAGCAGCCTGCTGCTAGCAACCTTCATGCTGGCCGAGCTGGCCGGCTGGTCCCTGCCCAAGGCCGTCCGCACGGTGACCTGCAACCCTGCTCGGGCGATTGGACTGCATGACCGTGGCCAAGTGGCCGTTGGCCAGCGTGCCGACCTGTTGCGGGTGCGCATCAACCGTGCTGGTATGCCGTCGGTGTTGCAGACCCTTTACGGCGGTCAGCGGGCTTTCTAAACTGCACCCGTAGTTGCCCACCTTCATTAACCGGACACTCCCATGACTGCTTTGCAAAATCCTTTGAAGACCATCACCCTCATGTTTGATGCCAGTGGCACGCTTCGCTATGGCGAACATGTCAACCAGATAGAGCACGCCCTGCAATGTGCCCTGCTGGCGCAACAGGCCGGCGCCAGTGATGAACTGGTGGTTGCTGCGCTGCTGCATGATGTCGGTCATTTGCTGCACCGCGATGCGCGTGGAGCGCTGCTGGCGGGGGTTGATGACGTCCACGAAAACCTGGGCGCCAAATACCTGGCCAAATGGTTTGGCCCGGCGGTCTGCCAGCCCATCGCCCTGCATGTCCAGGCTAAACGTTTTCTGTGCCAGCGCGAGCCCGGTTACCACGACCTGCTGTCACCTGTGTCGCAGCGGACACTGGCCTTGCAGGGCGGGCCAATGTCAGAGGCGCAGGCCCTTGAGTTTGAATCCAGCGAGCATGCGGCGGCCGCAGTGCTGCTGCGCCGCTGGGATGATGAGGCCAAGGTGGCCGGACTGACCACGCCGCCACTGGCGCACTTCATGCAACTCGCAGACCGCTGCCTTGCAATCGCCTGACTAGCTCGCCGACGCCAGGTCGCCATGGGTACCGCACATTACGGCGCCCCGTCGTCTGGCGACGCTATGAGCAATTCAACCCCTAGTTTTTCAATCGCCCGGCGGCTTTCATCGTCGATGGACGAATCAGTGATGATGCGTGTCACCTTGTCCAACTTGGCAATGCGGAAAACGCCTTGAGAATGGAATTTAGACGAGTCCACCAAAACCGTCACGGACTGTGCGGCATCGATAAAGGCACGGTTCATCGCGGCCTCCTCCTGGGACAGCATGGAGATCCCCCTTGTTGGCGAGATGCCATTGACGCCTAGAAACGCAGCACGG
>JBIKZZ010000416.1:0-2851 GCA_044354435.1 Rhodoferax sp. | reverse complement strand
CTGCGTCCAGGGCCAGGGTAGAAATGCCAAGGGTCAACACCATGGCAATGAGCGAGAGGAACTTTTTCATGAGAATCTCCTTAAAAAATAGATAGGCAAACGAATCTTAATCCAGTAGAGCCCACTATAAAAGCAGTATTTCAATGAAATACACTTCGCAAAAACAAGATTATTGAAAGATGTACACCTGCGGAACTTAAGGATCCAGCAGCGCTGGCTGCAGCAGGCGCAGCACCAAAGGGTGCTGTACTTTCTTCTCAGTGCCAATCGCAAAAAAGTTTTCCATAACGCCGTCGCAAGGGCCCAGATGTTGCATGCCAGTGTCGGCCAACAGATCATCCTGCACCCATTCCGCAGCCGGAAACACCCCCATACCCCGGGCACCAAAGGTTTTGAGCAGGGCACTGTCCTCAAATTCACCCACAACACGGGGCCGTATGCCCCGATGCTCAAACCAGACGTCCAGCCGGGCACGCACTGCGGCATGGCCAGTTGGCAACAACACGGGCATGGTGGCCAAACAATCCGGAAACTTGGGCTTTGTGCCTTTGAGCAGCGCTGACACGCCATACCAGGCGACGGGAGACGACCCTAGCGCGTGGTTATACAGCTTGATGTTGGCGTTGTTGGGGGCAGGCCGGTCTGACAACACGACATCAAGCCTATGCAGCGCCAGGTCGCCCAACAGATCGTCAAACTCGCCCTCATGACAAACCAAGCGCAAATTAGGCTCGGTCAAAACGGGCTGTAACAGGCGGTGCACCACCAGCTTTGGCAAGCCGTCAGAGATGCCCACGGCCAAGCGGACCGAGGGCGCACTGACCGCATCGCGTACCCGCTCGGGCAGGTCTTCACCAAGTTGAAATATCTGATCAGCCTGTTGCATAGCGGCCAAGCCGGCATCGGTCAAAGCCAAGCCGCGCCCGGCAGGTTTAAGCAGCGCATAACCCAGCGCGCGCTCCAACTCGCGCACCTGGGCGCTGACAGTTTGCACTGCCATGCCCAACTTGTCGGCGGCGCGGGTGATACCCCCTTCTTTGGCTACCACCCAAAAATAGTACAGGTGCTTGTAATTGAATGCGGTGCTCATGGTCAGTATTTTTAGGACTTGGGTTGGTAAACGCTCTGCTTTAGCGAGTCTATTGGAAACCATCTTCCGACAGGGCCCGGGGTTCGACGCCCGGTCACTGCTTGCGTTTAGCTTGGGTGCCGCTGCTTCATTGATAAACTGCACGGTTTAGCCAATGGAGCCTTGATGACTGAGATTTTGCGAGACCTTCTTGCCAATGGCGCCGATGCAGCGCCTGCCATCTCTGCGCCAGCAAGGACAAGCTTGAATTTTGCCGCACTGCGGACGCTGATCGCCAGCACCATCGGTCAACTCAATGCGCTTGGCATCGGTCGCAATGACCGGGTGGCCATCGTGCTGGCCAATGGGCCCGAAATGGCCACCTGCTTCATGGCCTGCGCCAGCGGCGTCACCAGCGCGCCGCTGAACCCGGCCTACCGCGCCGATGAGTTCGAGTTTTACCTGTCAGACCTGAACGCCCGCGCGCTGATCGTCGAACAGGGCAGCACATCCGCCGCGATCGAGGTCGCGATCAAATTGGGCGTGCGTTTGCTCGACCTGATCGCCGACCCGCAGGGTGCGGCCGGTAATTTTGTTTTGCAAGAAAGAAGCGGCACACCCGCCACAACGCCCACCACAACGTCCACCCTATCGAGCACCACGACCGGAGGTTTTGCCCAGCCAAGCGACGTGTCAATGGTGCTGCACACCTCAGGCACCACCTCGCGCCCCAAGATCGTGCCGCTGTCGCAGGCCAATCTGGTTGCCTCGGCCACCAACATCCGCAATTCGCTTCAATTTACCGCCCAGGATTGCGGGCTCAATGTGATGCCGCTGTTTCACATCCACGGCTTGATTGCCGGGGTGCTGGCGCCGCTGGCGGCGGGCTCGCAAGTTTTTTGCACGCCCGGCTTCAATGCCCTGAAATTTTTCAGTTGGATGGACGAGGCCAAACCCAGCTGGTACACCGCTGTGCCCACCATGCACCAGGCCATCGTCAGCCGGGCCAAAGGCAACGCCGAGATCATTACCCGCAACCCGCTGCGCTTTTTGCGATCTTCTTCATCAAGCATGCCGCCGCAGGTCATCAAGGAGCTTGAAGACATCTTCCACGCCCCTCTGATAGAGGCCTACGGCATGACTGAGGCCACCCACCAGATGGCCTGCAACCCGCTGCCGCCAGCGGTGCGCAAACCGGGCAAGGTCGGCATTGCCGCAGGGCCCAAGGTGGCCATCATGGGTCTGGACGGGGCGCTGCTGCCACGAGGTGATACCGGCGAGATCGTGATCCGCGGTGCCAACGTCACGGCCGGCTACGAGAACAACCCCAAGGCCAATGACGAGGGCTTTTTGAACGGTTGGTTCCGCACCGGCGACCAGGGCGTGATGGACGACGATGGCTACATCAGCATCACTGGGCGCCTGAAGGAGATCATCAACCGGGGCGGCGAAAAGGTCAGCCCGCGCGAGGTGGACGAGATTCTGATGGATCACCCCGCTGTGGCGCAGGTGGTGTGCTTTGGTATGCCCCACCCCAAGCTGGGCGAAGAGGTGGCGGCCGTGGTGGTGCTGCGTGAGGGGCAAAGTGCAACCGAACGCGAGTTGCAAAGCTATGTCAGCAGCCGGGCGGCCGACTACAAGGTGCCCAAGAAAATTTTGTTCATGGACGAGATCCCGAAGGGTGCCACCGGCAAGTTACAGCGCATCGGGCTGGCCGCCAAGCTTGGCCTGGGCTGAAGCGTGGCCATGAAAATTGCTGTCGTTGGTGCCGGTGCCATTGGT
>JBIKZZ010000415.1:0-2854 GCA_044354435.1 Rhodoferax sp. | reverse complement strand
TCGTAAGTGAAACCGCTGACGGCCACGAATGCGTGATTGCAGTGCGCAATGTTGCCCTTGGTGTCTGTGGTGGACACCAGCATCTGGTCTGAAGGGTAGTCAAAGTCCTGTTGCGTCACAGGAAGATTCATGCGCATGGGACGTCCTTCTTAAAACTCTGATAACCGCCAAAGGGGCCATCTTAAGTAAGGGGCAGGCTCTCATGCGGACCAAAGTAGGGCCAATTTGACCCCCTGATCTCGGCCAACGGCGCTTTAAGCCATGTCGCGAAAACCCTGCAAGGGTGCCAGGTCTGGGAAGTCCGCCGGTTTTTTGGTCTTCATGGACGCCACGGCGCCTCGCACATGGGCGTTACTCCAGATCGCCCCCTGCAGCCAGCCCATTTGCCGCAGCGAGTCTTCGACCGAGTGATCTCGGGCGTAATGCACGGCCTGTTTGGTGCCCCAAATCGCGACCGGCGGCTTGGCCGTAATTTCGCGAGCGCACTGCAGCGCGGCGGCCAGCGTGGCCTCGGGCGTGTCAAACACCTCGTTCACCAGGCCGTAGCCCTGCGCCCGCGCCGCGCCCAGGCGCCGCCCGGTGTAGGCCAGTTCCTTGACCACCGCCATTGGCATCAGCTTGGGCAGCCGCTGCAAAGTGCCGACATCGGCCACCATGCCGATGTTGATCTCTTGAATGCAAAAAAATGCGTCGGCCGTGGCGTAGCGTATGCAGCAGGCCGTCACCATGTCGACCGCGCCGCCAATGCAGCCGCCCTGGATGGCGACGATCACCGGCATTCGCAGCGCTTCGAGCTTGCTGAAGGTGGCCTGCATGTCGGTCAGGGTGTCAAAGATGGCGGCGCGCCCCTCAGGGCTTTGGTCGTCCATGCTGATCGCACCGGCAAAAGTCTCCAGCGCCATGCCGGCGCTGAAATGCCGGCCGGTGCTGCTGATCACCAGCGCGCGCGCCGTGCCTTCCTGGTGCAACTGGGTCAGCACGGCGTCTAGCTCGCGCCAGAACAGCGGGTGCATGGTGTTGAGCTCGGCTGGCCGGTTCAGCACCAGGTGAGCCACGTGGTGCTCGGTGTTGAGCGTGAAGCAGTGCAGGGGGGTGGTCGGTGTGTTCATGGGTGGAACTGTAGTGGAAATGAGCGGCGCTCCAGCATGTCAAAACAATTGCCCCGTCCAAGGGTCATCTGCTTCTGAATTTGTAGCAGTAACGCCAGTATTGACGGGGCCTAGGGGCTGATTTGGCTCTAAATTTTCGGCCTGCTCCAGCCGTTGCAAGGCCCCCACGCGTACGCCCAGCAGCCGAAAGCGGCGCGTCAGCGGCGCGCGTTTGAGGCACTGGCCTGCTGCCCGCCGGATGGCCTGGGCGTCTGCGGTGGGTGTGGCTATGGTCAGGTCGCGGGTCAGGCTCTTGAAATCGGCAAAGCGCAGCTTGATGCCAATGGTGCGGCCGACATAGCCCTTGCGCTGCAGGTCGTCGGCCACCTGAGCGCACAGCCGGGTGAAGATGGCCCCCAGCTCTGCGCGGTCGTGCACGGCGTGCAGGTCACGCTCAAACGTGGTTTCGCGGCTCATGGACACCGGCTCGCTCTCGGTGACCACCGGCCGCTCATCACGGCCATGAGCAGCATCATGCAGCCAAGCGCTGGTGCGCGGGCCGAAGTGGCTGCTCAGCCAGCCCATGTCCTTTTGGGCCAGCTGTCCAATGGTCTCGATGCCCAGTCCTTTGAGTTTTTCGTCGGCTTTTGGGCCAATGCCGTTGATCTTGCGGCAGGCCAGTGGCCAGATCATGTCGGCCAGTTCGGCCTCGTGCACGATGGAAATGCCCTTGGGCTTGTTGAACTCGCTGGCCATTTTGGCCAGCAGCTTGTTGGGTGCCACACCGACCGAACAAGTGAGGCCGGTTTGGTCAAAGATGCTTTTCTGGATCAGGCGCGCGAGCACGCGCCCGCCTTCGCGTTGGCCGCCAGGCACGTGAGTGAAGTCAATGTAGACCTCGTCCACACCACGGTCTTCCATCACCGGCGCGATCTCGGTCACGATGGCCTTGAAAGCGCGGGAGTACTTTCGGTACTCGGCAAAGTCCACCGGCAACAAAATGGCCTGCGGGCACAGCCGGGCGGCTTTCATCAGGCCCATGGCCGAGCCCACGCCAAACTGCCGCGCCGGGTAGGTGGCGGTGGTGATCACGCCACGCCCGGTGTAGTCTGCCAGCCGTGGGAAAAAATCGATTGGGATGCGTCCCAGGTCGGCCATGGTCCAGAGTCTTTCCGGCCGTTCCTGGTTCAGCCGCGCCAGCAAATCGTCTTCGTTGCGTCGGCCGCCGCCGATCACCACTGGCAGGCCCTTGAGCTGCGGGTAGCGCAGCAACTCAACCGACGCGTAAAACGCGTCCATGTCCAGGTGAGCGATGCGGCGGATGAGGGAGCTCATGGCCGCTAAGGATAGCAAGCCGGTTTCAGCGCCAAGCCTGCATCAATCAGCCCCGCCCTTGATGTGGGCAAGTTTCAGTAGCTGCCGGGCAACAAAATGCCCTGATCCACCCGGTCGATCTGGGTATGGCCACAAAAAGCCATGGTCAGGTCCAGCTCCTTGTGAATAATCTCCAAGGCCTTGGTCACGCCGGCCTCGCCCATGGCGCCCAAGCCGTACAAGAAGGCGCGGCCGATGTAGGTGCCACGCGCCCCCAGGGCACGGGCTTTGAGCACATCCTGCCCGCTACGGATGCCGCCGTCCATGTGCACCTCGATCTGCGAACCCACAGCGTCCACGATGGCCGGCAATGCCCCGATGGACGACTGCGCGCCGTCGAGCTGCCGCCCGCCGTGGTTAGAGACGATCAGCGCGTCGGCGCCGCTGGCCAC
>JBIKZZ010000414.1:0-2857 GCA_044354435.1 Rhodoferax sp. | reverse complement strand
TGTGGTGCACGTGCGTAAGGTGCACTGGCGGGTCGCTGCGGACTGGCTGTACGGCCACTTGCTTGACGGCGACCTGGCCAGCAACCACCTCAGTTGGCAATGGGTGGCTGGCACCGGCAGCAGCAAGCCTTATCTTTTCAATGTAGACAACGTCGCCCGCTACGCGCCTGCCGCTTGGCACAGCCCGGGCAGCGTGATCGACCAGTCCTACGAAGCTTTGGACCGTCTCGCTCGCCAGCCCGTGCGCGGCGGCCGTGCTCAGCACGAAGCGCCCTCTGCCTCACCCGCTTTGACCGAGCCCGCGCTCTGTACCGAGCCCCCATCGGATCTGGCCTGGGGCTTGCCCGACCCGGCGGCGGTGGCGGACCGAGAGATTTGGTTGGTGCACCCTTGGAACCTTGGTGAGTTGCCCGCTTCGCTGCCTGCTGATACGGTGGTGGTAGGAATTTTTCTCAGTGACTTCCACCGCCTCTGGCCTTGGAACGAGCGACGCTGGCGTTTTGTCGCAAGCCGAATGGCTGAACTTGCTCCGCTGCGTTGGCATGGGGATGCGGCGGCGATTGCTGCGGCACTCAAGGGCGCCCGTCAGGTGTGCAGCGTGGATGAGCCGCATCTTCAACCGTGGCTGGCCAATTTGGCGACCTGCGAGGCTGTGCCCGAGCTTTTTCCGAGGGTAGACAGGCGCTGCGATTCCTTCAGTCAGTGGTGGACAAGGGCCTCCCGCGGCCTTAAGTCTGCCTCTGAATTGTTGGCTGTCAGACAAGCCTCAGCGTGGTGAACCGACTTGGATTGAAATATGAACGATAAGAAGCAGAACACCACAAACCAGTGCGCTCAGGCACTGACCGTGCTCTACGACGGCGCCTGCCCGCTGTGCCGGCGCGAAATTGCTGTCTACCGTGACTTGCAACCGCTACAACCGGGCTCGCCAGTGTGCTTTACCGATGTCAGCAACATCGCACTGACGCTGCCTGCCGACACCACCCGCGAGCAGTTACTGGCAAGATTCCATATGATGGGCCGCGATGGCCAACTGATCAGCGGTGCCCAGGCTTTTTTGGCCTTATGGGCAGCCCTGCCTGGGTGGCGCTGGCTGGCCTTAGCCGGACGCCTGCCAGGAGCGGGCTGGGTGTTGGAGCGGATGTACCGGCTTTTTTTAAGGTGCCGGCCGACGCTGCAGCGCTGGGCTGCACGTCTCGACTAAGCCGCGACAACAAGGCCAGCGTCTGCCGCCTTATTTGGGCATGATCACGCTGTCAATCACATGGATCACGCCGTTGTCTGCCACGATGTCTGTCGCGGTGACTTTTGCTGCATCAACCATGACACCACCCATCGTCGAGATGGTGAGCTCAGAGCCTTGAACAGTTTTGACCTTACCCGCTTTGACGTCTGCTGCCATGACTTTACCGGAGACCACATGGTAGGTCAGTACGGCTGTGAGCTTGGCCTTGTCTTTGAGCAGAGCCTCTAGGTCGGCTTTAGGAATCTTTGCAAAGGCTGCGTCTGTGGGTGCAAACACGGTGAAAGGTCCCTTGCCTTTGAGGGTGTCAACCAAGCCAGCGGCGGTGAGTGCCGTTGCCAGGGTTTTAAAGCTACCGGCGCCTACGGCCGTGTCAACGATGTCTTTAGCTTGAACGGTGAAAGCCGCGCCGAGAGCTAGAACTGTTGCGATTAAAGTCTTTTTCATAGGAAGCTCCGAAAAAAATAGGGGGGTCTGACGAGCCAAAAATGTGGCAGAAGAATTTTAAGTGACTTACCGGTCTCCATTTAGACTGTGTGGTCTATATTTGCCGGTCCGGCGACTCCGGTTAGCGCCAGCCTCAAACCGATGGATAAAAAGTGTGGAGCGGTCAGGACGACAGCCAAGGCAGGGTCATTGGCCTGAGCGCCCGCCTGTTTCCTGTCTTTGGATCAAAATCTTGCTGGATTGCAAACAACTTTACGCCCTGTAAAAAACGCAATTCAAAACATAAAAGGTTGATACCTATGAACGCTCGCGCCACTGAGCAGGCCACCCGACAGGCAGACCCCCAGGCACCTTTAGCTCTGGTGATTGGCAGCGGTTTTGGTGGGTTGGCGGCAGCTGTACGCCTGTGCGCCAAAGGTTGGCGTGTCCAGGTGCTTGAGAAATTAAGTGCGCCAGGAGGCCGTGCTCGCGTGATGCACGTCGACGGCTACACCTTTGACGCTGGCCCAACCATCGTCACCGTGCCATTTTTACTTGAAGAGCTGTGGAGCCTGGCTGGACGCAAGTTAGCCGATGACGTCGAACTGCGTCTGCTCGACCCTTTTTACCGCGTCCGTTTCAACGACGGGGATCACTTCGACTACAGCGGAGACCCGAAGCGAATGCTTGAGGAGGTGCTGCGCATCGATCCCACTGCCGGGCCGGGATACGCCGCTTTCATGGCGGAGGCGGACCAGTGCTATGAGTTGGGTTTTGAAGAGTTAGGCTGCCAATCATTTGTCGGCATGGGCGATCTGTTCAAGGCCGTGCCTTCCATGGTGCGCATGAAAGGCTGGCGAAGCCTGCATGCGATGGTCGCCACACACCTCAAGCACCCCAAGTTGCGCCAAGCCTTGAGCCTACAGTCGCTGTTGATTGGCGGTAATCCGTTTTCTGTGACCTGCGTGTACTCCCTCATCAATGCGCTTGAGAGACGCTTTGGCGTGCACTGGGCGATGGGAGGCACAGGGGCTTTGGTCCACGGCCTGGTGGATTTGATCGAAGGCATGGGCGGTACTTTGCGCACTGGTGCTGAAGTTCGGCGCATCGACGTCAACCAGGGGCGCGCTTGTGGCGTCACGCTGGCCAACGGCGAAACAATTCCCGCTGATATTGTGGTTTGCAATG
>JBIKZZ010000413.1:0-2859 GCA_044354435.1 Rhodoferax sp. | reverse complement strand
ACTGCGTGATTCACGACCTGTCGATGTTCTTCGACCCCGAGGGCCTGAAAAAAGGCCAGCACCGCCTGAAGTTCCACCGCGACGTGCCGGCGCGTTTTGGCGTGATCCCGCGCTTTGGCACCAGCCGTGACGTCAAGTGGTTTGAAGGAACGCCCTGCTATATCCTGCACCTGGCCAACACCTACGAGGTGGGCGACGAGATCATCATGGACGGCGCCATCCAGACCAACCCGGTGCCCGACTTGAGCGGCCTGCCCAAGGAGGGTTACGCCCGCATGAGCGCCCTGCTGTCAATGGACCTGCAGGAAACCCGCATGCACCGCTGGCGCTTTAACCTCAAGACCGGGCAGACCCATGAGGAAGACCTGGACGACGAAGTTACCGAGTTCTCGATGATCAGCGGCCGCGTCAAGGGCCGGCCTAACCGCTTTGTCTACAACGCCCTGATGAAGCCCAACTGGGAACTTGATGGCCTGAAAAAATACGACTGGCAGACCGGCCACAGCCAGCGCTGGCAGGCGCCCAAGGGCTGCTTCGTCAGCGAGACGCCTTTCGCGCCGCGCGACGGTGCCGTGGCAGAAGACGACGGCTACCTGGTGACCTATGTCACCAACCTCAACACCGGCAAAGGCGAGTGCGCCATCTTTG
Source organism: Rhodoferax sp. (assembly GCA_044354435.1). Lineage (GTDB taxonomy): Bacteria > Pseudomonadota > Gammaproteobacteria > Burkholderiales > Burkholderiaceae_C > Rhodoferax. The sequence continues at coordinate 2,211 of JBIKZZ010000413.1, read as the reverse complement.
ATGCGCGCGACATCAGCCCGGGGCCCATATGCCGCATCATCCTGCCCGGGCATATTCCGATGGGTGCCCACGCCAGCTGGACGCCGGCGGCTGCCCTGCAGGTGCCGGCGTGAGCCAGATGGCGGTGACCCTGCCCGACTATGCCGTGCACCATCCGGCGAGCGGCGGCCATGAAACGACCATTTTTTTACTGCACGGTGCCTTTGGCGCTAAGGAATACTGGCGCACCCAGGTGCAGGCCTTCACCCAGGCCGGCTACCGCGTGGTCTCGTGGGACGCTCCGGGCTACGGCCTGTCGGCCCTTCCGGTGCCGCTGACCATCGACCATTGCGCACGGGTGCTTGAGCTGCTGCTGGAGAAAGAAGGCAGCGCCCGCAATGTGGTGATGGGCCACAGCATGGGCGGCATGATCGCGCAGCAGGCTTGGCGCTACGCCCGCGCCCACATCCACGGCTATGTGCTGTCAGCCACCAGCGCCTCGTTTGGCAGCCCCGACGGCGACTGGCAAAAAGAATTTGTGCGGGCTCGTGTCGCACCGCTGGATGCTGGCAAAACCATTCCTGAGTACGCGCCGCTGATGCTGCGCGGCATGATGGCACCCGCCGCCACCGGGTCGGCGGTGGACCTGCTGATCGGCACCGTGAGCCAGATGCGCGAAGAGACCTTTCGTGCCGCCGTGGCCGCCATCGTCGGCTTTGAAGGCCGCGACCTGCTGCCCACGCTGGATGTGCCGGTGCTGTGCATCGCCGGTGAACTCGACACCACCGCCCCGGCCGCTGTCATGCAAAAAATGGCCAGCAAGATCGCCGGCGCCGAGTTCGTCAACCTCGGCGGCCTGGGTCATTTTGGCTGGGCTGAAGACCCGCCCCGTTTCAACGCAGCCGTGCTCAATTTTCTTGCCCAACACTTTCCCCAACCCTGACACCCCGAAAGGATCTCTATGAACGCCATTTCCCCCATCGCCCGCACCCTTGCCCTACTGCTCACCGGCCTGTGGGCCTCACTGGCAGGCGCCCAAAGCAATTACCCCGACAAACCGATCACCGTCATCGTGCCCTTCCCGCCCGGCATCGTCGACGGCTATGCCCGCCTGGTCGCCACCAAAGCTGGCGCCATCCTGGGCCAGCCCATGGTCATCAAGAACCAGGCCGGCGCCGGCCAGCGCATCGGCACCGACGCCATGACCAAGGCACCAAAGGACGGCTACACCATCGGCGTCATCACCAACGCTGGCGTGGTGTCGGGCCCGGTGCTGGCCAACGCCGTGCCCTATGACCCGATCAAGGACATCAGCTACCTGACCATGATCTTTGAGTCGCACTACCTGATTAACACCCACCCCGCCTCCGGCATCAAAACCCTGGCGCAACTGATGGACAAGGCCAAGGCCGCTCCAGGCAAGCTCAACTTTGGCTCGACCGGCATGGGCACCGGCTTTCACACCGCGACAGAACTGTTTGTCAAAAACGCCAACCTCACCATGACGCACGTGCCCTACAAGGGTGAGAGCCCGCTGCTGACCGACCTGCTTGGCGGCCAGATCGACATGGCGTTCTCGTCGATGGCAAGTCGCGCCATGGCCGAGCAGGGTAAGCTGGTGATGCTGGCCTACACCGGCGACAAGCGTTCAGCGCTGATTCCCAATGTGCCCACCGCCAAAGAGTTGGGCATCCCGCATGTCAGCTCCGGTTGGTTGGGGTTTGCCATGCCTGCTGGTGTGCCGGTGGCGGCGCGCGACAAGCTGATCGCCGCGCTGACTGCCGCCGTGAACGACCCCGAGGTGGTGGCCAATTTCAGCAAGAGCGGCGGCGAGCCGCGCACCTTGAGTGGCGACGCCTTTGCGGCTCGCGTCAAACGCGAGCTTGACGACATGCGCGAGCTGAACAAAGAACTCAAAATCAGCATCGATTGACGCCATGCCCATTCTTGACAAGGTACGGGTACTGGACCTGACCCGCGTGGTGGCCGGGCCCTGGTGTACCCAGACCTTGGCCGACCTGGGGGCCGACGTGATCAAGATTGAGCGCCCTGGCGTGGGCGACGACACGCGCAAGGTTGGCCCCTTTGTGACCGGCGCCAATGGTCAAGTCACCAGCGATTCGGCCTTTTTCATGGGCAGCAACCGGGGCAAGCGATCGCTCACCCTGGACATCGCTAGCCCGGAAGGCGCCCAACTGGCGCGAGATCTGGCCGCGCAGTCCGACGTGTTCA
>JBIKZZ010000412.1:0-2863 GCA_044354435.1 Rhodoferax sp. | reverse complement strand
AGATCGGCTTGCCGTCCAGGCTGAAGCGGCTGGTGGCGTCGGGCATCAGGCCCTTGCCCTGGGTGCCGCGAATCAGCTGGCACAGGTTGGTCTTTCGGCTCAGACAGAACTTGCACTGCCGGCACTCGGGCGTGTAAAGCGGGATCACATGGTCACCCTTTTTAAGCGTGGTCACGCCTGGGCCCACATCGACCACAATGCCGGCGCCCTCGTGCCCCAGAATGGCCGGGAAGATGCCCTCCGGGTCAGCGCCGGACAGGGTGTAGTAGTCGGTGTGGCAAATGCCGGTGGCCTTGATCTCGACCAGCACCTCGCCAAAGCGGGGGCCGTCCAGGTCAACGGTTTCTATGGTCAGTGGGGCGCCCGATTTCCAGGCAACAGCGGCTTTGGTTTTCATCTCTCAGTCCTTAAGTCAATGCAAGTTCAGGTTCAAGCCAGGCAGGCCTGTACCCGGGGTAAAAAATGGTCGAGCACGGGGCCGTGGTAGCCCACGATCTTGCCTTCTTCGTCCCAGCGCCGCAGCCGGATGGCGTCGGCAAAAAAAGGCTCGGCCGCAAAGGCAACCGCTTGTGTCTCAGACATCGGCCCACCCTGCAAGCGCAGCGACAACTTGGATGCGTCCGAAAGCCGTTCAAAATAACCCGGCTCCATGGTGGCCAGGTAGCGTTTGGCTGCCACATGCATGCGCACCGGCTCGGTCACGGCCAGGCCGAAGTGGCGCGACAGCCAGGCCGAGCCACTGGCTTCGTGCTGGGTGTCAATGCCGGAATCTGCCACGTCTGCCGGCAGGTCATGCAGCAGGTGGCCAATGTCGTGCAGCAGGGTAGCCGTGACCAGTGCCGCGTCGGCGCCATCACGCTCGGCAAACGCGGCGCACTGCAGGGCATGGTCGAGCTGGCTGACGCCTTCACCATAGGTTTCATGGCCGCGTCGATCGAATGCGGCGCGAATCTCGTTCATCACGGTCATGGCCTGTCGCTTTCTATTGATGTTATGGGGGGTTTTAAGCCAGATTGAGTGTGCGGCGCAGCACCAAACGCCGGCTTTCCATCGCATCGCGGTCAATATAGCAGCCCTGCAGGTGCCGCCGGCCCAGATTCGGGTCAAACGCGGTGCGGCCATGCAGGGTGCGGTCGTTCTGCATCACCACACAGTCACCGGGCGCCAGCCGGAACACCAGTTGCAGTTCATCGCGCAGCAGCAGCTGCGCAAATTGGCGGTAAGCCTGGTACCAGGCCTCGGCCACATCGGCGGGCGCATCCAGCCAGTCGGCCGAGCGGTTGTTGAAGTGCACCGCCTTGAGCTGGCCTTCGGCTTCGGTGGAGATCAGGGTTTGCCGGGCGCGCAGGTCGGTGTGGGCGTCGCTGTAGCGAAAGTTCATCGGCACCGTACGCAGCAGCTCAAACGCCGCCGGGTCCTGCTGGCGCAGCAACTCAGCCGCGGCAAAACCATCCACCAGCAGGGTGTCACCGCCCGGCGCCTCGGCCTCCAGGCAATGCAACAACTGCACGCCCGGTGAAGGGTGGCGGTAGGGGTTGTCAGAGTGCACGCCCAAGGCCACGGCGGTGTAGGCCAGGTTGGTCGGGTTGGGCACCGACTTCACGTCAAACAGCCGCCCGTAATTGGTGATGCGCACATAACCCAGCCGGTCGCCCACCTCCGCCACGGCGCCGGGCGTGGTCGGCACATCTTTGAGCAAGCCAAAACCTAGCGCGGTGTAGCGCTCCAGCCAAGCCAGCTCCTGGGCTGGGTCGGTCAGCAGGGCCGGCCAGCTGGCCAATGGCATGCTGGCGGCAATGCGCTGGTCCCACAACACGGGTTTGACTTGGCGGGCGTGGCGCGATGCGCTGCCGAGCTGATGAGCCGCCAGCCATTCGCCGCCGTAAGCCGAGCCATGCCCGTCGGACCAGACCACCTCCAGCGCTGGCCCCGGGACCAGGCTCAGGGTTTGCACAGAGAGCTGGGTTGGCAGGTCCACGATCTGGTACAGCTTTTGCCCATTGCCGGGGTGGCGGCATTGGGGGCAGCGGCAGTTGTCGCGCAACCAGTAGGCGCCATAGGTGGCGCTTTGGCCATCGGCCCAGGTGGCCAGGATGGTGCCATCGGCCTGTAGGGCGGTCGTCGTCAGTAAGCTCATGTCGCTTGCTCCTAGGTCAGGTCAGGTCAGGTCAGGTTCAGGGTCGGTTTTTTGCCAGCCTTAGCGCCAGCAGGCCAGCCACCACAATGACAGCGGCCCCCGCCAGTGTGGTGGCACGCGGCACTTCGCTGAAAAACAAAAAGCCCCACAGGGGCGCCCACAGAATGCCGGTGTATTCAAAGGGCGTCACCGTGCTGGCCCGGGCCACCCGGTACGCATTGGTCAGCAGCATGATGCCCGCTGCCGCCACCACGCCGCAGGCCGCGATCAACAGGCCATCGGTCAAGCTGGGCATCACCCAGGGCCGCACCAAAAACGACACACTAGGGTGCTCCGCCCTCACCACGCCAAGACCGTGCAGGACCAGCGCGGCCAAGCCTGCACCCACCAAAAACACTGCGTTCTGGTAGAAGGCCATCACGGACGCCGACAGAGTGTCGCCAAACTTGCGCGCCATCAGCATGGCCATGCCATACAGGGCGGCCGCCAACAGCGAGAGCAGCGCCGCCGGTTCGAACAGACCGCTGCCGGGTTGCAACATCACCATCACCCCGGCAAAGCCCAGCAGCACGGCCAGCCAAACCCCCCAGTGGGTGCGCTCACCCAAAAAAGGGCCGGCCAGCGCCGTAACAAACAGCGGCACCGTGAAGTACAAGGCGACGGCATCGGCCAGCGGCAGGGCCGGAAACGCCATGTAATACGCGGTGTAGGCGCCAAACATGATCG
>JBIKZZ010000091.1:0-10328 GCA_044354435.1 Rhodoferax sp. | reverse complement strand
ACCGAGTCAATCGCCACCCCAGCCTTACCCACATCACCGGTCACGCGCGGGTGGTCGCTGTCGTAGCCGCGGTGCGTGGCCAGGTCAAAGGCGACGCTCACGCCCTGTCCGCCGCCGGCCAGCGCCTTGCGGTAGAACGCGTTGGACTCCTCGGCGGTGGAAAAGCCGGCGTACTGGCGGATGGTCCAGGGTCGCACCGCGTACATACTGGCCTGCGGTCCACGCAGATAGGGTTCGAAACCGGGCAAAGTGTCGGTATAAGGCAGATCGGCCGTGTCGGCGGCGGTGTACAAGGGCTTGACCGTGATGCCGTCCGGGGTGAGCCAGTTCAGCGCTTCAAGCTTGCCGCCGGGTGCTGATTTGGCCGCGGCCTTGGCCCAGGTCTCTAGGCTGGGAATCTGGAATTCAGGCGAATTGGAACTCATCTTGACCCTTGGTTGACGGCGCTTAGTTTACGTTATTTATAATTATTGATGCAAAATATTGGCGCCAGCTTACAATTCCGCCCATGCCAGCACGATCTTTAGCGCCGCGCGCACTCTACGAGGAAGTGGCCGAATTATTGCGGCAGCGCATCTTCAGCCGCGAGCTGGAACCGGGGAGTTGGATTGACGAACTGAAAATTGCCGAGGCCTACGGCATCAGCCGCACACCATTGCGCGAAGCGCTCAAAGTGCTGGCGGCCGAGGGTCTGATCACCATGAAGGTGCGGCGCGGTGCCTACGTCACCGAAGTCTCGGACCGTGACCTAGCCGACGTTTACCACCTGCTCAGCCTGCTGGAGTCGGATGCGGCTGGCGTGGTGGCAAGCCAAGCCAGTGACGCACAACTGTTGGAACTGCAAACCTTACATGCCGAACTGGAGGGCTCGGTCAGCGCAGCAGCCCCGGACCGGGAACTTTTTTTTGCAACCAATGAACGCTTTCACATGCACCTGCTGCAGATCGCAGACAACCGCTGGCGCAACCAGATGGTGGCCGACCTGCGCAAGGTCATGAAACTGAACCGGCACAACTCTTTGTTCAAGACAGGTCGAGTGGCGGAGTCACTGCAAGAGCACAGGGCCCTGATGGCCGCCCTGCTGGCACGCGATGCCGCACACAGCCGCCAGTGTATGCAGGACCACTTCAAGAACGGCCTGGAAGCAGCGGCCTGAGCTTCACGCCGAGGAACAGTGTCAAATAGGGTTCCGTATCGGACACCATACTGGAAGGTAGTTAGGCCCATGAAGAGCAAAGAATCATTGCGCAGCGCCCGTTGGTTCGCGCCAGACGACCTGCGGTCATTCGGCCACCGGTCACGGGCTATGCAAATGGGCTACGGTCCGGAAGACTGGGCTGGCAAGCCGGTTATCGCCATCATCAACACCTGGTCAGACATCAACCCCTGCCATACCCACTTCAAGCAACGGGTGGAGGATGTAAAACGCGGCGTGCTGCAGGCGGGCGGTTTTCCATTGGAACTACCGGCGATCTCCTTGGCAGAGCAGTACGTCAAACCCACCACCATGCTGTACCGCAACATGCTGGCCATGGAAACCGAAGAGCTGATCCGCAGCCACCCCGTGGATGGTGCGGTGCTGATGGGCGGTTGCGACAAAACCACCCCGGGCCTGGTGATGGGCGCCCTGTCAGCTGGTCTGCCCAGCATTTACCTGCCCGCCGGGCCTATGCTGCGCGGCAACTGGAAAGGCCAGGTGCTGGGCTCAGGCTCAGATGGCTGGAAATATTGGGACGAACGCCGCGCCGGCAAGATCACCGAGACGCAGTGGCTGGAGGTAGAAGCCGGCATTGCCCGCAGCCACGGCACCTGCATGACGATGGGCACCGCCGCCACCATGATGGGCATCACCGAAGCGCTGGGCCTGGCGCTCCCCGGAGCCTCCAGCATCCCAGCCCCGGATGCCAGCCACCCCCGCATGGCCGCCTCCTGCGGACGCCGCATTGTGGACATGGTGTGGGAAGACCTGACGCCGGCCAGCATGCTCAGCCGAGCCAGTTTTGAAAACGCCATCGTGGTCGCCATGGCGATGGGCTGCTCCACCAACGCCATCATTCACCTGGTCGCCATGTCGCGCCGCGCGGGCGAGCACTGTGCGATCGGGCTGGACGACTTTGACGCCGTGAGTCGACGTGTGCCGGTGATCGCCAACATCCGGCCATCGGGCCAGACCTACCTGATGGAAGACTTTTACTATGCCGGCGGGTTGCCGGCCTTGATGAGCCGGCTGACACCCCATCTGCAACTGGAAGCCCTGACCGTCACCGGTCGTAGCGTGGGCGAGAACATTAAAGGTGCCGAGGTCTACAACGACGACGTGATTCGCCCGCTGGACAAACCGCTGTACGCCGAGGGTGCATTGGCGGTGCTGCGCGGCAACCTGGCGCCAGGCGGGGCAGTCATCAAGCCCAGCGCCTGTGCTCCCCAGTACCTGAAACACACCGGCCCGGCGCTGGTGTTTGACAGCTACCCGGAGATGAAGGCGGCGATCGACGACGAGAACCTGGACGTCACATCTGACCATATTTTGGTGCTGCGCAATGCAGGGCCCAAGGGCGGCCCCGGCATGCCAGAGTGGGGCATGCTGCCGATTCCGCTCAAGTTGGTCAAGCAAGGCGTCCGCGACATGCTGCGGCTCAGCGATGCCCGCATGAGCGGCACCAGCTACGGTGCCTGCATCCTGCATGTGGCCCCGGAGAGCTATGTCGGTGGTCCCCTGGCCCTGGTTCGTACCGGCGACCTGATCAGCGTGGACGTGGCAGCCCGGCGCATTCACCTGGAGGTTAGTGACGAAGAACTGGCAGCACGGCGTGCCGCCTGGACGCCACCGCCGCCACGCTTCGAGCGAGGTTACGGCTGGATGTTCAGCCGCCATATTCTGCAGGCTGACGAAGGCTGCGATTTTGATTACCTCGAGACCGCGTTTGGTGCGCCCGTTGCCGAGCCCGACATCTACTGATACCAGCGACACGCCCTCAACACACCATTGTTAAACCCCACCTGGACACACCATGCCCTTGACCACCGAAACCCGCCAGAACCTCATGAAAGTCAGCGTGGCCACACTGTGCACCGCGCTGTTCAAACGCGGCCTGCGCAACCAGTTCATCCAGGACGTGCACCCGCTCAACAACACACTGCCCAACATGGTCGGTGAAGCCTTCACCCTGCGCTACATCCCGGCGCGTGAGGACATCAACCCGATCAGCGTGTTCCTCGACCGCAAGCACCCGCAGCGGGTAGCCATTGAGCAATGTCCACCCGGCGGCGTGCTGGTGATAGACAGCAGAAAAGACCCACGCGCAGCATCCGCCGGTGGCATTTTGGTCGCGCGGCTGATGGCGCGTGGCGTGGCCGGTGTTGTCACCGATGGCGGTTTTCGCGACTCGCCGGAAATTGCCAAGTACAACATGCCGGCGTACCACAATCGGCCAAGCGCACCCACCAACCTGACTCTGCATCAAGCCATGGACATCAACGTGCCCATCGGTTGCGGCGACGTGGCGGTTTTCCCGAGTGATGTTGTCGTGGGCGACGCCGAAGGCGTGATTGTGATCCCGGCACACCTGGCGGAAGAAGTGGCCTTGGAAGCTGTTGAGATGACCGCATTCGAGGACTTTGTGACCGAAAAAGTCCATGAAGGCCGCTCCATTCTTGGCCTGTACCCTCCCACCGACGAACAAAGCCGAACCGACTTTGCGGCCTGGCGGCAGTTGCACCAGCGCTAAGCACCTTTGATGGCCACAATTCACGACGAAACCACCATGACTACATCGAACTCCGAGAGCGCACAGGGCTACGTTGCGGACGCGCGCAACGAAGCCGTGCAAATTTATGTCAATGGCGAGTTCTTCCCCAGGAACGAGGCCAAAGTCTCGATTTTTGACAGCGGCTTTGTGTTGGGCGACGGCATTTGGGAAGGCTTGCGGCTGGTGCGGGGCCACCTGATCAGCCTGGACGCGCACCTGGACCGGCTGTTTGAAGGGGCGACTTCGATTGCGTTGGACATTGGCATGAGCCGCGAGGAGGTAACCCGTGCAATTTACGCCACGCTGGAACGCAATGGCATGACCGACGGCGCACATGTGCGCCTGATGGTGACGCGCGGAACCAAGAAAACGGTAAACCAAGACCCCCGCTTCGTCATTGGTGGCGCCACCATGGTGATCGTGGCCGAGTTCAAGACGCCCAAGCCGGAGACCCGCGCAAAAGGTTTGGCGCTGCTGACCTCCACCTTCCGCACCAGCAACCCGGATGTGTTTGACCTGCGGCTGAACTCGCACAGCCGCCTTAATTTGATCCAAGCGCTGATTCAGGCGATTAACGCTGGCGCAGATGAAGCCCTGTTGCTGGATTCACGCGGCTTTGTGGCCAGCTGTAATTCCACCAACTTCTTCATTGTGCGCCGTGGTGAGCTATGGACGTCAACCGGCTTGTACAGCTTCAAGGGCATCACGCAACAAAAGGTCCTCGACGTCTGGCGGGCACAAGGCCGTGTGGCGCGAGAATGCGACTTCACACTGGCGCAGGTCTATTCTGCAGACGAGGCCTTTGTCACCGGCACCCTCGGTGGCGTGACACCCGTGACCAAAATCGATGGCCGCGTGATCGGTGACGGCAAGCCCGGACGCTCAACCGCGGAAGCAAGCGGGTTTTATCTGCAGTCGGTCTTGGCTGCCAGCAGCGCAGCCGACCATCTCTAGGCCATGGCTGCGCCCTAGGTCAGAAGGTCGGCGTATTGATGCGGGCGCCTGAGGCCAGCAACTCCTCAAACAGCAGCATCACATGCTTACCCGAGGCCGAGTAGGGGTCGAATTCCGGATGCTTCATCTGAATCATTGGGTCCATCTCAGACAAATCGACGTGCGCCATCGACCAGTTGCCAAAACGGCGCTCGGTAATCTCTTCCAGCATCAGCAGCTCAAGGTCCTTGTGCCGCCGATCCGCCATGATCCGGGCATAGAGCTGGTTAACGGCGCTTCTCTCACCCTCCAGCACCTGCAAAAACAGCCCATCGCCCTGACACAGTACACCGGTGATCCCGTGGTCCGGGTTATGGGACTGGGCGGCTGCAAGAATAGAGGCTGTCACCGTGGTGGTTATCGGCCCCACGGCACGACTGACATAAAGCACGCGAATTTGCATCAATGACACCCTGTTATCGCCCGATTGGCGCGCGCCCCTGGATCTCAAGCAGCCGCGACACGTTGGCCGGTTAACTGCTCAGTGTAACGACGCCATTCAAAAGCGGGGCCGTTGGCCGTTGAAGTCGGATTGATGCTTGCGCATTTCGCTGGCGTCATCCCGATGCCGAATCCCGCAGTCCAGAAAATTCTGGTGCAGCCGCGCCAGCGCGGCGCGATCGAGCTTGACGCCCAGGCCGGGGCCCGGTGGCGGCGCCAATTGACCATCCCGAATTTGCAGTTTGCCGCCTTCGATCACCTCGTCCTCCTGCCAAGGGTAGTGGGTGTCGCAGGCATAGGCCAGGTTGGGCAGGGTCACGCCCAAATGCGTCATCGCCGCCAGGCTGATGCCCAGGTGCGAGTTGGAGTGCATGGAAATGCCCAGACCAAACACCCGCCCGATGGCCGCGAGCTGCTGAGAGGCGCGCAGACCACCCCAATAGTGGTGGTCGGACAGCACCACCTGCACCGCATTGAGCGCTACCGAGCGCGGCAAATGACCAAAGGCGATAGTCACCATGTTGGTGGCAAGGGGCATGGTGGCAAAGGTGGCCACCTCGGCCATCTGGTCCAGCGTGCCCACCGGGTCTTCCAGGTACTCCAGCAGGCCGGGCTCCGACAACGCCGGCATCAGCCGCCGGGTGGTGGCCACCGACCAGCCGCCATTGGGATCAATGCGCAGCGGATGCTTGGGAAAGGCTGCCCGCAGGGCCCGCAGGCCATCAATCTCCTGCTCTGGCGCAAACACGCCGGCCTTGAGTTTGATGGAGCCAAAGCCATACAGGTCGACCATGCGCTGCGCCTGCGCCACCAGCTGTGCGGGGTTCAAGGCCTCGCCCCAGGGGTCAGTGGGGTAGCCAGGATCGGTGTGGTGCCGCGCGTACTTGTAAAACAAATAGGCGCTGTAACCAACATGGGAGCGCACCGCACCACCCAAGAGATCGTACAGCGGTCGCCCGACAATCTGGCCCTGCAAGTCCCAGAAGGCCACCTCGAAAGCGCCCAGCGCACTGGCGCGGGCCTTGTCGCCCTGCGGTGGAAAGGGCGCGCCAATGTCGGGGGTGCTGCCCACACAGCGGTACACCACTTGCGTCAGGGCGTTAAGGGCAAAGGGGTCCAGCCCGATCAATCCAGGCGCAATGCGGTTCAGGTCGAGCAGCGTATCGGCCTCACCATAACTTTCGCCCAGGCCAATACGACCGCTCGCGGTCTCGACCTCGATGATGCTGCGCAAGGCCCAGGGCTGGTGCACCCCGCCCACGTTCAGCAGCGGCGGGTCGCGAAACGCGATAGGGGTGACACGGACGTCAACAATACGGTCAGTCATGGTGGAAAACTCGTCGCAAGTTTAAAAACGGCGATCACTCAGGCTGATGGTCATCTGCCCTCGCAGCACGCCCCTTGAGGGCAACAACACAGCCCCAGTCCCCGGCACGCCGCGCGCGGCCAAGTTGAAGCCATCGGCGACATGGCTGACCGGCTCCAGGCAAAGGTAAAGCGGCTGGGGGGGCCGGTGCACCACCAAGTGCGACAGCACCGCGTCGGTCTGCAGGTGCAACAGCTCGCCCTCGGGCAACTCCAGGTCCAGGACACCATCCCATTCCGACAGGTAGTCGGTCAACGTGCCCGCCGGCAAGGGCTTGGGCGCGTCATAAGCTTCAGCCTGTGGCAGCGCCTCGGAGCCGTGGGCCAGGTAGTCGGCGTCTGCCGACCAACGGCGGCCAGCGTGGTAGCGCAAGCGCGCGTTCTGGTTGTGCAAAAAATAAGGGTGGAAACCAATGCCGGCCGGCATATCGCCGGAGCCCAAATGCGTGAGGCTCAGATCGAGTTGCAACGAAGAGGCTGTCAGGCGAAAGCGCATATCGGCCTGCAAATGCCAAGGCCAGGCAGCACAAGCAGGGCTGTCCAGCCGCAGATGGGCGGACGTATCGTCGTGTGACACCACAGCCCAGGGCAGGCCATGGGCATGGCCGTGCAGGGTATGGGGATAGGCGTTGGGATGAGGTGGCAGTGCCACCGTACCTGTGGCGGTCTGCAATTGGCCCTGGGCGATCCGATTGGAATAGGGCACCAGCGGATAAATGCCGCCCTTGGCCCAGTTCAGTGGGTCGACCCCGGCATCGGTGTAGGGGTAAAGAACGGGCACAGCATGCCCGCCCGGGTGGACCAGGGTCAGGCTGCAGACCCGGCCACCGGCCTGCGGCCGCAGCACGGCGCGGGCTGCGCCAACGTGCAAAAGCAGGTCGCCGGGCAGCGACTCAGGCATAGCCGCTGGAGCCGTCAGGTTTGGTTGGCACCTTGCGTTCCCAATGAATGTAAGCTTCAGTTCCGAGCAGAGCTTCGTCCATCTCCACACCCCAGCCTGGCCGGTCTGGCCGCAGCTCCAAGTGGCCATCTTTTGGCAGATAGGGGTCTTTCACGTACCAGGCGCCCTCCTCCCGCACCTCAGGGGTCACGGTCGCATCGGTGCCAAACACATAGCCTGGGCCATGCGGCAGGCGGTACTCCAGAATGCGAAAGTTGGTCTGGCTGGCACAAAAATGCAGGTTCACTGCGGTCGCCAATGGCCCCATCGGATTGTGGGGCGCGATGCTCACAAAATGCGCCTGGGCCAGCGCATTGATTTGCAGCATCTCGGTCAGGCCCCCCACCACACAAATGTCAGGCTGGATGATGTCGCAGCCGCGCACCTGCAACAGCCGCAAAAACTCGAATCGGCTGTACAGAGACTCACCAGTAGCCAGGGTGCACTGCAGACCGCGCTTGAGCTCTCCCCAAGCCTCGAAGTTTTCTGGTCGGATTGGCTCCTCAAAAAACAGCGGATCATAGGGCGCCAACGCGTTGCCCAGTTGCACGGCCTGCGTCGGCTCAAAAATTTTCGCGTGGGCATCGAAAGCCAACTCGTACTCAGGCCGCACCGTCTCACGCAGTTGTCGAAAATACTCAGCCGAGGTACGCACCACTTCACCCCAGCGGTTGCGGTGCATGTCGATACGGTAGGGGCTGAGCTTGAAAGCCTGCAAGCCCCACTCGTCATGCAAGGCGTCCATTTGGTCGCGGGCAATAGCTGGGTCGGGTGCGGTGTACAAACCCGCATACACCTTGACCCGGTCGCGCACATGGCCCCCCAGCAGACTGTAGACCGGCACACCCAGCGCTTTGGCCGAGATGTCCCACATGCAATGGTCCAGCGCTGAGATGGCCGCCAGACCCAGCGCACCCGGCGGAAAGCGCGTCTGCTGCATCAGGTAGTGCGTGAGGTAGGTGATGCGCCGCGGGTCCTGCCCTTTCAGGAAGATCAGCAGGTAATCCAGCAGAGGAAACAGCGCCAGGTCCGGCCCGTGGTTGTAACACTCGCCCCAGCCTGTGATGCCGTCGTCGGTATCCATGGCCACCACCACGCGGGGGCGGTTCTTGTCGCGCGACATGAAGACGCGCAGACGATCGATTTTCATATCAGTTGCCGGTAAAGTATCTGGCGCGTTGCAATCGGGTCTGCACGTAAACATTTTCGTCATGGGTGCCCGGCTCATAAGAGCCCGAACTCGCTGACACCTGCGACGAAATATTAGCCTGGCTGGGGTAGCGCGCCACAAAGGCCTCATCAATGTCAACGCCTAACCCCGGCGCATCTGGCACCTTCAGAAAGCCGTTCACCGACAGCGGATGCGGCAACACGGTGTGCTGCCGGCCTTCCCAGTCGTCTTCAATCCGCTCCAAAAACAAGGCGTTTGGAATGGCAGCCAACAGGTGCAGCGCGGCGTACTCTGCCACCGGACCGAGCGAGCCAGAGTGTGGCGCCACCATGATGTGATGGGCTTCGGCCATGGCGGCGATTTTCTTCATCTGGGTAATGCCGCCGGCGCGCCCGGTGTCTGGCTGGATAACATCCACCAACTCGCGCTCGATCAGGTCGCGCGAACCATAGATGGTGCTCATGCGCTCCCCCGCGGCCAAGGGAACTTGGGCAGCATCCCGGATCCGCTTGTAGCCGTCCAGGTTGTCTGGGGCAATCGGGTCTTCGATGAACAGCAGGTGGTAGGGTTCCAGGGCGCGCGCCAGCCGCGCAGCGTCGCCGGGGGTCATCCAGGGTGGGCCATGCAGGTCGATCATGATGTCCATCTCGTCACCCACCGCTTCTCGCAGGGCGGCCACTTTACGCACCGGGTCCGACACGCCGCCGCATTTGATGGCAGTCACGCCCCGCGCCTTTAGGCTCAGTGCCGCCTCGGGCGTGTTGGCATGGGCATAGATGCGGATCTGGTCACGGACCTTGCCGCCCAGTAGATTCCAGACCGGCACGCCGAGGGCTTTGCCCTTGATGTCCCACAGCGCCATGTCTATGCCTGTCATGGCGCCTGCGCCGACCGTACCGGTCAGGCCATGCACCATGATGGCCGACATCATCCGTTGCCAGAGGCGCTCTATATGGGTGGGGTCCTCGCCCACCAGCAAACGCTTCAGGTCTTGTACCGCCGTTTCGATCACGCGCGGCCAGCCCGAACATTCGCCAATGCCAACCAGACCCTCGTCGGTATAGACCTTGACGAAAAGCCAGTTTCGCGTGCCGGTGATGCCGGGCGAGTAGCTCTGGCTGCCAAAGGCATTGTCTGACGCCCAGGCTTTGGGCGCGGGCACACCTACATGCATCAGAAAGGTCTTGATATCGGTGATTTTCATGGCGATGCCTCAGGGTTCCGGGTTGTAGCGGAAACGCTTGTGCATGCTGCGCGCACGCGGGTCAGGCTGCGGAATAGCCGACAACAGCGCCTGGGTGTAGGGGTGAGTGGGCGCGTCGCACACCTGGTTGGTCTCGCCCGTCTCCACAATCTTGCCACGGTACATGACAGCGATGCGGTCACAGAAATAGCGGATCACCGCAATGTCGTGGCTGATGAAGACAAAAGACAGGCCGAGCTTGTCCTGCAAATTCAGCAACAGGTCGAGCATCTGTGAACGCAGCGACACATCAAGTGCCGAAGTGGCCTCGTCAGCAATGATCACGCGGGGGTTGAGGGCAATGGCGCGGGCGATACCTATGCGCTGGCGTTGACCGCCCGAGAAGGCATGGGGGTAGCGCTCGCGCCAGGCCGGCTCCAGGCCAACGTTCTGCAGCAACTCGGCCACCCGCTCGTCGAGCGCCTT
>JBIKZZ010000090.1:0-10342 GCA_044354435.1 Rhodoferax sp. | reverse complement strand
TGAGCGCCCCGGCATGGGCCCAGCCAAACCCGGCCTGGGCAGCCATTGAAGCCCGGGCGCGCGGCCAGACCGTGTACTTCAACGCCTGGGGTGGCTCGGAGGCGATCAACCGCTACATCCAGTGGGTGGCCGGCGAGGTGCAGCAGCGTTATGGGGTGCGGCTGGAGCACGTCAAGATCAGCGACGCCGCCGACATGGTCAAGCGGGTTCGGGCCGAAAAAGCCGCCGGCAAGACCCGGGGCAGTGTGGACCTGGTGTGGATCAACGGTGAGAACTTCCTGACCATGAAGCGCGAGGGTCTGCTGTTCGGCCCCTTTGCTGAGAGTCTGCCCGGCTACGGCCTGGTGGACGTGCAGGGCAAGCCCACCACGCGGCTGGATTTCTCCGAGCCGGTGGACGGGCTGGAGGCACCCTGGGGCATGGCGCAGCTGACCTTTATGGCGGACAGCCGGCGCACGCCCGAACCACCACGCAGTCTTGACGCGCTGCTGGCCTTTGCCAAGGCCCACCCGGGCCGCCTGACCTACCCGCGCCCGCCTAATTTTCATGGCACCACGTTTCTCAAGCAGCTGCTGCTGGACCTGAACACTGAGCGCAGCGCCTTGTACCGCTCGGTAACGCCGGCGGCCTTTGCGCAGGCCACGGCGCCGCTGTGGCGCACCCTGGACGCTTTGCACCCACAGCTGTGGCGCGCCGGGCGGCAGTTCCCGCTCAACGCCGAGGCCATGCGCCAGATGCTGGCCGATGGCGAACTGCTGCTGGCGCTGACCTTCAACCCCAATGACGCGGCCAATGAAATCGCCGCCAAGCGTCTGCCAACCAGCATTGTCAGCTATCAATTTGAGAGTGGCACGATTGGCAACACCCACTTTGTTGCCATCCCCATCAACGCCAGCGCCAGCGATGGCGCGCAGGTGGTGGCCAACTTTCTGCTGAGCCCCGAGGCGCAGGCGCGCAAGGCCGACATCGCGGTGTGGGGCGACCCCACCGTGCTGGCCTTGGATCGTCTGAGCCCAGGCGACCGCGCCCGCTTTGCCGCCCAGCCCCTGCCAGGCCAGGTAACGCGCACTGCCCCGGCCCTGCCCGAGCCGCACGGCAGCTGGGTCGACCCGCTGGAGCGGGAATGGCTCAAACGCTACGGCCAATAACCCTACTCACTGACCATGACCTCTTTGTTGCCCTACGTTGAACTCCAATCCGCATCGCAGCCGAGCGCCGCCGTAATTTGGCTGCATGGCCTGGGCGCCGATGGTCACGACTTCGCCAGCCTGGTGCCCGAACTTGACCTGTCTGGCTGCCCGCCCATCCGTTTTGTGTTTCCGCACGCGCCCAGCATGCCGGTCACGGTCAATGGCGGTTATGTGATGCCGGCCTGGTACGACATCCTGGGGCCGAACCTGGTCAGCCAGCAGGATGCGGCAGGCATCCAGTCCTCGGAGCGCGCCATCGTGGCCTTGATAGCGCATGAAGTGGCTCGCGGCATACCAGCCGAGCACATCGTACTGGCGGGTTTCAGCCAGGGCTGTGCCATGGCCCTGCACACGGGCCTGCGCCTGCCGCAAAGGCTGGCAGGCATCATGGCTATGTCAGGCTACCTGCCGCTGGCCGACCGGATCACCGCCGAGCGCCACCCGGCCAACGCCCAAACACCCATCTTCATGGCGCATGGCACTCAAGACCCTGTGGTGGTGATTGCCCGCGGCGAGGCGTCGCGCGATGCGCTGGAGGCACTGGGCCAGCCGGTGGCGTGGCACAGCTACCCCATGCCGCACAGCCTGCACCCGCAAGAAATTGCCGATATCTCGACCTTCCTGGCCCAGGTGCTGGGGCCCACCAATTGAACCAGGTCTTGGAACGCCCGGTGCGCCGAGCAGCCGCCACCGACCAGCCCTTGGTGCTGGGCATCGACTTCGGCACCTCCAACTCAGCCGCAGCGTTCATCGGCACCGACGGCCAGCTGCAAGTGGTAGCGCTGGGTGAGGGCCGCGCCGACATGCCAACCGCCCTGTTTTTTGCCAGCGAGACGCAGAGCGTGCTGTACGGCACTGAGGCGATGCAAGCCTACCTGGCAGGCACCGAGGGCCGACTGCTGCGCTCACTCAAGAGCCTGCTGGGCAGCCGGCTGATGGACGAGTACACCGCCGTCAATGGCCAGAGCCTGCGCTTCTACGACATCCTGGTGCTGTTTTTCAAGGAACTCAAACGCCGCTGCGAAGCCTGCGCCGGCCAACCACTGACGCACGCGGTAATGGGGCGTCCGGTACATTTTGTTGACGAAGACAGCGAGCGCGACGCGCAGGCGCAAGCCACGCTGGAGCAAGCGGCACGCGATGCCGGCTTCACCAACCTGAGCTGCCAGCTCGAACCCATTGCCGCCGCCCTGGATTACGAGCAGCGCGTACAGGGCGAAACTACAGCACTGGTGGTGGACATTGGCGGCGGCACCTCGGACTTCACCGTGATCCGGCTGAACCCGGCACGCAGCCACCTGCGCGACCGGCGCGCCGATATCGTGGCCACCACCGGCATCCACCTGGGCGGCACCGACTTTGACCGCCTGCTCGACCTGGCCGCCGTGATGCCGCTCTTGGGCTACAAGCACCAGGGTGCTGGTGGCCGGCCGGTGCCCAACAGCGTATTTTTTGAGCTCAGCACCTGGCACCTGATTCACCAGGCTTACACCCGCCGTGCCTTGCACTTTGCCCGTGAGTTGCGCCCCAGCTACGCCGACCCGGTGCTGCACCAGCGACTGATGCAGGTGCTGGATGGGCAACATGGCCACCGCCTGTTGTCGGCGGTGGAAGCTGCCAAGATTAGGTGCTCCGAGGCGGGCCAAGTGGCAGCGATCGCCCTGGATTTTTTGGGGGCCGGGCTGAACGCCAGCATCGACGCCAAGAGATTGCACGAGGCGCTTCAAGCCCTGGTAACGCAAGTGGTGCGGTGCGCACAAGCCTGCGTCCGCGCCACTGGCCAAACCAGCGTGGATGTGGTCTACCTGACCGGCGGCTCATCCGCCTTGCGCCCGCTGATCGACGCCCTTCGCTTGGCCATGCCACAGGCCACATTGGTTGAAGGCAACCGCTTTGGTGGGGTGGCGGCGGGGCTGGCCCATGCCGGGGCAGCCGTGGGCGGATGAACACAACACCCAGCGAGATGAACCCGGCCAACATCCTGCTGATCAAAAGCCACAGCATGGGCATCGGCGACCTGCTGCGCAGCTCTGCCGCCTGGAGCGCGCTTAAGGCTCGTTGGCCCGATGCCCGACTGCACCTGCTGATGCTGAGCAAGCACAGTGGCTACGCCACAGAGGCCTTCATCCGTAGCCACCACCTGCTGGCAAGCGCCCACTTTGTCACAGTCAAAACGGGAGATCCGGGCCAGGACAGGCAACCCAGCCGGCCACGTGCCCAGGTCTGGGCCGAGGTGGCGCAACGGCTAAAAGACCAACCCGTCGACCTGATCATCGACTGCGAATCTGGCGGCATGAGAACCGCGCTGCTGACCTGGTGGCTGGGCCGGATCAAACGGGCCCAAAGGGTGGGCATCGCACAGTTTCCAATGCGCCGCCTGTGCTACGACCTGGTGGCACCCAGCGGGCCACGCTACGCGGCTCGCCTGGGTCTGCCGCTGCCAATCGACTACACCGAACGGGATTTCGTGGCCCTGGCCGCACTCGGCATCGCCCGCAACGGCACGCGCATCACGCTCAAGAGCGCTGCCGCCGGCCAGGCCTGGCGCCAGGACCATCCGCTGCTTGCCGCTGCGGGTCAAAGCATCGTGGTGCTCAACATCGGCTGCGGCACTGAAGACGCCATCCCGAAACGTCCGGAACTACCCAAGCTGGTGGCTTGCCTGCTAGCCCTGTATGCCCAACAGCCCTTTGCCCTGCACCTCTCTGGCGCTGATTTTGAGCGCGAGGTCAACCAGGCCTTCAGGGGCCTGTTCAGCACCGCAATGGCCCAACACGGCTGGCAGGCCGAGGTGGTGGACTGGGCCGGCCAACTGAGCCTGGACGAGCTCACCGGCCTGCTGGGGCAAGCCCAACTGGTGGTCTCCAGCGACTCCGGCCCCTACCACATGGCCGTGGCGCTGGGCGTGCCCACCCTGTGCTGGTTCAACTTTGACACACCGCCGTCTTACCACCCGCAAACCGGGGTGGTGGCTCTGATCTTGCCCGGGCCGGACCAGTTTGTGGCGTCAGCGCTGGGACTGCTGGCCGCCGGGCAGCAGGTTTGAGCGACGCCCCAGGGCGGCCAGAAGGCCCAAACCAATACAAAAGAAGTCGCCCATGCCGATGCCGTAGATCATGGAATTGAACAGGCCCGAGATCACCAGCGCCAGAACCATGGCTTGAAGGGCATGGCCATCAGCAGCGGCCAGGCCACTGCCATAACGCCACAGGGCAGCTAACACCGCGCAGAGGAGGGCCAGCCCAAGCAGGCCGCCTTCGACCGCCCACAGCAAAAAAAGCTGGTGCGGGTCGGACGCGGTGTCGTACAGCGACGACACCTGCGGCCCCTTGAGCCTGAGGTAAGCCTGGTTCCAGCTGCCGGCGCCGTGACCGAACAGCGGCTGTTCGGCGATGGCCTGCAGAGACGCACGCCAATACTCAAGCCGGGCGCCAGAAGACGTTTCCTGCGCACTGCCCTGGCGGTGCATGACCACCTCCGACCCTAGCTTGGTCATGCGCTCGCGGAATGTCGTGGACAACTGGAACATCAGCACCACCCCAAGCATGGGCGCCAGCAGCACCGCCCAGCGAAAACGCCGCGGTAGTTGGTGAAAAAGGGCAAAGGTCAGCACGCCCAACAAGACCACGTGCCCGCTGCGACCCGGCATCAGGCCGATGGTCAGCACAGCTGTGGCCACCGCAAGGCCCAAGGCCAGCCATCGCCCGCGCGGCCCAAACACGTGGTCACGCTGGAACCAGAGCAGCGCCACCAGCACCGCTTGGGAAATGCCCTGCTCCAAATAACTGCTGTACACCGCATAGCTAGCTTGCCAGGCGCCGGTGGCCCAGGGTACTGGCAGCTTCAACACCAGCATCCAGGCGCTGATCACCACAAACAACTGGCCCCAGACAAACACCCGCAGCACTGCGCGGGCTTCTGCCAGGTTGGCAATGAGACACAGCAGGATCAGAATTGTCAAGATCCGTGCATGCCGGCTCCAGGACCACAGAGCCTCAACCGGCCCCACCGCCGACCACAGCACTGACAGCGCCATGTAGACCAAGGCAAGCAAGACCGCCCAGCTCATGGCCGGTGGTAAAACTGTGCCCGGAGCCCGGCCGCGTCCGCTGGCGCGGCCCACCAGATAAACCAGCGCGGCCAAGTACAACAGCAGGCGGCCGATGGCCGACACGGCCGTGCCCAGACTGGCCGACAGCGCTACAAAGTAGAGCAGCCCAAGCCGGGCCCTGTCCAGGCGGGACGAGAGGGGGTGGGGAGACGTCAATGTCATGGTGGGGTTCCTCGGGGCCAACGCGGCCGCAGAGTCAAGCCGAACTGCCCGGTCTGAAAATGAAATTGTTGCAATAGGTCGGCGAATCCCAAAATCGGTCGCCAGTCTCAGACTGGTGAGTGTCCGGGTCGAAGACAGCGACCGGATGCAGTTCGCCTTGTCTGGCGAAGGAACCCTCGTAGCCCAACTCCGAGAAGAACGCAAACACATCGGCAACGCTACCTGACGACATGTGCCGCCTTTCTGATTCACAGACCACCATCGGGCGGTGAATTGTCAATAACTCACGAGCGCCCTGCAGCACTGCCATTTCATGGCCCTCCACGTCAATTTTGAGGGCGCCAATCCGGCTTTTGGCATGCTCAAAGTAACGGTCGAGTGTGACGACGTCAACCTCGATGGTCTTGCAGGTCTCTCGGTCACGAACCGCAGCCTCGAAAGATGCACCTGGTGACGTTGCTCCACTCCCTGGAACAGCCAACACGCGACGCTGCTCTTCGTTGGAAACGCCCAACTGCTCCACTTGCACATTCGTCAATCCGGCCCGTTGACAGGCCTGACGCAGGTAATCGGCCAGCAATGGCTGGGGCTCAAATGCCACGACGCGGCCCCTGGGCACAGCTTTGCTGAGTGACCACAAATAGCTGCCCTTGTTAGCCCCGACGTCAATCGCAATATCAGTTGACCGAAGTGTCTGGGTCAGCGCACGCAGTTCGAGCCGCTGGTCTCTGTACCTCGCCTTAAGACCCCTGTAAATGAATCTCCATTTCATTGCTTCACCTCATGACATTTGCTTCGCCCAAACCCTTACCATCGACACATTCGCGGCGGAGTCGATTATCCGCACCATTGTCATAGCTTCGACCCCACGCCCTTACTTGAATTGACTCAATCGATCGCGGTCTCTAAGGCCATTTCGACGCCATGCCCAGCGCTGCTGCTGACACTCGTCGCCCTGCCCCTGGGCTGGAGCCTGTGGGCGGCGGTGCAGGCCGGGCTGGATCCGGCCGGCTGGACGGCGCTGTGGCAAGACCCGCAGACCCTGCGCGCCCTGGCCATGAGCCTGTGGACCGGGTTGCTGGCGAGCGCCCTGAGCACGGCGGCCGCGGCCTGGCTGCTGTGCCGCATATTCAGCGCGCTGCCTGACGCCACAGCGAGCACGCGGCTGGCGCGTGGCCTGGCACCACTGTTGGCCCTGCCGCATGTGGCCCTGGCGATCGGGCTGGTGGCGTTGCTGGCGCCCAGTGGCTGGCTGCTGCGTCTGCTGTCGCCCTGGGCCACCGGCTTCAGCGCGCCACCGCCCTGGCCGACCACGCAAGACCCCTGGGGCCTGGGCCTAGTGGCGGTGCTTGTGCTCAAAGAGACGCCGTTTCTGTTGTGGGCCGCGCTGGCCCAGTTGCAACGGCCCGAGGTGGGTCTGCAACTGCAACAGCAGCTGCGGCTGGCGCAGACCCTGGGTTACAGCGCCCGCAGCGCCTGGTGGCGCGTGGCTTGGCCCCAACTCTGGCCCCGGCTGTGGGGACCACTGCTGGCGGTACTGGCCTACAACCTGACGGTGGTGGATGTGGCGCTGGTGATCGGGCCTGGCACGCCTCCCACGCTGGCCGTGCTGGCTTGGCAGTGGCTGCAGGATGCTGACCCGGCCACCAACGCGCAAGGTGCTGCCGCAGCGTGGCTGCTGGCGGCCGCCATGGCGCTGGCGGCAGCGCTGGCTTGGGGCAGCACGCGCAACCCCCTGTGGCGCCGTCGTCGCACCCGTGGCCCCGACGCGATGCGCGCAGCCGCCCAGCACATGACCCGCAGCATCCCGACCATTACCCCCGGGGCCACCACCCACCAGCCCCTGGCTTTGCTGCTGGGCATTTACCT
Source organism: Rhodoferax sp. (assembly GCA_044354435.1). Taxonomy (GTDB): domain Bacteria; phylum Pseudomonadota; class Gammaproteobacteria; order Burkholderiales; family Burkholderiaceae_C; genus Rhodoferax. The sequence goes on along the minus strand of JBIKZZ010000090.1, from coordinate 3,010 downwards.
AACCGTGGGTCTGGCACTGGGCTTGGGCAGCGTGACCGGCAGCTGGCCGTTCCCGCAGCTCTTGCCCGAGACCTGGAGCCTGGCAGCCTGGCAATCAGTGCTGGCCAGCAGCGGCACGCTCTGGGTCACCACAGGGCTGGCACTGGCGAGCAGCCTGAGCGCGTTGCTGTGGGCGGTGGCCTGGCTGGAGCTGGCGCCGCACAACTGGCATCGGCGGGCTCAGGCACTGCTCTACCTGCCCCTGGCGCTGCCCGGCGTGCTGTGGGTGCTGGGGCTGCACCAGCTGGCCCTGGCCTGGGGGCTGGACGGCCAGGCCAGCGGCCTATGGCTGGCGCACACGCTGGCCTGCCTGCCCTATGTGTTGCTGGCGCTGCAAGGACCCTACACCGGCTTCGATGCCCGACTGGCGCAGTTGGCCGCCACGCTGGGCCGCAGCCGTTGGGCCTTTTTGTGGCGAGTCAAATGGCCGCTGCTGCGCGCTGCCCTGGCCGCCAGCCTGGCGGTGGGTTTTGCCGTCAGCGTGGCGCAGTACCTGCCCACACTCTACGTGGGGGCGGGCCGCTTCAACACGGTCAGCACTGAAGCGGTCACGTTGGCCTCGGGCGGTCAGCGCTCACTCACCGCCGCCTACGCCGGGCTGCAGTGGCTGCTGCCGGTGCTGATGTTCGCGCTGGCGGCCCGGTTGGGCCGGGCCCGGCGCTTGTGAGGCCTGACACGGCCTGTACAGTTCTGCCTGCCATGACCCTGACCCTCGATCTGCACACACTGCGCACGCCACAGCGCGTGTTGCTGCACCCCTTGCGCTTGAGCGTGGCGCCCGGCTGCGTGCACACCCTGATGGGGCCCAGCGGCTCGGGCAAGTCCAGCCTGCTGGCCGCCCTCTGCGGCACGCTGCCCCGGGGACTGCAATTTGATGGCATGGTGCACCTGAACGGCCAGCGCATCGACACGCTGCCGACGCATGCACGCCGCGTCGGCATCCTGTTCCAGGACGACCTGCTCTTTCCCCACATGACGGTTGGCGACAACCTGCTGTTTGCCGTGCCCGGCGGCCCGGCGACCCAACGCCAAGCCCGGGTGCGACAAGCCCTGGCCGACGTGGAAATGGGCCCCTTTGCCAATACCGACCCGGCCACGCTCTCAGGCGGCCAACGAGCCCGGGTGGCGCTGGCTCGCGCCCTGCTGGCCCAGCCGCTGGCGCTGCTGCTGGACGAGCCCTTTGCCAGGCTCGATGTGGCGCTGCGCGAGCGCATGCGGGCACTGGTGTTTGGGCTGGTGCGCACCCGCCAGATCCCGGCGCTGCTGGTGACCCATGACCTGGCCGACGTGGCCGACTCAGCGCACCTCACACATCTGCCACCCGCCCCCTAAGGGCCTGTTAGCTTTGCGCCCTGCGCTACCATGGCCTACCCTGCCCACATGCCCCATGCTTGACCCCTACGCCACCGCCCTGATCCGCCGCCCGATCACCGCCGCTGGCAGGCAGTTGGCACGCTGGGGCCTGTCGGCCAACAGCGTCACACTGGCCGGCTTCGCACTGGGCGTAGTTGCTGCGTTTTTAATAGCTAACAAGCTATATCTGGCGGGGGCTGTAGCCATATTTACCTCAAGACTCTTGGATGCCCTGGATGGCGCGGTCGCGCGTCAGGGCCAACCCACCGATGCCGGGGGTTTTCTGGACATTGCGCTGGACTTCCTTTTTTACGCCAGCATCCCCCTGGCCTTTGCCCTGGCCGACCCGCCGAACAACGCGCTGGCGGCGGCCGTGCTGCTGGCCGCCTTCATGGGCACCAGCGCCAGCTTCCTGGCCTTTGCAGTGCTGGCCGCCAAGCGCGGCATGAGCAGCACCGCCTACCCGAACAAATCCTTTTACTTTCTGGGCGGCCTGACCGAAGCCACCGAGACACTGGCCTGTTTTGCCGCCATGTGCCTGTGGCCACAACACTTTGCGGCGCTGGCTTACGGCTTTGCCGCCCTGTGCGCCATCACCATCGCCACCCGCATCTGGTGGGGTTGGAGGGCCTTGTCATGACACGCAGCCGGTTGCTGGTGCTGGCCGCACTGTTGCTGGCGCTGGCCGGCTTTGTGGCCCTGGACCTGGGCCGCTTCTTCAGCCTGGCCTACCTGCAGACCAGCCAGGCAGGGCTCAGCGCACTGTACCGCGAGGCACCCTGGACCGTGCGCGGCGCTTTTTTTGCGCTGTACGTGGCGGTGGCCTCACTGTCACTGCCCGGCGCTGCCATCCTGACGCTGGCGGGCGGCGGTATTTTCGGGTTGGGCTGGGGCCTGCTGCTGGTGTCTTTTGCCTCTACCCTGGGCGCCACCGTGTCCTTTCTGGCAGCGCGCTTTGTGTTGCGCGACAGCGTGCAGGCCCGGTTTGGGGCCCGGTTGGCCGGCATCAACCAGGGGCTGGCGCGCGATGGCGCCCTGTATCTGTTCAGCCTGCGCCTGATTCCGGTGGTCCCCTTCTTTGTCATCAACCTGGCCATGGGCCTGACCGCCTTACGCCCCTGGACCTTTTACTGGGTCAGCCAGCTCGGCATGCTGGCCGGCACCGCGGTCTACGTGAATGCCGGGACCGAACTTGCCAGCATCAGCGCACTGCGCGATGTCGCCAGCCCGGGGCTGCTTGGCGCGCTGGCCCTGCTGGGCCTGTTTCCATTGCTGACCAAGGCGGCGATGCTGGCGCTGCAGCGGCGCCGTGTGTACGCACGCTGGCGTGGCCAGCGGCCCCGGCGCTTTGACCGCAATTTGATCGTCATCGGTGCCGGTGCCGGCGGGCTGGTCTCGGCCTACATCGCAGCGGCCGTTAAAGCCCGGGTGACGCTGGTGGAGGCCAAGGTCATGGGCGGCGATTGCCTGAACTACGGCTGTGTGCCGAGCAAGGCCTTGATCAAAAGCGCCCGGGTGGCGCAGCAAATGCGCGATGCCGGCCGCTTTGGCCTGCAAGGGCTAGAGCCGGTGGTCGACTTCCCGGCCGTCATGCAGCGCATCCAGGGCGTGATCGCCG
>JBIKZZ010000411.1:0-2876 GCA_044354435.1 Rhodoferax sp. | reverse complement strand
CGCCTACACCCGCCAAGACCGCGACGGCGTGGCCAGTGACATCGAAGCGGTGTACGCCTATTTCCCGATTTTGCGCGAGCGCGCTGCCCAAGATGCTGGCCTGCTGTCGGGCGGTCAACAACAAATGCTCGCTATTTCACGGGCCCTGATGGCCAACCCCGATTTGATGCTGCTCGATGAACCCAGCCTGGGCCTCAGCCCGAAGCTCACCAAGGAGATCTTCGAGATTGTGGTTCGAATCAACCGCGAGCGCGGCACCACCATCTTGCTGGTGGAGCAAAACGCCAACATGGCACTCAACGCCTCAGACTACGGCTACGTGCTGGAAAACGGCAGGATCGTGATGGAAGACACCTGTGCCCGCCTGCGCGAGAAAGACGATATCAAGGAGTTCTACCTTGGGCTCAAGGAAGACGGCGTACGCGGCGAGCGCCGCTGGAAAAAGAAGAAAACATGGCGATAAACATCAAGTCAAGCCCGGGTCTGTGGGACACCCGCCACATTCAGCCCTGCCATGACATTGTGCTGGCAGGCGAAACTATTCCCGCAATGTTCTGGAATGCGGTCAAACAGCGCGGCCCCAATGTCTGGATGCGGCAAAAGCATTTGGGCCTGTGGCGCAGCTGGACCTGGGACCAGACCGCAGCTGCGGTGCGCGAGATAGCCGGTGGGCTGCTCAGCCTGGGCTTTGAGCGCGGCGAATGCGCCTCCATCCTGGCCAACACCGTGGTGGAGTGGGTGTGGGCCGACCTGGCCGTGTTGTCAGCCGGCGGCATCTCCAACGGCATTTACCCGACCGACGCCGCGTCGCAGGTGCAGTACCTGTGTGACGACTCACGCACCACAGTGCTGTTTGTGGAAGACGACGAGCAGCTCGACAAGGCGCTCGAGGTGCGCGCGCAATTGCCGGGGTTGCGCAAGATAGTGGTGTTTGACATGGAAGGCCTGCGCGACCTGGACGACCCTGGCGTGATCGGCCTAGACGCACTGCGCGCGCTCGGCCGCGCGCACTTGGCGCAACACCTCGAGACCCTGCAGCAACGCATTGACGGCTGCCGCCCTGAAGATCTGGCCATTTTGGTCTACACCTCGGGCACCACAGGCCGGCCCAAGGGCGCCATGCACTTGCAACGTGGCCTGGTGTTCACGGTACGCGGCTACAACACCCTGGTGGCGCAAGATGAGCGCGACGAGCGCATGTGCTTTCTGCCGCTGTGCCACATTGCCGAGCGCATAGGCGGCGAGTATTTTTCACTGTACACCGGCTCCATCCTCAACTTTGTCGAAAACCCCGCGACCATCCCGGAAAACGTGCGCGAGATCGCGCCCACCGTGTTTACCGCCGTGCCGCGCGTGTGGGAAAAGTTCTACTCCGGCGTGATGATCTCGCTGAAAGAAGCCGGCGCAATCCAGCAGGCCGCCTACGGCTGGAGCATTGGCGTGGGAACCGCCATTGCCGAACGGGTGCTGGCCGGTCAGTCGGTGAGCAACTGGCTCAAGTTCAAGTTTCAGCTGGCGCAGTGGCTGGCACTTAACAACGTGCGCAAGCTCATCGGCATTCACCGGTCGCGCTTTTTGGTCACCGGCGCAGCGCCGATTTCGCCCGACCTGGTGCGCTGGTACCTGGCGCTGGGCGTGCCCATGCTCGAGGTGTGGGGCATGACCGAGACCTGTGGCGCCAGCACCGGCGTGCCGGCAGATCGCATTAAGCCGGGCTCCATCGGCCCGGCGGCGGGCTTTAACGAGGTGCGGCTCGACCCGGTCACCGGCGAGATCTTGGTACGTGGCCAGAACGTGTTCGCCGGCTACCTCAACCTGCCCGAGAAAACCGCTGAAGCGATTGACGCCGATGGCTGGCTGCACACCGGTGACGTGGGCGCGGTGGATTCGGACGGCTACTTCCGCATCACAGACCGCATGAAGGACATCATCATTACGGCCGGTGGCAAAAACGTGACTCCGAGCGAACTGGAGAATGACCTGAAGTTCTCCCCCTACATCACCGATGCGGTGGTGATCGGCGACAAGAGACCGTATTTGACTGCGATCGTCATGATCGACCAGGAAAATGTGGAAAAATTTGCGCAGGATCAGGATGTACCATTCAGCAACTACAGTAGCCTGACCCGCGCGCCTGAGGTTCAAGCACTGATCCAGGCTGAGCTGGACCGTGTCAACAAGAAATTTGCCCGGGTAGAACAGATCAAAAAGTTTTTCTTGCTGGAGAACCAGCTGACCGCGGAAGACGAGGAGCTCACCCCCACCATGAAGCTCAAGCGTAAACTGGTTGAGAAGAAATACACGGCCCAGATTGAGTCCATGTACCATTGATTTTTTAAGGAGACCGACGATGAAACTGACGACGAAAACCACCCTGATGCTGGCAACGCTGGCATTGCTGGCCGGCCAGGTGCAGGCCCAAAGCAAGGCTGTGCCGCTGCAAGGCGTGTCGGCCACCGAAATCACCCTGGGCTCGATCCAGGATTTGTCCGGCCCTCTTGCCGGCTTTGGCAAGCAGGCCCGGCAGGGCATGTTGCTGGCCGTGGACGAGATCAACGAGCAGGGCGGTATCAACGGCCGCAAGCTCAAGATCATCGTGGAAGACTCAGGCTATGACCCGAAAAAAGCCGTGCTGGCTGCCCAGAAGCTGGTCAACCAAGACAAGATTTTCATGATGATGGGCCACATCGGTACCTCCCAGAACCTGGCAGCGATGCCGGTGCAGTTTGAAAAGAACGTGATCAACTTCTTCCCGATCACGGCCGCCCGCGAGATGTATGACCCGTTTGACCGGCTGAAGTACGCGTTTGCAGCCACCTACTTTGACCAGATGCGGCAAGCTGTGCCCAAACTGGCCAAGGAAAAAGGCGCCAAAA
>JBIKZZ010000089.1:0-10398 GCA_044354435.1 Rhodoferax sp. | reverse complement strand
TAGTCCAGGCTGCGGGGTAATTTCATTTGGCTGGATCCACCTTGGGTAACTTAGGGTGGCTCAAGACAATAGGTTGCTGGCGATTTGCATAGCGTGCCACTGCGCGATGTGAAAAGTGAGATCCAAATCAGATGGCTACACATGTAGAACTGTTCGAAGAAGACTTGCGGACGGGGGTTCAAATCCCCCCAGCTCCACCAATATCTTAAAAGCCAACCCTAACCGCGTGGCTTTTTTTGCCTGCTACCTGCGTGTTTGCGCTGGTTCCTGCGGGTTCTTGCGGACTTCGGCGCAGTTGTCGTCAAAACTGGCGCAGTTCGGCAAACTGCGCCAACTCCTGTCGAGCGCACGCTCGTTTGCGACAACCGCAAGCAATTGATCGAAGTCGCGTCGCTCATGAAGAAATTCAGCCACCGAGCCACTTCCGAACGCGTTTGCGAGTACCGCTTCACGGTCTTCGGCCAATTCGCCTAAGTTGGTTCCAGTCGAACTGGCCGTACCCGTTCCGCTCGGGTTCTTGCGGACTGCGGAGAGAGCCATTTTTGCCAGCAACCGGCGGGTTTTACTCTCCGTTTGCATATTCTCTCTGCGACCCTCCCCACCCGTTGCAGGCCGAAGTCCGGAGGGCACGCCTGTAACCCCGTATAAATCAACGACACTTCCAGCTTCAATCGCGCGTCAACTGTGGCGGTCTGGGGTCGTGAGTTTGAGACATCCAAATTGACTGAGAGTGCGCTGACATGACCGATATCGATAAAGAGAGGGGGGGATGGAATGAGCAAAAGCAAACCACCGAAAATTCCTAAGAAAAACGAGATACCCCTCATTCGTTCCGCCGCGGCCGAATACCTGACCTTTGTCGCGGCAACCGGCAACGCGCAAAGCAGCGTGGAAATGCGCTACGAGAATGAAAACCTCTGGCTCACGCAGAAAATGATGGCCTCGCTCTACGACGTGTCGGTGCCAGCCGTCAGCCAACATTTGAAGCGCATCTATGCCGACAACGAGATGGAGCGCGAGGCAACCGTTAAGCAGTACTTAATGGTTCAAACCGAGGGCGCGCGGGAAGTTCAGCGCAAGGTGGATCACTACAGCCTGCAAGCCATCATTGCCGTGGGCTTCAAGATCGAGAACGAGCGCGCGGTGCAGTTCCGCAAATGGGCCAACCAGATCGTCAAGGATTACACGATTCAGGGCTGGGTCATGGATGCGGATCGACTGAAGAGTGGCGGCAGCGTGCTGACGGATGAATTCTTTGATCGCCAGCTCGATGGACTACGACGTCACTGCGCAGGCTACCAAGCGGTTTTATGCCACAGTCCAAAACAAGCTGCACTGGGCCATTCACGGCCAGACGGCTGCAGAAGTCATTTACCACCGCGCCGATGCCGACAAAGACCATATGGGGCTGACCTCCTGGAAGGACGGGCTGCAAGGAAAGATTCAGAAGTTCGATGTGGTGATCGCCAAGAATTACCTGACCGAACACGAGATGGCCCAGTTGCAGCGGCTGGTGTCGGCCTATCTCGATGTTGCCGAAGATATGGCGCTGCGCAAAATCCCCATGACCATGCAGGATTGGGAGACGCGCCTGAACCGCTTCATAGAGGCAACCGACAGGGAAGTGCTGCAGGATGCAGGCAAGGTGACGGTAGAAATCGCCAAAGCCCACGCGATGAGCGAATTCGAAAAATACCGCATCGTGCAAGACAGGTTGTTTGAGAGTGATTTTGATCGGGTGATCAGGCAGATTGAGTCCGGCAGCCAGCCGGACATCGCCGAGGAATAGCGGATATGGCCACCAAGAAAAACACGCCTAGTTGGAGCGACGTCAAGACCAAGCTCGTGGACTTCGATCGCGCTGGCTTGCTCGGACTGCTGCAAGACCTGTACGCAGCCAACAAGGACAACCAAGCCTTCCTCCACGCCCGCCTGAGCTTGGGCGACGACGTGCTTAAACCGTACAAGATCAGCATCGACCGCTGGTTATGGCCTGACGTGTTCAAGGCTCAGGACACCTCAGTCGCCAAAGCCAAAAAACCTATCGCCGATTACAAAAAAGCTATTGGACAAGCAGAAGGTTTGGCCGAACTGATGGTGTTTTATTGCGAACGGGCGGCGGGTTTCAGTAATGCAGCCGGGCTGCAGGATGATGGCTACTTCGATGCGCTGGTGCGAATGTTTGAACAGGCTTTAAAAACTATCGCCAGTTTGGCCGACGCGCAACGCCAGCCCTTATGGGACCGGCTGGATACCGTGCGCGGCACCTGTCACAACTTCGGCTACTGCGTCGGGGACGATATGGACGACTTGCTTGCCGAGTACGGGGCCGATGATTGAGCGCGATCAGTTGGCCGTACTGCAAGGCGAAAACGCTCGCTTGATCGCGCTGCTGGACGGGCGCGGCATCGAATGGCGTTTGACGCCTCAGCCATCCTCAACTGTGTCTACAACGCCGGTCCTTGAGTCAGAATCATCACGACTTTCCACCATCGAAAAGTGTCGCTATTTCGTCGGTTGTTTCGAGGCCGCACCGACGTCTACCCAATCCGCTGGGAAAGCAAAACCACCGGCAAGTCTGGCTACGCACCGGCCTGCGGCAATGAGTGGCTGGCAGGTGTTTGCGAAAAGCCGCGCATCAAATGCGGGGAATGCAATAACCGTTTGCTGATCCCCTTGTCGGATACGGTCATCTACGAGCACCTTGCCGGTAAGCGGACGGTCGGCGTCTATCCACTGTTGGCCGATGACACCTGCCATTTTCTCGCGGCTGATTTCGATGAGGTGGAATGGCGAGAGGATGCCAAGGCGTTTTACCAGTCGTGTCACGAGTTGGGCGTGCCAGTCGCCCTTGAGATATCGCGTTCTGGCAATGGTGCGCACGCTTAGGTCTTCTTCACCGGCAGCGTATCGGCTCGGGATGCGCGCCGACTCGGCACGGCCATCATCAGCCACAGTTGCGCCCGGACTCGCCAACTCAAACTCGAATCGTATGACCGGCTATTCCCCAATCAGGATTCGATGCCCAAAGGCGGCTTCGGCAACCTGATCGCGCTGCCACTGCAGAAACATCCGCGTGAGAAGGGGTTTAGTGTGTTCGTCGATGCGGACCTGCGACCGTACCGGGATCAGTGGGCGTTCTTGGCCTCCATCCTGCCAATGCCTGCACACGATATCGAACCCACTATTCTGCGGGCCACTGGTAACGCGCACCCACTCGATGTAACTTTCATCGATGAGGAAGATCAAAAAGAGCCGTGGAAACGATCCGCATCCGTCAGCAAGAAACTGGCCGGTGCAATGCCTAAGTCGCTCACGGTAACACTGGCCAACCTGATCTATTTTGAGAAGGCGCAACTGCCGCAGTCACTGGCCAACCGGCTGATTCGTTTGGCTGCCTTCCAAAACCCTGAGTTTTACAAAAAACAGTTGATGCGCTTTTCTGTGTGGGATGAACCGCGCGTCATCGGCTGCGCCGAAAACTATCCCAATCACATTGCATTGCCGCGTGGCTGCCTGGATGCTGCGCTGGAACTCCTTCGGGACAACGCTATTGGCTGCGAACTGATCGACGAGCGATACGCAGGTTCGCCGCTGGACGTCGCGTTTGCCGGAACCTTACGTTTGGATCAAGAATTCGCTGTGGCCGCCATGTTGCATCACGATGCGGGCGTCCTGTGCGCGCCGACGGCATTTGGCAAAACGGTTACGGCTGCTGCGATGATTGCGCGCCGTGGTGTGAACACGCTGGTGCTGGTGCATCGGACCGATCTGCTCAAGCAATGGCAGGAGCGCTTGCAATCATTCCTGGGCGTTGGCAAGGGAGTGGTTGGCACCATCGGTGGTGGCAAGGCCAAGCCGACGGGCAAAATCGACATCGCGGTAATGCAGTCCTTGTCGCGGCAGGGTGAGGTGAATTCGCTGGTCGAAAACTATGGTCACGTGATCGTGGACGAATGCCATCACGTCGGCGCGGCGTCGTTTGATGCGATTCTGAAGCAGGCCAAAGCCAAATACGTGCTCGGCCTAACTGCCACGCCGATTCGCCGCGATGGTCAGCAGCCGATCATTTTCATGCAATGCGGGCCAACTCGGCACACCGCCGCCAAGCCAACGGGGGCACCGCACGATCTGGCGGTCATTCCCTGCACATTGCACTCGCGGATCGATTTGCTGCAGGAGGCGGGGATTCAGGATGTGTTTCGGCATCTTGCCATTGACCAAGCCCGGACCGACGCGATTGCCGCCGAGGTCATCAATGCCTATAGTCAAGACCGCAAGGTGCTGGTGCTGACCGAGCGCACCGAACATCTCGATGCCATTCAAACCGCTTTGGGCAGCAAGGTTCCATCGTTGTTTGTCCTGCACGGACGGATAGCAAAGAAGCAGCGCGCCACTCTGATCGCTGAACTCAACGCGCTGCCACCCGATGCACCGCGCGTTCTATTGGCAACCGGCAAACTGGTTGGCGAAGGATTCGACCATCCGCCGCTCGACACTTTGGTGCTGGCAATGCCGGTTTCGTGGAAAGGTACGTTGCAACAATACGCGGGTCGACTGCACCGCGAGCACGCCACCAAGACCGACGTGCGCATCATCGACTTTGTGGATACCGGCCACCCAGCACTCCTGGGGATGTGGGAAAAACGCCAGCGCGGCTACCGGGCGATGGGCTACCGAATGGCTGACGAAAGGGGTGAAAATTGACGCGGACCCCTCGCCATTCCTCGAAATCCCGCGCCACCAAGCTTCTGTTTAAAGGCCGCTAAGGATCATCACCTAGCGGCCTTTTTCATTGGTAAATCATAGGCTGACGTAGCACGTAGGCTAACAGAGATGGTTGACAGCGAAGCCTTGGCATGCGTGCAAACGGGGGTACAGGTTGCGAAAAAAAGGGGGTAGGCTGTACCCCCATGCTGACCTAAGCTGGCTGCAAAAACGCTGCTTGGGGACCTTTCAATTGGAGTAGTACACGTATTCGTCTTCAGGTGCCAGCTTCTGCTTTAGGGACTTGTCGATTGGGATAGCGCCTTCGCCCAGTGATGGCCACATCGGCTTGCGCTGGGTCTTCTCCCAAGTCGCGAGCTTGGCCTTCATGGCGGCCAGGCGTTCGGGCTCCTTGGCGGCTAGGTTCACTTTTTCAGTGGGGTCGGCGGCCAAGTCAAACAGCCAGTCCTTTTTGGGGCGTTCACTCACCTGCAGCTTCCAGTCGCCATCGCGCACCATCCGGTAGGTGTCGGTGCGCCAGAAAAGGGTCTCGTGCGGACGACCGGTCGAGGCCTGCGAGATGAAGGGCAGCAGATTGACGCCATCGATCGGCCTGTCGGTCGGCACCGGGCGGCCCGCCGCCGCTGCGGCCGTGGCGAAGATGTCGAAATGGCTGACAGGGGATTTCACCGTGCTTCCTTTCGGGATCATGCCTGGCCAGCGCATGAAAAACGGCACGTGGATGCCGCCTTCAAAAAAAGTGGCTTTCCAGCCCCGGTAGGGCGAGTTCAGGCCGTCCAGGCCAATGTAGTGCGCACCGCCGTTGTCGCTGGTGAAGATGACGAGCGTGTTGTCATCCAGCCCCTGGTCTTTGAGTGACTGCAGTACGCGGCCAATGTTGCGGTCCAGCGAGCGGATCATGGCGGCATACACCCGCATGGTGTGGTCGGGGATAAAGCTGAGTGCGTCGTAGTCTTCACGCGTGGCCTGCAGCGGCGTGTGCGGCGCGTTGTAGGCCAGGTACATGAAGAACGGACGGTTCTTGTTGGCGGCCACCACCTTGACGGCCTCGTCGGTCAGGTAGTCGGTCATGTACTTGGGTGGCTGGAAGGGCTCCTGGTCCTTGAAGCGCACCACCCAGGGCTCAGCAGTCCATAGGAATTTGTCGATCGGGTCAAAGTCTTGTCTTGCGTTCACCACATTGGGGTGCTTGGGCGGCAGGAACATGGAGGCGGCGTGCAGATGCGACAGCGATTCGTTAAAGCCATGCGAGTAGGGCCGGAACTGCGGGTTGTCGCCCAGATGCCACTTGCCCACCTGCACGGTGTGATAGCCCGCGCCTTGCAGCAATTTGGCGATGGTGATCTCGGTGGTGGGCAGGCCCATGTCTTCATAGGCAATCAGGTCGGCCTCACGCTCGGGGTAGTAGATCATAGGCCGCAGTTGGTCCGGCCGGGAAGTGGCCGTTATGGCCTTCATGAACTGTTTGGGCGTAGGGGTGAATTCAAAACCAAAGCGGGTGGGGTAGCGCCCCGTCATCATGGCCGCCCGAGAAGGTGCACAGGTGGCGTTGCCCGAATAACCGTTACGGAAATTAACGCCATCACTGGCGATGCTGTCGATGTTGGGCGTGGGCACCTTGCCACCGGCAATGCCACCGCCATAGTGGGTGATGTCATTGAAGCCCAGATCGTCGGCCACGATCAGCACTACATTGGGTGGTCGTTTGGCCTGGCCTGCGGCGGCCAAAGCCGGGCCTTGCTGCCAGGTCACTTCTCGGCTGGGGGCATACTCCTGGCGCATCACGTATTTGACATACAGCAGCAGTGCGCCTGTGCGCCCGCCGTTGGCGTAAAAGCCGGCGGCTGCAAGCACTGCCAAGGCCACTGCCCCCCAAGCCAATCGTTTGATCATTTGTGCGCTTCTTTCATTATTTGTAGGTTGGCCAGCCCCGCTGGTGCTCATTGCATCGACGGGCGCAGGGCCATGGCCTCGCGCCAGCGCCGCAGGTTGGCATGCTGCTCACCGGGCCGCACCCGCACCACACGGGCAAAGTCCACCGCCACAACGGCGGTGATGTCGGCGATGCTGAATCCGCTGTCCGCAATGGTGTCGCGCCCGGCCAAGTGGGCGTCGAGTTCGTCGAAAAATTGCCGCAGCCGGGCCAGGCCGCGCTCGGCCAGTGCCGGGATCTGGGCATAGGCAACCGGGCCGGGCAGGGCCCGGTTGACCATGGCCGGCGAGCTGTTGCGCAGGGCCTCGGCAATCGCCATCAAGCCCTCAAATTCGGCGCGCCAGTGCCAGCTGGCAATCTGCGCCTGGGCCAGCGGGGTGGTGCCCAAGAGCGGCGGGTTGGGGAAACGGGCCTCCAGGTAGGCGGCGATCGCGGCGTTGTCGGTGAGCAGGGCGCCGTCCTCCAGTTGCAGCGCCGGCACGGTGCATTTGGGGTTGATGGCGCGGTAGGCCTCGCCCAGTTGTTCGCCTTTTGACAGGTCCACCGCCACAGTGGCATGGGCTACCCCTTTTTCGGCCAGCAGAATGCGGGCACGGCGCGGGCTGGGTGCTGTTGCACAGTCGTACAGGGTCATCATGGCAGGTCTCCAAACAAAGCTTCGCAGCCGGTGCCGGCCAGAACCCGGTCCACCGTGGCGCGGGCTGGCGCCGGCAAGGCGGCGTAATCTCGACGCAGCCAGGCCAAGCACTTGGCCTGGTAGGCAAAGGTTTGCTGCACCCAGACTGCGCCCTTGATGTGCGTTTGCAATTCGGTTTGACCAGCCGCCAGGGCCCGGGCATTGGCCAGCAAAAGGGGCACGTACAGCTGGCCCACCTCGGCCAGCAGAGCGCGCAGGCTATCGGGCAGGCCATTGGGCAGAGTTTCGGACAGGGCGTCTAGAGCCAGCCAATCGCCATCGGTCGGCTCCAAGCCCGACAGGTCCTCAGTCACAGCCACCCAGCCGCAGACCCGGGGCGCGTGCGCCACCGCGACCGCCATCGGCGTGGGGTCAAACTGAACCAGCTGCGTGAGTTGGCCGCAAAAGCCGAAATCCGAGGCCCCTGGCCGGTGGCCCATCAAAAAGCGATGGGTGCGCAAGTGGTCTTCAAGCAGTGTCAGCACGCGCAGATAGCCCGCCTCGATGACGGGTTGGGTGGTGGGGTTGGAGCCCACGTAACGCAGTCGTGGAATCTGGCGGTCAGCCACCATCTCTGCGTACTGTTGCAGCGCAGCGTCATCAAGCTTCTGGCTCAGCCAACTGGCCAGAATACCTTTGGCTTTTTGGATGTCGGCAGCGTAGGTCCAGCGGTAATGGAAAATCGCCTTGGTCAGCCACTCGTCGGCAAAGTCTTCCAGCAAGGCATCGACAAACGCCAGCGCCGGGTCGGTGGGCAGCACGTGACGCCCGGTGTGTTCGGCCTCAAAGCGGCGGATCAGCGGCGTGGAGTCGGTGACCGCTTGCAGCGCGCCATCGGGGCCAGGCAGGTAAAAAGTGGGCAGCAGATGCGGTTTGGCCATCGGCAGGCCCGGCACACCGGTGCCTGAGGGCACCAGCCGGTAGGCGATGCGGCGGTAGCGCAGCATCGCCACCATCTTGCGCGTGTAGGGCGAGCCCGGCACGCCGTTGAGCAGCAAGGGGGGTTTGGTCATCCCAGTGTGGCCGGCCTACTTGGCCAGCAGTGCGAGCAGGCTGCCCAGGTGCACCAGAGCGGCCAGCAGGGCCAGCACCAGCGCCACCCAGCTGCGCGGGCGCAGGGCAAAGCTCATCATCACCTGCGCCGGAAAAGAAAAGGTCATGGCGGTGCCGGCCGTCTTGAGCGGGTGCACCTCGCGCAGCGACGGGTTGATCGCAAGCTTCATCATGTCGCGCCGGCTGCGGTAGCGCATGGCACCGACCACATGCCAGCCCGGGTCGGGCGGTGTGTTCCAGGCATCCACGTAGCCGCCCACCTTGCGCATGACCAACATGGGGTGGCCGCCGTGGGCCAGCAACACCTTGACAAAGCGTCGGCCATAGTCCTGCAGCAGGTTCAGGCCGAGCGTGGGCTTGGCATTGAGCGGGTGGGGTACCTCGTGGGGGTGCACCCGCACCAGGTTACTCATGATGAACTCTTTGCCATCATCAGCCTCCAGAAAGGCGCGGATGACCGCTCTATCGGTATGTTCGCCCACTTTGGTCTTCGCCGTTTCAGCCAGAAACGCCTCGATCTCGGCGTTGCTCAGGGGCCCGCGCCAGTTGTCGTACCAGGCGCGGAACAGCAGGTACAGGCCAAGCGCCACCGGCCATGCCCACCAGGCACCGACCATCATGCGGGCGCCCCGGGTGACAGTGTTGTGGGTTGGGTTGGTGTCATGCTGGCTCCAAAGTGGTGGCACTGTAAATGCCATGTGTGCGGTGGGTCAACCCTGGGTTTACCCCCGTTATGTCATTCGGCATTGCTCAGTGGGTAATGAATTCGTAACTGATCTCTTCGCTGTCCACCATGTCCAGCACATCGTGCAGCGCATCCTCGGAGTCGGCGCTGGCCCAGGTGTCCTCAGGGTCGCTGGCAAACAGGGGCTCGATCGCCAAGTCCAGGTACTGGCCGTTGGGTAGCTTCAGTACCGGCGTCCCCTCGGAGGTGCCCACCACCTCCCAATCGTCGGGTACGGACATCTCCATTTGGAGCGTGACTTTGAGCTTTTTCATGGCGTGGCCTTATGGGTGTGCGGGACGGCGTTAACCGTCCCGGATGTTCAGAGATTTATTCTAATGAAATTGGCGCTCAGGCCCCGTGCTCTTTGGTGATTCAGCTACAAAAAAAGTAGCGGAAGAGCGGTGGTACTTTTGATCTGCTCCATTGAGAACGCCGACGACACACCCGCCATGTCGGCCAGGCCGATCAGCTTTTTGTAAAAACGGTCATAGCCCTCGATGCTGCTGGTGACCACCTTGAGCAGGTAGTCCACATCGCCGCTCATGCGGTGAAACTCTTGCACCTCGGGCAGGGCGCTCACCACGGCAGCGAAGCGGGTGAGCCACTGCTCGTCGTGCTGGCCGGCCCGTATGCTGACGAACACTGTCACCGGCAAGCCCACCGCCTGGCGGTTGACGATGGCCACCCGCCGCTCGATCAGGCCAGCCTCTTCCAGGCGTTTGATGCGTTTCCAGCAGGGTGTAGCCGACAAGCCCACCCTTGCACCCAGCTCCGCCATGGACAGCGTGCTGTCGCGTTGAAGGGCATCCAGAAGCTGAGTGTCGAGGCGATCAAGCATGATTTTTTTCTAAATGGCAATATTAGAGAATTGAATTCTAAATTATTGTTGATTTAGGTGAATTATGGAATGGGTTTACTGCACCCGGTTTTTACACTGGCTGCCATGAACCAAACCCTCTACCTTGACAGCAATGCCACCACCGCTGTCCTGCCCGACGCCATGGCCGCGGCCAGCGCCAGCATGGCGCAATGCTTTGGCAACCCCAGCAGCAGCCATTCGCACGGGCTGGTCGCCAAACATTTGCTGGACCAAACCCGTGCCATGGCGGTCGCTGTGATCGGGGCAGGGGAGGGTGAGTTGGTGTTCACCAGTGGTGCTACCGAGGCCATCCAGACGGCGGTGTTGTCGGCCCTGTGCGCCATCCGCGCGCGCCGAGCTGCCGGCCAGCCCACCGGTGAATTGCTGCTGTATGGCGCCACCGAGCACAAGGCCGTGCCCGA
>JBIKZZ010000410.1:0-2888 GCA_044354435.1 Rhodoferax sp. | reverse complement strand
GGGTCATTGCGCAAGCCCACTCAAGCGGGCGGTACGACTTCCTGCTCAATCGCGCCGCAAACGCTGATGCCGTCGCGCCCCTTCATGTCGATGCGGATGGTGTCGCCGTACTTCATGAATTCGGTGACCGGCTGGCCATCCTGAATCGTCTCGATAACGCGCTTTTCGGCTATACAACTGTAGCCGTGACTCTGATCCACGTTGCTGACCGTTCCCGAGCCGATAACAGACCCGGCGCGCACATTACGGGTCTTGCACAGATGGGCGATCAAATCACCAAAATGGAAACTCATCTCCGGTCCGGTTTCGCACAGCCCGACACGACGACCGTTCCAGGTACTTTGCAGCGTCAGATGCACGCGCCCCTGCGCCCAGGCAGAGCCGAGTTCATCTAGGGTCACCGCCACAGGGCTGAAAGTCGTTGCCGGTTTGCTTTGCACAAAGCCAAAGCCCTTGGCCACCTCGGAGGGGATCAGGTGGCGCAGGCTCACGTCGTTGGCGAGCATCAGCAGCCGGATGCCGTCCAACGCCTGGCCGGGCGAGGAACCCATGGGTACGTCGCCGGTGATCACCGCCAGTTCCGCCTCAAAATCAATGCCAAAGGCCTCGCTGGCGCAGACCACCGGGTCACAGGGCCCAAGAAAATCATCGCTTCCCCCCTGATACATCAGGGGATCGGTCGAAAAACTCGCGGGCATCTCGGTTTTTCGGGCGCGCCGCATCAGTTCAACATGATTCAGGTAGGCTGAGCCATCAACCCACTGATAGGCCCGCGGCAATGGCGCCATGCAGCGCCTGGCATCAAAAGGAAAAGCATGGCGCGCCTTGCCGTGGTTCAGGGCGTCAGACAGGTCCTGCAGCTGGGGCGACAGAAAGTTCCAGTCATCCAGGACCTGTTGCAAACGTTCCGCGATGCCGGTCGCATAATGGGCGCTGGTCAAGTCCCGCGAAACCACCAGCAGTTGGCCGTCGCGGGAACCATCTTTATAAGTGGCAAGTTTCATGATTTACGCGGGCGGTGGCCCGCCGTAGCGTTAATCGGGATCTAGGGCCTCACCCAATCATAAGTCGTCGCCTATCAGTCGTCTTTGTCATCGGATGAACATGTCGCAGCTACTGCATTCACCGTCACCAGGGCTTAAAGGCGCACCCAGTGGACGCCCGCACTGGCGCACGCTGGCACTGCTCTGCGCCGTGGTGACCATGGGGCATTGGTCCCTGCTGCAGCCGGACAGGACGCGCCCCGTGCCGCTGCAAGTCTCTGCGTTGAACACCCGCGTGATCGAGCTGGGCGCCAACCTGGCTGCTGTACCGGACCGAGCGCCAGTTGGTAAGCAGGCCTCAGCAGACCTCAAACGCCCCACCGCACCCGCTGCCGGCACACCGACACCAACACCAACACCGGAGCCGCTGCCGCTGCCAATGGCGGCAATTTCGCCGATGACGCCAATCACGCCGACTGAGCCCGTCACAGTCGCCACCGATCCCCCCGTACCCGCGCCCGTGGTGACCGCCAGCCCGGTCACAGCGCCAGCGCCTCTACCCACAGCAACGCCTGCCATTCAGCCAGTATCGGAGCCAGTGCCTGTGCCCGTTCCTCTGCCTGTTCCTTTAGCTGTAGCTGTAGCTGTAGCTGCTCCTCTACCCTTGCCCTTGCCCTTGCCCGTACCCGTACCTGTACCTGTGCCTGTGCCTGTGCCTGTGCCTGTGCCTTTGCCTTTGCCGGTGCCCCAGCAGTTGGCCAGCATCGCTCAGCCACCGCAGCCACCCCCAACACCCGAGCCCCCAATGCCATCCAGGCCACCACGTGAGTCCGCACTCACACCCGGGGCGGTGGCTGTGCCGCCGCCGGCACGGCTGCTCTACCGGGTGGAGTCCAACAAATTTCCATTTCGCATGGGTGGGGAGCTGGTCTGGCGTCAGGACGGTCTTGGCTATGACGCCCGGCTGACCATGAGTGCCTTCGGGCAGTCACGGGTACAGACCAGCCGAGGCGCATTGGGAGCTCAAGGCTTGTTGCCGCTGCGCTTTTCCGACAAATACCGCAGTGAAGTAGCGGCACACTTTGAGCGCGACAAAGGCCAAATCAGTTTCAGTGCCAATACGCCGACGGTGCCGCTGCTGACAGGCGCCCAAGACTACCTGAGCGTGATGCTACAGCTGGCGACCGTGATTGGCGGCGAGCCGGCGCGCTACCCGGTGGCCACAGGCATTACCGTTCAGGTGGCCGGGCCACGAGATGCTGAAGTGTGGCTTTTCACCGTTGAGCGCGAGGAAACCCTGCGCCTGCCCGGTGGCCAGCAGGGCACTCTCAAGCTGGTACGCCATCCGCGCCGGCAGTTTGACCAGGAGGTGGCCATTTGGCTGGCACCGGCCATGAGCTGGTTGCCCGTACGCCTGCGCATCACCGAACACAACGGCGACTACCTGGACCAGAAGTGGGAATCGACTGAAGCGCCCTCATGACGGCCCTGCCGACTGCCACCGCTGGCAAACGACCCTTGAAATTCCGCTCGGCGCAGCCAGTTGCAGGGCAGATGGCTGGGCAAACTGCACCGCCAAACCGATTGATGGATAATGAATCATGCACATGCTTTACGACTCTGAAACTTACTCAGTAACGCACATGCTGGCCAACGCAGTGCCCACAGAAAGCCCCTCCGGCGCCAGCCGCGACAGCGCGACCCAGAGTCTGGCCGTGCCAACCTTGGCCCGCCACGGCTTCGAAATTGTGGACAAACGCGCCGGTAAAGAGGTCTACCTGGACGGCTCCTGGGCTGAGCTGTTCCAACAGCACATCGTGGCCTGGCAGCTCAATACCCCGACCCAGGAAGAAGTGGAAGACACCCTGGAACAGTACGCCGAACTGGCGCAAAACCCGGTCGTGG
>JBIKZZ010000409.1:0-2889 GCA_044354435.1 Rhodoferax sp. | reverse complement strand
AAGACCTGGTGCGACGAGTATTTTGTGCTCAAGCACCGCGCTGAGCAGCGCGGCGTGGGCGGTGTATTTTTTGATGATTTTTCCGAGCTGGGCTTTGAGCGCAGTTTGGCGATGATGCAAGCGGTGGGCAATGGCCTGTTATCAGCCTACATGCCGATCGTGCGGCGGCGCCAGGACACCGTTTATGGTGAGCGCGAGCGGGCGTTTCAGTTGTACCGGCGGGGTCGCTACGTCGAGTTCAACTTGGTGTGGGACCGCGGCACGCATTTTGGCCTTCAGTCGGGCGGGCGCACCGAGTCCATCCTGCTGTCAATGCCGCCACTGGCCAGTTGGTCCTACCAGCACGTGCCTGTGCCGGACTCGCCGGAAGCCGCACTCTACAGTCGGTTTTTGGTGCCCCGGGACTGGGCCTGAGGGGCAGGCACGGCCTGACCGTTGACTTGAACAGCCCCACCCGTATCGGCATCTTTGGCGGTTCTTTTGACCCGCCTCATGTCGCTCACCGCGCCTTGGTATCAGCCGCGCTGCAGCACCTGGGTCTGGATCGCCTGCTGGTCATTCCGACCGGCCAGGCCTGGCACAAGGCGCGTCCTTTGACCGCAGCGCACCATCGGCTGGCCATGGCAAGACTGTGCTTCGGGGACCTGCCGCAGGTGCAGGTCGATTCGCTGGAGATCGATCGCGTGGGCCCAAGCTACACCATCGATACCCTGCGCACCCTGAAGGACCGGTGGCCTGACGCACAGCTGTTTCTGTTGATGGGAGAAGACCAGGCCCGCGCCTTGGACCAGTGGCGGGATGGGCAGCAGGTTCCGCAGTTCGCTACAATATGTGTAGCTGAACGTGAAGATCCGACGCGGTCCGGCAGCCATTTTGAGCCGGAAAAGCCATTAGATGCGCGCTTTCTGCGCCTGCCCGTGGCGCCGATGGCCGTGAGCGCCACAGAAATTCGCGCCCGTGTGGGCGACCACCACAACGTCGATCCGCTGGTTTTTGAACCTGTGGCGCGTTATATTGAACACCATCACCTTTATCAGACCCATTGATGACTACTGCCACCCCTGCCAAAAAAGATATTCAAAAACTCCAGCGCGTCATCGTAGACGGCCTGGAAGACGTGAAAGCCCAAGACATCAAGGTGTTTGATACCGAGCACTTGTCCGCGTTGTTTGAGCGGGTGATTGTGGCGTCGGGCACCTCCAACCGGCAGACCAAGGCATTGGCCGCCAGTGTTTCCGACGCAGTGCGCGAAGCTGGCTTTCCCAAACCACGGCTGGAAGGTCAGGCCAACGGCGAGTGGATCATTGTTGACTGCGGTCAAGCGGTGGTGCATGTGATGCAGCCCATCATCCGCCAGTATTACAACCTGGAGGAGCTCTGGGGAGAAAAGGCTGTGCGGTTGAAGTTTGGCGCGGCCAAGCCATTGGTCAAGGCGGAGTCCGCACCAAAAAAGGAAGAAGCGGCCAAACCTGCTGGCAGCCTGAAGCGCTCGAATGCCGCGAAAAAAGGCGTGCAGGAAGCTTTTCCGTCCAAGGCGCAGGTCAAGAAGAACCTGGTTGCAGCCCAAGGTGTGGCTAAACGCCAGGCCAGCAAGGCCGCAGCCAAGCCGGTTGCCAAGACAGGGGTGCCCAAGCCGGCGGCCAGAACTGTGGTGGTGAACGAGCCTGCCAAGAAGGTGCCCGCTAAAAAAGTGCCTGCCAAAAAAGTACCTTCTAGAACGGTAGCTGCCAAGAAGGCACCCGTGCGTCAGGCAGCGGCCAAGACCGCCGTGAAGCCGGTCGCCAGGAAGACCGCCACGCGCAAAGCGTGACGCTTGACGCGTGCGGCTGCTGATTGTTGCCGTGGGTCAGCGGGTGCCAGACTGGGCGCAGAGCGCTTGGGCTGACTACGTCAAACGGTTCCCGCCAGAGCTCAAGATTGAGCTCAAGGCCGTCAAAACCGAGCCCCGCGGCTCCCGCAGCCTGGACACACTGCTGGCTGCCGAGCGCAGCCGCATTGAAGCGGCGCTGCCCAAGGGCTGTCGGGTGGTCGCACTGGACGAGCGGGGCACTGCCATGACCACGGTCGTCCTGGCCGACAAGCTGCGCCATTGGCAACTGGACGCCGACGATGTGGCGCTGGTGATCGGCGGCCCGGATGGGCTGGAGCCCGCATTTCGGCAGGCGGCCCACGAGCGCATCCGTCTGTCCGACCTGACCCTGCCCCACGCCTTCGTGCGCGTTTTGCTGATTGAGCAGCTCTACCGTGCCTGGTCGATCAATGCCAACCACCCCTACCACCGTGAATAGTTTCATTTACCTGGCCTCTCAAAGCCCGCGCCGGCGCCAGTTGCTGGAGCAACTGGGCGTGACTTACCAACTGCTGCTGCCTGACGCTGATGAAGACGCCGAGGCGCTCGAGCAGGTTCGGCCGAACGAAGCGCCAGCTGTCTACGTGCAGCGTGTTACCCAACTCAAGCTGGATGCCGCGCTCCAGCGCTTGCAGCGGCGTGGCCTGGCGGCTGCACCTGTGTTGTGTTCAGACACCACGGTCGCCATGGGCGATGTGATATTCGGCAAGCCGGCGGACCCTGCTGATGCGGCCGCTATGCTGGCTCAGCTGGCTGGCCGTACCCACCGTGTTTTGACAGCAGTGGCGGTGGGCCTGGGGTCACGGCGCGAGCAGGTACTGAGCCGGTCGCAGGTGCGCTTCGCCCCGCTGGGCGCAGACGCGATCGAAGCTTATGTCAGTACCGGTGAGCCGATGGGTAAGGCTGGCGCCTACGGCGTGCAGGGCAGGGCGGCGGCCTTCATCTCGCATATCTCGGGCAGTTACTCTGGCATCATGGGCCTGCCCCTTTACGAGACCGCGCAGTTGTTGCGCCAGTTTCAGGTTCGGGTCAAGGCTTAG
>JBIKZZ010000408.1:0-2890 GCA_044354435.1 Rhodoferax sp. | reverse complement strand
GAGTGGCAGCTCAGCGAAATTCAGGCCGCGCTCACCGAAGCCGAGGCCCAGGACTACGCCACCGATCAAGACATGGCCGACCTAGCGCTGAAGTGGAACGCTGGTGCCCATTAAAGTGAAATGGCTGCGCGTGGCGCGCCAAAACCTGGATGACGAGGCCACCTATATCGCGCAAGACGATGCTGCCGCCGCCAGTCGGGTTGTGGAACGGGTGCTGGATGCAGTGGCCCATCTTGCGCAACAACCCGGTTCAGGCCGACCGGGCCGTGTACTTGGCACCCGTGAGCTGGTTGTGTTGAAAACTCGCTACCTCGTGCCCTACATCGTCAACGGCGATCAGGTCACCATTCTGCGTGTGTTTCACACCTCAAGGCGTTTACCTAAGCGCTGGTAGACCAAATATGCCTCACGCAATCGCTTATGAACGCGGCCCGCGCGTCCAGGCCGTTGGCCGCGCTCATTAAGGTTTAGCTATATAAATAATAGCTAATGACTCAGGAACGACAGGGGCTAGCGCTCGATTTGACCTGAAACTTGTGAGCTTGCCCACCAATGACCATCAATTGAGCTTGGCGGAGAAGCAGGCGGCGCGGGAGAAGTTGGCCCACACGGCTTGGACCATTGAAACTGGATGGCTTTTGGTGGTGTGTCGCCTCAAAAAAGTATTTTTTATGGATCAATAACCGATAAAAGTATTATTATTGATACATGGATAAGTCCTTTCACCTCCAAAAACTAGGTCAAGCCTTCAAAGCCATGCGCACTAACCGGGGCCTGACCCAAGAAGCGCTGGCGGGGTTGGCGGGCGTGACGCGCCTGAAGGTGATCGCCATGGAGGCTGGGCGCAGTTCGGTGGCCATGGAGAGCTATGCCAGGCTGGCGGGCGCACTGGGTGCTGAACTCACCTTGTCGCCCCGTACCCGGCCCACGCTGGATGAGCTGAAAGCCTTCCAATGAAGGCCGCCACGCACCTGCAGGTCCGCACGCCCCAAGGCGATGCGGGAGAGTTGACGCATGAGCAAGGCCAGTTTTTGTTTGGCTACGGCCCAGCCTCTGCCGATGCGGCGGTCAGTCTGACCATGCCAGTACGCAAGGCGCAGTATGTGCATGCCTCCTTGCACCCTATCTTTCAAATGAATTTGCCAGAGGGCTTTTTGCTGGAGGAGCTGCAAAACCGCCTGGCCAAAATCGTTAATCTGGAGCCTATGTTGCTGTTGGCCCTATCCAGCGGGCAAGCCCCCATTGGCCGCCTGGCAGTGCGATCCGATTTTGTGAACCCGTTGGCAAGTGCACAGGGCAAAGGCGAACGTTTGAGTGAAATTTTGGCCTGGGACGGCACCGAGAGTTTGTTTGCCGAATTGGTGAACAAATACATCTACCGTACCGGCATTTCGGGCGTACAGCCTAAGTTGCTGGTGCCGCAGGTGGCGTTATCCCATGCGATGGAGCCGGCGTCTTCCAAGGCCACGGTGCGCACGTCGGACCTGATTGTGAAAAGCGGTCGCCAGGAATACCCAGGTTTGGCAGCCAACGAGTTTCTCTGCATGAGTATCGCCAAGGCGTCAGGCTTGGCAGTGCCGGAGTTCCATTTGTCCAACAACCAAGAGCTGTTTGTCATGCAGCGGTTTGACAGAACGCCGGATGGCACGCCCATTGGGTTTGAGGACATGGCGGTTTTGGCGGGATTGTCTTCACGCGAGAAATACAAAACCAGCTACACGCATGTGGCCAAGCTGGTTGAGGCATTTGCGTCTGGTTCCCACGTCAGGCCGTCTCTGCAGGCGCTTTTCGATATGGTGGCGCTGTCGTGCGTCGTGGGCAATGGCGATGCGCATCTGAAAAACTTTGGCATGCTCTATACCGACCCCACCACCACCGACTGTCGCCTGGCACCAGCGTTTGATCTGGTCAACACCACAGCCTACATTCCTGAGGACGTGCTGGCCTTGGATTTGTGCGGGCAGAAGTCATTTTTTTCAGCCCGCCAAGGCTTATTGGAATTTGCCAGGGTGTGCCAAGTCGCAGACCCGCGTGACAGAGTGCAGCGGCTGATATTGACCACTGAGATGGTGATTCGGCATGAAGCCGAAGTGGCTGAGTCCATCCCTCATGTGGTAACAGCGATCCAGCACTGCACCGACATGCTCAAAGAAGTCTTCTTTGATTGAGTGAGCCAAGGTAATTGTCGTCAACCCCTTGCCTTAACGCGACCCTGCGCGCCCATGCCGTTGGCTGCGCTCATTGAACTATCGCTATATAAATAATAGCTAGATAACCAAGTAAGGCGGGGGCTAGCGCCCGATTTGACCTGAAACTTGTGACCTTGCCGATAAGTGACCACCATCTGAGCTTGGCGTAGAAGCAGGCAGTATGGCAGCGCTCATCTGGTTTGCTGCCGCTGCCAGGGCTTGGCATAGGTTCGCCTGCCGCTCGCGACGGTTGCCGCCCTGCGCTGAAATCGTGATCGATAGCTCGATGGCTTGCATCTCAATACTCCTGTAATGGCGATGATGGACTCTTCATGCTGAGCACGAAAAGAGCGCGCGGTTTGCACGCTAAAGCGCTACGCTTTTTAGAGCTGCAAGCACCCAGCAGGGTTGGTGATTTCGTGTAAGTAGCTTCATTCCGAAGCGATTGCGAATGCCCGCAACCACGGCTCGACGTGGGCCATATCAAAAGTCCCCGACTCGAACATCTGGATCATCTCCGCGTGGATGAGCAGCGGCGCGCGCTGCAGGCGCCAGCCATTGATACGCAAAAAAACATCGGCAGCGGCAAAGGCAATCCGCTTGTTGCCGTCCACGAACGGATGGTTGATGGCCAGACTCTCCAGCAACGCAGCGGCTTCGGCCACGATGTCTTTGTAGTAGCCCGTTTGCGGACGAAAAAG
>JBIKZZ010000088.1:0-10511 GCA_044354435.1 Rhodoferax sp. | reverse complement strand
GTGAAGAACACCACGTGCCCGATCTCCACCGGCTGCGCCCGCTCGTACACCGGCGAGGGCGCGTCGATGCGCTGCACCTGGCCCCAGGGGTTACTGGGCGAACCCTGTAGCGCCAGTGCCCGCTTGGTCGTTTTGCGAAACACCACGCGCAGGCCTTGAGGGTCCAGCACGCTGATCCGGGTGTTGGCGTTGATGCTACTATTTTCATAGCTATCAGCCCAATAACCACGGTGCTTAGAGAGTGTTTTTGCCAATAAATGCAAGGTGGCGTCGTCGTGCACGCCCCACACCACTTCGCGCAGCGTGGGGCCGGGTTCCATGGCTGGCGGCAGGCTGGGGTCGTCGATGCGGCACACCAGCACCTGGGCGCCGTTTTGCGTCTCCCACAACTGCTGTTCCGGGGTGTCGGCCAGCGGCGTCAGGCCCCAGTCGCCTAGAAAGCGCCGCGCCTCGTCCCAGCGGTCGGTGGCGTAGGTGATGGCGTCTATGCCTTCGATGCCCAGGGTGCTGTGGGCGATGTGGGCACTGGGGGTGTGGTCTGTCATGTTGCGCTCCAGGGAAGGGGCGCCTCATTGAGCCCCCAGTAATAGCTTTTTTGGGTGGTGTATTCCAGAATGCCAAGCCGGCCTTTCTCGCGCCCGGTACCGCTCATCTTGACGCCGCCAAAGGGCGTGCTGCTGGAAAACTGCTTGTAGGTGTTGACCCAGACCGTGCCGGTCTGCAGCGCGGCGCCCAGGCGCCAGGCGCTGCGGTAGTCGCGCGTCCAGATGCCGCAGGCCAAACCGTAGGGGTTGTCGTTGCACTGGGCGATCAGCTCGGCCTCGTTGTCCCAGGGCAGCAGCGCCAGCACCGGGCCAAAGATCTCCTCCTGCACCATGCGCGCACCGTTGGGCAGGCCCTCGATCACTGTGGGCGGGTAGTAATAGCCTCGGTCGTACAAGCTACCGGCCAGCCGCGCGCCACCAGTCAGCAGTTGGCCGTCTTCGGACAGCCCCAGCGCCACATAGCGCTCTACCGAATCCCGGTGCGCACCGCTGACCAAGGGGCCCATTTGGGTGGTTTCAAGCGCCGGGTCGCCCACGCGCAGCGCACGGACCCCCGCCAGCAGCCGTTCACGAAAGGCCGCATAAACGCTGCGGTGCACAAAGGCGCGCGAGCCGGCAATGCAGGATTCGCCCGAGGAGCTGAAGATGCCAAACAGCACACCCGCCACCGCGTGATCCAGGTCGGCATCGGCGCAAACGATGGTGGGTGATTTGCCGCCCAGCTCGAGTGACACGCCCATCAGCTTGTCGGCTGCCAGGCGGGCAATGCCCAGGCCGACGCTGGTGCCGCCGGTAAAGGCGACGCGCTTGACCACCGGGTGGCGCACCAGCGCGTCGCCCAGCAGCGCGCCCTTGCCCGGCAAAACGCTCAGGATGCCGGGCGGGAGGCCGGCGGCTTCGCCAATCCGGGCCAGCTCGATCGCCATGCGCGGGGTGATCTCGGCCGGTTTGATCACCACCGGGCAGCCGGCCGCCAGTGCAGGTGCCATTTTTTGCGCCTCGCTGGCAATGGGCGAGTTCCAGGGAGTGATAGCGGCCACCACGCCAATGGGCTCGTGCAGGCTCATCGTCAGGTAGTCACCGCGCGCCGGCGTCACCTGGTCTTCCAGTGTCTCGCAAGCAGCGGCAAAGTACTGAAAGGTGCCAGCGGCGCTGGCCACCAGGGCGCGGGTTTCGCTGATGGGTTTGCCGTTGTCCAGCCGCTGCAGCTGGGCCAGTTCCTCCGCCCTGTCGCGGATACCGACGGCCATGCGGTGCAGCAGCAGGGCGCGCTGGTGAGGCTTGAGGCCGGCCCATTTGGGGCGGTGCCGGGCGGCCTCGGCGGCCTGCACCGCGTCGTCGACATCGGCAAGGCTGGCGGCGTGCAGTTCAGCCACCACCGAGCCGTCGGCCGGGTACTCGGTGCTGTAGAGCGGGCCACTGCCATCACGCCAGCGCCCGCCGATCAGGGTTTGCAGGCGGGCCGTCACAGCGTCAGCCCCGCCACGCGGTTGTGTAAAAAGCGCAGCGCCGACAACACCGTCAGCGCCGAGGTCTTGGGGTTATCGGGCAGCGGGCGACCACGCAGCGTGAG
Organism: Rhodoferax sp.; assembly: GCA_044354435.1. Lineage (GTDB taxonomy): Bacteria > Pseudomonadota > Gammaproteobacteria > Burkholderiales > Burkholderiaceae_C > Rhodoferax. The sequence goes on along the minus strand of JBIKZZ010000088.1, from coordinate 8,393 downwards.
CTGCAGCTCGCCAAAGGCGCCGCGCGCGCTCAGTTCGTGGATGTTGTCGCTCACCCCGGGGTCAGCCACCAGGCGCACCAGTGTGGCGTCCAGCCCCAGCCCAGCCAGCGACACGGTGGCCGCCACATTGGCGTTGCGCGGGTACAGACGGGCCGCTTCGCGGGCCGTGCCTTCAAAGATCACTGCCGGCTCGCGCAGCCCGGCCAGGTCCACCATGGTCTCGGCCGGTGTGCCCTGCCAGCCGCGTGGCGGCTTGCGCCCGGTGTAACGTACCTCGTCCAGCCCGGCGCGCGCAGCCGAGGCCAGCGCATCAATGCCGCCGATAGCCCCCGACAGCAGGTGCAACTGGGTACCGCCCTGCCCGGCCGCCTGCGCCAAGCGCTCGGCCAGGCCCGCCTCGGCCAGCGCGCCAACCGACAGCAGGGCGCACTCGGTGCCGCGCGCCAGCGCTGGCAGCACGTGCTCGGCCAGCGCGCCGTGGCCAGCGCATTCCAGCAGCAGCCGCGCATCAAGTGGCACCGTGGCCACGGCCTGGGGTGCCACGCTGCTGGCAGCGGCGCCAGACGGGCCAAGCGCTGCCTCGAGCTGTGCCTGCACCTGCGCCAGCCGCTCAGCCCGCACCACGACATGGCTGATGCGCAGCGGCGGCGGGTTCGGCAGCCGCTGCAGATGTTGCAGAATGGCCTGGCCTATGGCCCCAAACCCAATCAGCACCACGGCTTGCATGGTCAGTCCTTGCGCAAAATGGGGCCGGCGAATTTGACGGCAAACGGGCCCCAGGCCCGCATGTCGACTTCCACCACCACAGGGCCATCCAGCGCCCAGGCCTGGGCCAGTACCGCGGCGCAGTGCTCGGGGCCGCTGAGGCGCAGGTGCGCCACCTGCAGGCTGGCGCACAGCTGCGCAAAGTCGGGGGTGTGCAGGTCCACATAACAGTGCCGGCTGCCGTACAAGTCGTCCTGGATGTTTTTGATGACGCCGTAGCCGCCGTCGTTCATCAGCAGCAGCACCAAAGGTGCGCGCTCCTGCGCGGCGCAGGCCAACTCGCCCACATTGAGCATGAAGCCGCCATCGCCCACCAGCGCCACCGTCTTGCGGCCCAGGCCATGCTGCCGATTGGCCACCGCAGCGCCAATGGCCATGGCCAGGCCCTGGCCAATGCCGCCGCCCAAGGCGTGCACGCCAGCGCGCGGGTGGTCCAGTTGGGGCGCGCGGTTGCCCCACATGCTGTTGGACAGGGTGATGTCCCGCACCCACCACAGGCCCGACCCGTTTTGTACGGCCTGTGCGGCCTGCGCCGCCAGCCCGTCCTGCAGCGCCTGGTAGGGCCCGAGCGTGCCATTGACGTGGGCCACCGCCTGCTGCCGCGCGCGCTGCACATCGGTCAGCAGCGCCGGGTCCAGCGTCATGCGGCCTTCAAGCCGGTCGGCCAGGGCGTGCAGCGTCGCCAGTGCATCGCCCTGCACAAAGTAGTCGCTGCGGTAACCCCGGTTGTGCGCCAGCGCGTTGGCGTCGATGCGGTACAGGGCCGCCGGCAGCTTGAGCTGGTAGCGCAGGGTCTCGTTGCTGCGCAGGCGCGAGCCGACCACCAACATGGCGTCGCAGCTCTGGTACAGGGCCTCGGCCGGTTTTTGCAGGTTGTACGAGCCCAGGCTGGCGGGGTGGTCTTCGGGCAGGATGCCCCGACCCTGCACCGAGGTCACCACGCCCCAGCCCATGGCCACAAAGCGCGCCACCGCAGCGCCAGCGCCGCGCGCCCCACCGCCCAGCCACAGCAGTGGGCGGCGCTTGTCCAACAGCCAGGCGGCCAGGGCCTCCACCTCGGCCGTGGCCGGCTGCAGCGGCGCGGGCCACAGCGGGGCCAGGTCCGCCGGCAGCGGCAGCAGGCGCGCCTGCACGTCGATCGGGATTTCGATGCTGACCGGGCCGCTGGGCGGCGTGAAGGCCAGGCGCGCTGCCTCGCGCAAAGTGGCCAGCGCGGTGTCGGTGTTGCGGATGCGAAAAGCGGCCTTGCCCACCGCCTGCAGCATGGCCAGCTGGGCCGGCGCCTCGTGGATGAAGCCCAGGTCACGGTCGACAAAATCCGACTCGATCTGCCCGGTCAGGTGCAGCAGCGGGGTGCCGGCCGTGAGTGCCTCTACCAGCGCCCCGGCAGCGTTGCCAGCGCCGGTGCCGGTGCTGGTGACGCACACGCCCAGCGTGCCGCTGACGCGGGCGGCGGCATCGGCCATGTTGCAGGCACCGGCCTCGCCCCGCGCCGGCACAAAGTGGATATGACCGCGCCGGTGCAAGGCATCGAGCATCGGCATGTTGTGGATGGAGATCACGCCGAAAGCGACCTTCACCCCGCACTGTTCCAGAAAGCGGGCGACGAGTTCGCCCACGGTGATCAAGGGGATGGGGCTATGGGAATCAGAAGAAGTCATGCGGACAGAGTTTCGGCAAAAGCGGGTTGCTGGCCACGCGTGGGGAGGTGGCTGAGGCGTTGGGTCAGCTGGGCAGCGGCAGCGCGTACCAGAGGCAACAGCTGCACCACCTGGGCGTCGCTGAGTTGTTGCGCCGGTACTGTGATGCTGACGGCAGCCACCACCTCGGTTTGGTCGTTGAACACCGGCGCGGCCAGCGTCGAGATACCAGTCTCAAAACCGCCCTGGCTGATGCCGTAACCGGCTGTGCGGTCGGCGCTAATCAGGGCCTTGAGCGCGGCCACGGTGTCAGGTGTTCGTGCGGTGTAGACCGGCAAGGCGGCCTCTGGGTACAGCGCGCTCAAATCCGCCAGGCTGAGATCCGCCAACAACAGGCGCCCCAACACCGTGGCATGGGCCGGCAAGCGTGCCCCCACCTGGATCGACTGAAACATGGCGCTGCGCCCGGCGGCCTTGGCCACAAACACGACCTCTCGCCCGTCGCGCACCACCAGATGCGCAGAGTAACCCGTCTGGTCGCGCAGGGTTTCGATCACCGGGCGGCCGTATTCGGTGAGCTCCATCGACGCCAGGTATTCAAAGCCCAGGCGCAACACGCCCAGACCGAGCCGGTAGTGGCTGCTGTCACCCACACGCTCGACAAAGCCAGCCTGCTCCAGGGTTTGCAGCATGCGAAACACAGAGGCCCTTGGCACATCAAGCTGGCGGGCCAGATCAGCCCCGCTCAGGCTAGGCGTTTGCCGGCTGAAGCAGCCCAGCAATTCCAAGCCGCGCAGCAGCGCTGGCACGGTGTAACGCTCGTCAGCCGCGCTGGTCATGTGGCCCCCACGCTCGTCACTGCGTGTACGTCGCTGCCCCCCGAGGGGGCCTTCGCAGCTTGGGGCGGCCCGGCGCTGCTCATACCGTCGACGTCCGGCAGACCCAGCAAGGCATTGACGGCAGGGCCGGCCTGCAAGGGGCAAGCGTGGCCAACGGGGCCCAGGTCAGCCCAGGCCACGCCGGCCGCGGCCGCCACCTGCTGGCAGCCCGCCGGGGGCGTGATTCGGTCGGCATGGCCGCTGGCCACTTGTACCGGGCAGCGCAGCTGCGCCAGGTCAGTCAGCAAGTCACCACCGGCCAACATGCGGGCCGCATGGGTGTAGCCCCGGGGTTGGACCTGTGACATCACGGTTTGTACCGCAGCCAGTAATTCGACGGGGGCATCAGGCGTGAGCATGGCCGCACCGCGTTGCTGAGCCATACCGGCGGGGCCGAGATTAGCCAAGGCGGCCAGTCGGTCGTGCAGCAGCCGTTCGCGCCGCGCCGGCTCCAGACGGGCATGGCCCTGGGCTGGCGCCAGCAACACCAACGCCGCTACCCGCTGCGGCTGCAGCAGGGCGGCACGCGCCACCACCAGCGCGCCCAAGGAATGGCCGACCAGCGTCAACGGATGTGTCAGCCCGAGCGCATCCAGCCACGCCCAGAGCCGCTCGGCATAGTGCGTGGCCGTGGGCCAGGCCGCATCGAGCAGGCTCAGGCCGTCGCTGTCGCCATAGCCCGGCGCATCCCAGGCGAGGAGGCCCGGTTGGTGCGGCTCGACCGCCGCCAGTTGCGCGGCCCAACTGGCCGAGCCAGAGCCGATGCCATGCAACAGCACGCGTTGCGTGTGTGCCAGCGTCCCCGCCTGCCGGTAGCCCACAATGCCCAGCGACGTGTTGATGCGCAGGGCCGGGGCGGAGACCATTGACGTCACCATGCAGGCTCAGCGCCCCAGCTCGCGCTTGATGCGGGCCAGGTCGCTGCCGGGCGGGTAAGTGGGGGTGATGGGGCTTGGGCGTGCCCAGCATCACGCACATCAGGGCGTCTTCGTCGCCGATGTTGGTTTCTTCGCGGTAGACCCCGGGCGGCACCGAGATCAGATCGCGCTCGTTGAGCAGGGCCTCCCAGCGATGGCCGTCTTTTTCACAGACGATCTTCATGCGACCGCGCATCACAAAAAACACCTCTTCCACGTCGTAGTGGATGTGCGAGGGGCCGATGTGGCCGGCCGGGATCACCATGGTGGAGAAGGTGAAGTGGGCCGAGGGCACGGTGTTGCTGTCGCTGGCCACGCCAGTGCCGCCTGTGCCCACATAGCGCATCTGGGCGCGGCGGTAGCGCGGGTCAAAGTCGGCCTGGAACTTCAGCGCATCCCAGTCGTAGCGGCGGGATGCAAAGCGGGCGACCCGACTCTCCAGCCAGGCAGCAAAGTCCTGACCGGCCGGCTGCAGCATGCTGCGCTGGATATCGGCTTCCGACGGGATAGTGGCGTCCATCAGGCCGCGCTCATTAAAGACAGGCTGGTTGGCGGCGGGGGTGGATAGGTTCATGGTTTAGGTTCAGGGTTCAGGACATGACAAAGCCGCCGTTCACCGGCAACACCTGGCCGGTGATGTAGCCGCTGCCTTTTGAGAGCAAAAACAGCACGGCAGGGGTGATGTCATCGGCCTGCTGCGCGCGTTCAATGGCGCGGCCATTGCGGTAGTGCTCGTGACGCGCTTGCGGCACGTACTCGGTGGATTCGCCCAGGGTCAGGCCGGGGGCCACCGCGTTGATGGTGATGCCTTGGGGACCGAGCTCGCGCGCCATGCTGCGGGTCATGGCCATTACCGCGCCCTTGCTGGCCACATAGGCCATCAGGCGCGGGGCGCCCCACAGCGCAGTGTCAGAGGCGATATTGACCACCCGGCCGCTGCCGCTGGCGGCCAGGTGCGGCTGCGCCGCCACGGTGGCCAGCCAGGTGCCGCGCACATTGACCGCCATCACCTGGTCCCAGGTGGCCACACTGAGGTCGGCCATGTCTTTACCGCCGCTGTTGGTAATGGCACCGTTGTTGACCAGGCCATCTAGGCCGCCCAACCAATGTGCTGCAGCATCCACCCCGGCACTGATAGCCGCCGGGTCGGACAGGTCCATGGGCAGGTAATGCAGATCGGGGCCAAGCTCTGCGGCCAGCGCGGCGCCACGGTCGTGCAGCACATCGCTGATCACCACCCGCGCACCTGCCGCCAGCAGGGCGCGGGCAAAGGCTTCGCCCAGGCCACGCGCGCCGCCAGTGACCAGCACGCGCCGGCCCGCCAGATGGATCTCAGGGTTCGGGGAAGCGTGCATCGGGCTCAAGCAGAACGGCTGTCAGGGCCGGGCAGGTAGTGCAAGACGCGGCGCTCAGCCAGTACCACGGCGTAATAGGCGGCTATGCCAATCACGGTCAGCGCGCCGATGACCACAAACACTGCGGCTGTGTTGCCCTGCCCCTCAAAAAACACCAGCATATAGCCCAGGCCCATGTTGCCGCCCACCAGCTCACCGACCACCACGCCAATCACCGCCAGTGTGCTGGCAATGCGCAAACCCGAGAACAACGCCGGCAGCGTGGTGGGGTATTCAATGTTGCGGAACACCTGCCAGCGCGTGGCCGAGAACGAGCGGGCCAGGTTGACCATGTCGGCGTCGACCGTGCGCATGGCCGACAGCACATTGATCAGCACGGGGAAAAAAACAATCAGCACCGCCACCAGGATCTTGGGGTAGATGGTGTAGCCCAACCACATCACAAACAGGGGCGCAAAGGCCACCTTGGGCGCAATTTGCAGCGCCAGCAGGTAGGGCGACAGCACCGCCTCAACCCTCGGCCACAGCCCCAAGGCATAGCCAATGATGGCGCCCAGCAGAGCGCCCAGGACAAAGCCGATCACCACCTCCAGCGCCGTGATGCCAGCGTGCCAGAGCAGGCGTTCGGTCTGCCAGATGCGCACCGCCTCAGCACCCACCCGAGTGGGCGGCGGAAGGACGAACTCAGGCACCCCGACCAGCCCGGGCATAAATTGCCAGGCCAGCAGGAACAGCGCCAACACGGCCAGGCTCCAGCCGGTGGTGACAAGGCCTTCGTTCTGCGGGCTCATGGCGTTGTCGGCTCAGGCCGGCTCACTTGCCCAGCACGAACTGGTTGGTGAACAAATCGCTGAGCGCAGCTTCTTTGGGGACGATGCCGTTAGCCACATAAAACTTTTGCAACTCGCTCAGGCGGGCCTCGTCCATCAGACCGGGGACCTTCTGGCTTTCATAAACGTACTCGTTGTACATCTCGAAGGCTTTCTGGATCGAAGCCTCTTTGCCCTTGTGCATCGGCACATGGTTGACATAGGCCAGGGTGGCGGCTTTGGGGTCAGCCATGATGTCCTTCATGCCCTTGAGTGTGGCGCGCACCAGCTTCTGGATCAGTTGCGGGTTCTTTTGGATGGTGTCGTCAGAGGCCAGAATGGCCTGAGCCATGCTCTTGAAATAGGTGTCTGCCGGCTGAATGTTGACCTGCGCCCCGGCGTCCATGGCGCTGACCGTCCACTCGGGCACGCCGGCCATGGCACTGGCCTTCTTGCTGGCAAACTGCTGCCAGACGCCGGCCGGGCCGGCGGCCTGGATATTGACGTCATTCTTGGTCAGGCCAACTTTGGCCATCATGCCCAACAGCGCGTAGTAAGTGGTGTCGGTATAGGCCAGCACCGTCACCGTTTTGCCGCGCAGCTCGCGCGGGCTGTCAATGCGTTCGTCTTTATGGCTGACCAGTTGCATCAACGAACCAGAACCCAGCACCGCCACGGCCTTTACCGGAATGCCCTGAGCGCGCGCGATGATGGGCGTGTCGCCAATGGCGCCGCCGATCACCGCATTGCCTGCGCCGACCTGCTTGGCCACATCCACACCGCCCCGGCCGGTGACAAATTCCACCTCCAGGCCTTCAGCCGCGTAGTAGCCCTTGGCCTGCGCCAGCATCCAAGGACCAAAGGCCGGCAACGTGCCTGGGGCCGGCAGCAGATAGGTGATTTTTTGCAGTTGGGCATGTGCTGCCAGGGGGGCCAGCAATGCACCCACGCTAAGGACAGCCAAACAGGCGCGGCGGGTGGCAGACAGAGTGAAAGTTGACATGGCGTTCTCCGGGGTTAAATGGGTATGGACAGAAAAAAGGGGCGAGGTCTGCGCGGCACTCAGTGCACCTCGGTGCTGGCGTCGAGCTTGAGCAGGTCCATCAACTGGGCCACCAGGCGGCCAAGCTCATCCTGCTTGCGACGTTTCATAGGGTTGTGCCGCTCCGGCAGGTTCACCGTGATCTGCTCAACGATGGTGCCAGGCCGCTCGCTCATCACCAGGATGCGGTCCGACAGCGCCACCGCCTCGGCCAGGTCATGGGTGATGAACAGCACCGTCTTGCCCTCTTTTGCCACGGTCTGCGCCAGGTCCTGCTGCAAGATCATCTTGGTCTGGGCGTCGAGCGCAGAAAAGGGCTCGTCCATCAAGAGCACCAGCGGGTCCACCGCCAGGGTGCGGGCCAGGGCGGCGCGCTGACGCATACCGCCAGAGAGTTGGTGCGGGTAGTGCCTGCCAAAACCGTCCAGGTGGCACTGCTGCAGCAGCTGTGCGGATACGCGGGCCCGTTCGGCTGCGGCCACCCCGCGCAGTTCCAGGCCGAACTCGATGTTTTGTGAAATGGTGCGCCAAGGCATCAGCAAGTCTTTTTGCAGCATAAAGGCAACGTGGGCGTTGGGCCCAGCCACCAGCTCGCCATCCACACGCACTGCGCCGGCACTGGGCTTGGCCAGCCCAGAACCCATGTTGAGCAGCGTGCTCTTGCCGCAGCCTGAAGGGCCGATGATGGACACCACCTCGCCCGGCTGCACGGCAAAACTGACATCGGTGACCGCCAGCACCTCGTTGGATCGGCCTCGCGCCGCAAAGCGCTTGGAGACGCCGCTGAACTCAATGGCCGGCTTGCTCACGCGCTGTCCTTGGCTTGCCGCTGAAGCTGCAGCTGGACGCGACCCTGCTGCACCCGCACCGGGAAGCAATGCAGGTCTCGCTGGCCGATCTCGGTCAGGCACTTGCCGCTGGCAATGTCAAAGCGCGCTGCGTGCAATGGGCACTCAATCACGCCGTCTTCCTGAAAGCCCTGGGACA
>JBIKZZ010000094.1:0-10224 GCA_044354435.1 Rhodoferax sp. | reverse complement strand
AGCCCGAACATTCGCCAATGCCAACCAGACCCTCGTCGGTATAGACCTTGACGAAAAGCCAGTTTCGGGTGCCGGTGATGCCCGGTGAATAGCTTTGGCCGCCAAAGGCATTGTCGGAGGCCCAGGCTTTGGGCGCGGGCACACCGACATGCATCAGAAAGGTCTTGATGTCCGTAATTTTCATGATGGAGCCTTAGGATTCCGGGTTGTAGCGGAAACGCTTGTGCATACTGCGGGCACGCGGGTCAGGCTGCGGAATGGCCGACAACAGCGCCTGGGTGTAGGGGTGAGTGGGCGCGTCGCAGACCTGGTTGGTCTCGCCCGTCTCCACAATCTTGCCACGGTACATGACAGCGATGCGGTCACAAAAATAGCGGATCACCGCGATATCGTGACTGATGAACACAAAGGACAGCCCGAGCTTGTCCTGCAGATTCAACAACAGGTCCAACATTTGCGAGCGCAGGGATACGTCCAGCGCCGAGGTGGCTTCGTCTGCGATGATGACCCGGGGATTGAGCGCAATCGCGCGCGCAATACCGATGCGCTGGCGTTGGCCGCCCGAAAACGCATGCGGGTAGCGCTCGCGCCAGGCCGGCTCCAGGCCCACGTTCTGCAGCAGCTCTGCCACCCGCTCGTCGAGCGCTTTGCCGGTGGCAATGCCGTTGACCAGCAGGGGCTCGCCCACAATTTGCGCGACCGTCATGCGCGGGTTCAGCGAACTCACCGGGTCTTGAAAGATCATGCGCATTTCACGCCGGCAATTCTTGAGCGTCTGTTTGTCCGCTTTCACGATATCGACCACCGAGCCATCGGCGCGCCGGTAATCGATGGCACCAGCCGTCGGGTCGTACACGCGCAGCAGGCAACGGCCCATGGTTGTTTTGCCAGAGCCAGACTCTCCGACGATACCCAAGGACTCGCCTGGCATTACGCTGAACGACACACCGTCGACGGCCTTGATCGGTGCCTTGGCAGTGCCAAAATACTGCTTGAGATCACGCACCTGCAGAATCGGCTCTACCGTGCTGGCGATGGGTGGACGGCTCAGCCGAATATCGGCCGTACGCCCCAGCTTAGTCACCGAGCTGATCAGCATGCGGGTGTAGTCGTCTTTCGGCGCATGGAAAATATCATCGACCGTGCCGGTCTCCACCACCTTGCCATGGTTCATCACGATGACCTGGTCGGCAATCTCTGCCACCACACCCATGTCGTGCGTGATGAACATCACCGCCATGCCCTGGGAGCGTTGCAGATTCTTGATCAAGTCCAGAATCTCGGCCTGGGTGGTCACATCCAGCGCCGTGGTCGGTTCATCCGCAATCAACAGCGCCGGCTTGCAAGCCAGCGCCATGGCGATCATCACCCGCTGACGCATCCCGCCAGAAAACTCAAAGGTGTAGCGGTCCACCGCTTTGGCTGGATTGGGAATCTCAACCTGGGTCAGTAACTCCACGCAGCGTGCCCGGGCTTGCTCCTTGGACATCTTGAGGTGCAGCGTCAACACCTCCATGATCTGGTTGCCCACCGTGTGCACCGGCGACAGGGAGGACATGGGCTCCTGGAAAATCATGGCGATCTCAGCACCGCGCACCGCGCGGATCTCCCGCGAACGCGCGCCCAGCCGGGCCAGGTCCACACTGCTGCCATCAGGGCGGTGCAGCACCATGGAGCCGCTCACAATGCGGCCCGGATCGTCCACAATTTGCAAAATGGAGCGGGCCGTGACGCTTTTGCCACTGCCACTCTCCCCGACGACGCAGAGCGTTTTGCCCCGAACCACATCAAATGACACACCGTCAACCGCCTTGATGGTGCCAGTACGGATCGAGAAATGGGTTTGAAGGCCACGCACTTCCAATAGCACGCCGTCCTTGGGGGTCTGGCTGTCGACGCTCATCGCTTCAGGGTTCACGCTCATTTGTTGTAGGGGTCAGAGGCGTCGCGCAGACCATCGCCCAGAAAGTTGAGCGCAATGACCGCCAGCACCACGGCGACACCCGGCGCAAACAACCAGGGTGCGGTGGCAATGGAGCGGATGTTTTGCGCCTCCCGCAACAGCACGCCCCAGGAAATAGTGGGGGGCTGCAGGCCCAGGCCCAAAAAGCTCAAGGAGGTCTCCGCCAGAATCATGGCGGGAATGGCCAGCGAGATCGATGCAATGATGTGGCTGGAGAAGCTTGGCAACATATGGCGAAAGATAATTCGCCCCTCAGAGGCACCGTCCAGCCGCGCGGCAGTGACAAACTCTTCAGTCCGCAGGCTAAGAAAGCGGCCTCGTACCACCCGCGCCAACTGCGCCCAACCGGTCAGCGAGAGGATCAAGGTGATCATGAAGTAATTCAGGGTCGCTGGCCAATTCTGTGGCACCGCGGCAGAAGCCGCAAGCCAGATGGGAATGGTGGGCAAGGACAACACCAACTCAATCACACGCTGGATGACGAAATCGATCCGCCCGCCGTAATAGCCCGATATGCCGCCCAGCACAATGCCAATGCTTAGGGCCAGGAAGACCCCAACCAGACCCACCGACAGCGAGATTTGCGTGCCCAGCATGATGCGGCTAAAAACACAGCGGCCAAGACGGTCTGCACCAAAAAAGAACAGCGGCTGGCGAGCTTCCTGCGACGCGAACAAGTGGGTGCGCGAGTTGAACAGCCCCAGAACCGAGTACTCGTAGCCTTCGCCGAAGAGCTCCAGATAAACTTTGCGCTCTCGGTCCTCCTCGTAGAGCGAAGCCAGTGTTTTGGGATCGCGTTTGAGTACATACGGATGGATGTAGGGCCGCAAGGACCAACTGCCGTCGCTCGATGTGTCGATCAGGTGCAGCGCCTGCGGGGGGTGAAACGCCGTACGCACATTTTGCTTGGACGGGTCATTGACGGCGAAGAAGCCCGGTACCACGGCCACAATGTACAAGGCAGCCGTGACGATAAGACCTGCCATGGCGAGTTGGTGGCGCTTGAAGGCCCACCAGACCAATTGCCATTGCGATGCGACCGCCAGGCGGCTCGAGGTGGTGTCGGTGTTATTCAAGGCGAATGCGCGGGTCAACCAGCGCCAACAATATGTCACTGACCAATGAGCCCAGCACGGTCAGGGCACAGATCAGCAGGATGAAGGCACCGGCCAGGTACATGTCCTGGCTCATCAGCGACTGCAGCAACAAGGGCCCGGCCGTTGGCAAACTCAGCACAATGGCGACGATGATGGAGCCCGAGACAAGGTTAGGCAGCAGCCAGGCAATGGTCGAGATGAAAGGGTTGAGTGCCAGGCGCAGCGGGTATTTCACCAGCAGGGTGAACTCGGACAGACCCTTGGCCCGCGCCGTGGTCACGTAGGGCTTGTGCAGTTCATCCAGCATGTTGGCACGCATCACCCGAATCAGGCTGGCAGTGCCCGACACAGCCAGAATCACCACCGGAATCCAAAGGTGTTGCAACAGGTCGATGACCTTATTGATGCTCCAGGGAGCTGTGAGGTACTCCTCAGAGAACAGGCCGCCTACGTTTTGCCCGAATTCCACGGCAGCCACGTACATGAGCACCAGCGCCAACAAAAAACTCGGAATCGCCAGACCCAGAAATGACAAGCCTGTGACGATGTAGTCTGCCACCGAGTATTTCTTGACTGCGGAGAACACCCCCACCGGCAAGGCAATGCCCCAGGTCAGCAGCAGAGCCGACAGTGTCAACAGCAATGTCAGGGCCATGCGCTCCCAGATCAGGTCACCCACCGGCTGCTGCCACTCAAAACTCAGACCAAAATCACCCCGCAAGGCAATGTTGGAGATCCATTTCCAGTACTGCACCACCATCGGCTGGTCCAGACCAAAACGGTTGCGCAGCTCAGCTGCCGTGTTTTGGTCCACCACCTCGTTGGAGGCCGCCAGCGTGGCGATGTACGTGGTGACGTAATCGCCAGGCGGCAGCTGGATCAAGACAAAGGACAGGAAGCTGATCGCCACCAGAAACGGCAGCATCCAGAGCAGCCGTTTGACGATAAAGACCAGCATCCGGCGTCAGCTCCTTGTAAAGAAGAACTGCTGCGGCATTGCCGGCCCAGGGTTGGGCCATGACCAGGCGCTGGGGTAGCTCTTGGGCACGTTTTGCAGGTTGTTCTTGGCGATGCCGAAGGAGTTGACGGCCAGGCAGACCCCAATCGTCTCAAACGCATCGGCACAGAGGTCAAACACCTGCTTCATCAGCTCACCACGCCTCTTGAGGTCGGCTGTGGCTCGCGCGTCGTCGTACAGCTTCATGCGCTGCTTCTGGCTTGCCGGTGGCTCCTGGCCATCTTTGCCGCCCGACAAATACCATTGTGTCCATGGAATCGCGTAGCGCGAGCCTTGTGCATGCTGGGCAAAGTAGTCACGGGCATCCAGCATCGGGTCCAGACCCCCAGGACCCGGCCAGACTGCGGCATCGTGCTCATTGCTGTCGCCACGCGTGTAGTACAGCGCCCGCTCAATCGTGTTGACCTTGATGTCGATGCCAATCTCGGCCCAGTGGCGCTTGACCAGTTCGAGCGTATCCACGGCATCGGGGTAGAGCGTGGGAATGACGTCGATCGAGAAAAACACTTTCTGGCCATCGGGCCGCAGCCGGAATTTCTGGGCGTCACGTTTGCTATAGCCAATCCGGTCCAAAATTTCATTGGCCAACTTGGGGTCGTGCTTGGTGAACTGACGTGACAGCTTTTCATTGAACCAAGGGTGTCCCGGGCGCGGGCCGGTCTGGTACGGCTCCGATTGACCCAAGTAGACCAGGTCAATGATCTCCTTGCGGTTCATACCCATAGAGAGTGCTTGCCGAAACTCTTTATTGGCGAACATCTCACGCATCTTGGCGTCTTTGTGCGTCATGTTCAGGTAGATTTGAACCTGCTGCGAACCCGCATTCACCAGTTCAATCAGCCGATAGCCGCCTTTTTGCATGTTTTGCGACAGGGTGGGCTTGTTCTGCAGCGAGTCGATATGGCGCTCCTGAATATCAAGCTTGCCCGACAAGGCGTCCAGCATCAGTGACTCCACATCTTGCGCAATACTGAAAGTCAACCGATCAATATAGGGTAGTTGCTGTCCGGTCTGGTCGACCTGCCAGAAGTAGGCGTTGCGCTCCATCACGACGCGGGTCACACCACCGGAATAGGCTTCGGTCACAACCCATGGGTCCAGCGTGGGCTTTTCCACGTTACCCCAGCGCGCAGGGATTTCAATGTCGCCACACTTGTTGCGGAACAGTGAAGCCCAATCCGACAGATTGGCCGCCTTGGCAAGAGCTGCCACATTAGGGTTGTACTTGGGATGAAACTGGCTGCAGTAGTGCTTGGGGAAAAGCGTCGGGTACTGACCCAGCGGGGTAGCCATTTGCTCCAGAAACAGCGCATAGGGAGTCGCAAAAGTGAACTTCACCGTGGTGTCGTTGAGCTTGGTCACCACCGCAGGTTTGTTGGCAATCACCAGGGTTGACGGCACCGACTTGTAAAGTTCGCTGTTCTTGGCGCAGTCCTCGATAGAAAAAATGATGTCGTCCGCGGTGAAAGGCTTGCCGTCAGACCACTTCATGCCAGGACGAAGGGTAAAGGTGAACTCGGTGGAGTTGGCGTTGACATCCCACTTGGATGCAACGCAGGGCAGCACCTCAGTGAACGCCATGTTCCAACGCACCAAACCTTGGTTGCCCACCATTCGCAAAATACCGTTGTGGTCAGCACTGCCGCGCAGGCCACGCCGCAGAGCGCCGCCATAAGTGCCCACTTTTTCAGCCTGAATCACCAAAGGCGCCGAGGGCAGGCGCTGTGCCAACGCCGGCAATTTGCCATCAGTGACTAACTTTGCCAAGGCTGGCGCTTCCTTGCCCGCTTGGGCCCATGCGGCGCTTCCCACACCCGCCAGCGTGACGGCACCAGCAAAGCCTTTGAGCACTTGGCGACGCTGAGCGTTGCGAGGGCTCGTGGAACGAGGGGCTTGGTTCATACAAAAACTCCAACAGAAGAAGGGAAAACCGGATGGATGCAAGCCCCGAGGCCTGACCCGCTGAGTGTCTGCCCCGATTTTTTACGCAGGCAGGCAACAGGGTTGACTTTGTTTGACAACCTGAGGGCTGTCAAGTAATTTTTGCTCAGTACAAACCCTAGACGATAGAAAATACTGGCCTAACTGGCGAATTGGTACCACAATGATGCGTATATTCGTCATACAAACTTTAATATGTCATACCATTTTACAACTCTATTGATGATCGGCGCCTCATGAAGCAAGCCCCCATCACACTGGAGGAATTTAGCAGCTCAGTGCTGGCTGTGCCACCATTGGCCCGTCACCGCGACCTGTCAGTCAATGAGGCCGCCAACCGGAAATTGATAAAACATATCGAGGCTGGCGGCATCCGCACCCTGCTGTATGGCGGAAACGCCAACCTTTACCACATGCCTTTGCGTGAATACGGACCGATGCTGGAGATGCTGGCAGATGCCGCTGGACCTGACACGCGGGTCATTCCAGCAGTAGGACCAGACTTTGGCAAGATGAGTGACCAGGCTCTGCTGCTGCGCAATTCTGGCTACCAGACCGCTATGGTGCTGCCCATGCAGGGGTTTACAACGCCGCAAGGCGTAGCCGAAGGTATATCTCGCTTTGTGGATATCGCCGCGATGCCCGTCACGCTCTACATCAAAAGTGAACAGTACATTGACCTCGACACCCTGCGAGCGCTGGTCGAATCAAACAAGGTTTTGTGCGTCAAATACGCGGTGGTTCGGCCAGCGCCGGACGATGACCCATTTTTAAAAGCGATGATCGGCCGGATTTCCAGCCGCCGCATCGTCAGCGGCATGGGGGAGCGGCCGGTGCTATCGCATCTGGGCCACTTTGGTCTGGCATCCTTCACCACCGGCTCTGGTTGCATCGCCCCCAAAGCCTGCATGGCGCTGCTGCGCGCACTGCAAAGGCAGGACATGACCGAGGCCCAGCGGCTGTACGACATGTTCTTACCGCTAGAGACGCTGCGTGATTCGGTCTCTTTGATCCGCGTGCTGCACGACGCAGTCACCTGGTCTGGCGTGGCCGATATGGGCGCCCAGTTGCCGCTGCTGAGCCCGTCTCCTACTGCAATGCGCGGTGAGATTGAGGCCACTGCCAAGCAGTTGTTGGCGGCTGACACCAACGCCTAGCCCCACCGTCTGGCCATGACTGCACGACGTACCCCGGAAGGTCTTGCCGATCGGGTCTACCGCGAGCTGCTGGCTTTGATCATCCAGGGCGATCTGCAAGAAGGCGACCGCCTGTCCACCGAGCAGACCTTATCCGAGCAGTTCAAAACCTCTCGCCCAACCGTGCGCGAGGCGCTTTCAAGGCTACGGGCCGATGGCATCATCACCAGCCGTCAGGGTGCTGGCACCTTTGTCACGCGCCGGCCAGACCCGGATTTACCCCGCTTCATGCCGTTGGAGTCACTGTCCGATGTGCGACGGTGCATTGAGTTCCGCATCGTCATCGAAGGCGGTGCGGCAGCACTTGCCGCAGAAATGGCCGACGAAACCGACTTGGCGCTGATTCAACGTGAGTTGGCGCGGCTGCAAATGGCTGTCAATAATCAGGTACTGGGCGTGCAGGAAGACTACGACTTCCACATCGCGATTGCCCGCGCCAGCAAGAACCAGTTTTTTGTCTCGGTCATTGCCTCAATCCAGCAGCACGTGACATTCGGCATGGACCTGCTGCGCAATTTCTCGCTCAGCAAAAGCCCGGAGCGCCTGCTCAGCGTCCAGGCCGAGCACGTGGCCGTGGTCGATGCCATCGTGCAACATGACAGCGTGGCTGCGGAGGCAGCCATGCGGCGTCATCTGCAAAACACACGATCACGAATGTTTGGCAGCTGAGTCGGCTCTGTAGCCAACGACAACTGGCCGACGTCCCAAAACCAACCGGAGATCCAATGCCTACCGTTTTCACAAGCGCCCAACGCCAGGCCTATGACAAGGATGGCTTTGTCCTGATTCCAGCTCTTTTCGACACAGAAGAGATCAGCCTCATGCGCCAGGCCATGGAGCAAGACCCGGCCCTCAAACAAAGCCTTTACGAACGCCGCGACGCCCAGGGCAAGGCGACACGGATTGCCTTGTGGAACGAGCCAGGTGACAGTGTCTATGGTTTAGCGGCACGCAGCGAGCGGGTGGTCGACACCATCGAAGACATGCTGGGGGCCGAGGTCTACCATTACCACTCCAAGCTCACCGCCAAAGAGCCGTTTGACGGCGGCGCCTGGGAATGGCACCAGGACTACGGCTACTGGTACCACAACGGCTGCTTATTCCCCCACATGGCGAGCGTGATGGTGGCGCTGGACCGCGCAGACCGCGACAATGGCTGCCTGCAGGTGATTCGAGGCTCGCATCATGCTGGCCGCATTAACCACAGCACAGGACCGGGCGAGCAGGTGGGCGCAGATATGGAGCGCGTGGATCAGATGCTCAAAGACATGGATCTGGTCTATGCCGAGATGGCGCCGGGCGACGGCTTGTTCTTCCACAGCAATGTGATGCACCGCTCCGACCAGAATCGCTCGCCCAATCGACGCTGGACAGTACTTTTTTGCTACAACGCAGCACACAACACCCCTTACAAAGCCCAAGCGCATGCCAGCTATAACAAGTTGGACAAAGTACCAGACCAGGCCGTCAAGGCCGCAGGCATACGCCTGAGTGATCCTGCCCAATCGCAGTTTCAAATCAAGAAGGCCCATGCAGCGCCCAGCGCCGTCACCCCTTAAGCCCGCCGCCCCATCGCATACAGGAACGCCCATCATGATTCCCCGCCTTCTGCTCACCGGCGCTGCCGGCAAACTTGGCCGCCATCTGCGCACCAGCCTGCGGCCCTACGCGCAGCAGATGCGGCTCTCCGATATCGCTACCATGGAAGCCGCCGGCCACGGAGAAGAGGTTCAGTCCTGCCAACTGGCGGACAAACAAGCTGTAGACCAACTGGTAAAGGGCTGCAACGCCATCGTCCATATGGGCGGCCTGGCCACCGACTACCCCTTTGAAGAAATTTTGGAAGCCAATATCAAGGGTGTACTGCACATCTATGAGGGCGCCCGCCGCCACGGCGTTGAGCGCGTGGTGTTCGCCAGCTCCAACCATGTGGTGGGATTTCATCAGCAAGATGACCTGCTGGGCACCGATTGCCTGCGTCGCCCGGATAGCTATTACGGTCTGTCCAAGTCATTCGGAGAGGACGTGGCGCAGTTTTACTGGAACCGCTATGGCATTCAAAGCGCCAGCATGCGCATCGGCTCAGCCTTTCCCGAACCCAAGGACCGCCGAATGCTCCACACCTGGCTGAGCTATCGCGATCTGACCGAGTTAATTCGGTGTTGCCTGGAGACGCCACAAATCGGCCACACCGTTGTTTTTGGCATGTCGGACAACCGCAACCCATGGTGGAATAACGCTGGCGCGGCTCACCTGGGGTTCAAGCCACAAGACAGCGCAGAGCCCTACCGTGCCGATCGAGAGGCGACACCACCCCTCGACCTCATGGACCCGGCGCGTCGCTACCAGGGCGGTAGCTTCGTCAAAAGCGGACCCTTCAATTAATTGGTAATTGGGGTCAGATTCTAATTATTTGACAAACAGCCAGTATGAGATTTAATTGGAATCTGACCCCAATTAAAGGAGAAAACTATGCGTCCTGAAGTTTCTTATCCCCGCGAGGCTGATACCCCGGTCTCACACCTGCCTTTCAGTCCAGCCGTACGGGTGGGGAATATGGTGTTCGTATCGGGACAAGCCTCGGTAGACGTCACCGGGGCCATCGTGTCTGACACGTTTGAGGGCGAGTTTCGGCGGTCTGTGGAGAATCTTCGCAAGGTGCTGCAATCAGCGGGTTGCACGCTGGCGCAGGTGGTCCAGACTCGGAACTATGTGCGCGACGCGACGGATATACCCGAGTTCAACCGGCTTTACCGCGAGTACTTTCAAGCGCCCTACCCTGCACGCACCACCATCACCGGCTGCCTGTCTGCCGCGCTGCGCTTTGAGTTGGAGTGCATCGCCGTCGCTGATTCCAGCGCAACATGAGCCGGCCACGAAAAGTCCTGTTCATTTCGGCAGATCAATGGCGTGGCGAGTGCCTGTCAGCGCTGGGGCACCCGGTGGTCAAAACTCCCCACTTGGACGCGCTGGCTGCTGACGGCACACTGTTTAAGCAGCATTACGCAG
>JBIKZZ010000102.1:0-9994 GCA_044354435.1 Rhodoferax sp. | reverse complement strand
TCTTCCGGGGAGATTTCCGGATTTGGGTTGGCCAGGGCAAAAATGATGGGGTTCGCTGCCATCTTCTGAACCATGGCGGGTTTGAGCACACCACCGGCGGACAACCCGAGAAAAATGTCGGCGTCTGCAATGATGTCACTCAGGGTTCTTGCCTCGGTTTTCTGGGCAAAGACGATTTTGTCCTCGTCCATCAGCTCGGTACGGCCCTCGTACACCACCCCTGCCAGGTCGGTGACAAAAATATTCTGGCGCGGTATGCCCAGCTTGACCAGGAGGCTCAGGCAGGCCAGCGCCGCCGCCCCGGCGCCTGAGGTGACCAGCTTGACCTGTTTCGGGTCCTTGCCCACCACCTTGAGCGCGTTCAGCAGCGCCGCGCCGACCACGATGGCCGTGCCGTGCTGGTCGTCGTGGAAGACCGGGATCTTCATCCGTTCGCGCAGTCGGCGCTCAACGTAAAAACAATCCGGAGCCTTGATGTCTTCCAGGTTGATACCGCCAAAGGTGGGCTCCAGCGACGCAATGATGTCCACCAACTTGTCGAGGTCGTGTTTTTCGTTGATCTCGATGTCAAACACATCGATGCCGGCGAACTTCTTGAACAGGACGGCCTTGCCCTCCATCACCGGCTTGGCGGCCAGCGGCCCGATGTCCCCCAGGCCGAGCACGGCCGTGCCATTGGTGATCACCGCCACCAGGTTGCCGCGGCTGGTGTACTTGAAGGCGTTGTTGGGGTCTTTGACGATCTCTTCACAGGGGGCAGCGACGCCCGGTGAGTAGGCCAGCGCCAGGTCATGCTGGTTGACCAACTGTTTGGTGGCCGCAATCGCAATCTTGCCTGGCGTCGGGAATTCGTGATATTCCAGCGCAGCGCGGCGCAATTGGGCGCGTTTTTCTTCGGTGTTGGGCGTGCTGTCGGGCATGTTTGTCTCCTGCTGCGACCAGTATCAACCCAAAGTGGGGGAGGTCGTTCTCGCTGTGGGGCAGTTATTGTAATGTCAGCTACGGGAAAACCCTAGGCTAACAGCACAATGACTGCCCGCTAGAGCAGCACGAGCTTGCTTTGCGCCATACGTTGGTTGGTCTGGGCGCCGGTCAGCACAAAGCCGCGCACCTGATCGTCGGGGTCACGAAATTGCCAAATCCCCGGCGACGTGCTCTGCCACTCGCCGGCGGTGCCTGGCGCGGGCGGGGCCACCACGATGGGCAGTGCTGGTGTCTTGATGCCCACCGGCATCAGGGGAAAGACCAGTTCGGTGCGGGTGCCGGTCAGGGTGGCGACTAAGGCCTTGGCCGCGTTCATGATCGGCATCACATAGGGAAGGGTACGCCCGCCGCTCAACGGGGCGCTGGTCGCCTGATCCCAGTCTTGACCAGCGTACTGGGCGTTGTCGCCCAGGGCGTAAATGTGGGGCTGGCTGGTGCGCAGGCTAGCGTCCACCACCACGCCGCGCTCGCACTGCAGGCCGGCTGCCTGCGCCAGTGTCGTGTTGGCGCGCAGGCCGATGGCGCTCAGCACCAGGTCGGCCTCCAGGCTTTGGCCGTTGGCCAGCGTGATGCGCATGGCGCCGGCGGCGGCCTCGTTGACCGCTGCCACGGTGGTGCCAAAGTGCCACTGAACACCCAGGCCTGTCAGGGCAGCTTGAAGGTCGGCACTGGCCTGGGCCGGCAGCAGCGCCGAGATCGGTGCGGCCGCGGGATCGACCAGCTGCACCGGGTGCCCGGTGCCGGCAAGGTCATTGGCAAATTCGCAGCCGATCAGCCCGGCACCGATGATCAGTACCCGGGCCTTGGCCGCCTCGGGCGCACGCTCAGCCAACAGTCGGGCGTGGAAGGCTGAAAAGTCGTCCAGGCTATTGACCGACAACACTTGCTCGGCCGCGTCACCTGCCAAGGGCAGCCGAATCGCGTGTGCACCGGTGGCGAGCACCAGGTCGCGGTAATCAATTTGACCCTGCCCAGTGCGCACCCGCCTTTGGGCCGGGTCAATGGCCACTACCTCCGTTTGTGCCAAAAGGGTGACTTTCAGCGTCTCGGCCATGCGCGCTGCTGGCGTGGTGACCAACTGCGTCGGGCCGCGTTGCTGGGCAAAGGCGTTTGAAAGCGTCGGCTTGGCATAGAAGTCCCCGCTGTCGGCGGTGATCAGCGTCACCGGCGTGTCCGGGTCAAGCTTGCGGAATTCGCGGATGGTGGTCCAGCCGGCCAGGCCGGCGCCGATAACGATCAGGGGGAGGTTCATGGCAGTGGGAGTCTATGCTCAGATTTCGACGGCTTCAAAGTCGGCCTTGGCCACGCCGCAGTCCGGGCAGGTCCAGCCGGCGGGTACATCAGCCCACAGCGTTCCGGCGGGAATGCCATCGCCCGGCAGGCCAGCCGCTTCGTCGTAAATAAAACCGCAAACAATGCAAATCCAGGTCTTCATGTCTAACTCCAAAAAATATGAAAAATCGGGCTCTAGGCCACGTGGTTATTGACGATATAGCTATTTAATTTGTAGCAATTGATCAGGCGCTTATTTTGTCAAGTTGCGCCTGGTAGTGCCGGGCGTGGCGTTCCTCCACCTTGGCCAAGGCTGCAAACCGTTTTTGCGCCTTGTCCAGCGTGGCCCTGAATTGTGCCGCGTGCGCCTGCGACTCGCCGATCTGCGCGTCCATCTCGGTCACCGCGGCGGCGTTGCCCTCGGTCTCGGCGGTCTGACGGAAGCCGGGGTACATCTCTGTGTACTCATAGGTTTCGCCGTCGATGGCGATTTGCAGTGCCTTGGCCGGCGTCATGCTGGACTTGGGGTAGAGCAGGTCCAGGTGCCCAAAGGCGTGCATCACCTCCTGGTCGGCGGTGGACTCAAAGGTGCGGGCGGTCTCTTCGTCGCCGGCCTCGCGCGACAGCTTGGCGAAATAGCGGTACTTGATGTGCGCCATCGACTCGCCGGCAAAGGCGGCTTCGAGGTTGGCCATGGTTTTGATATCGGGGCGTTGTGAGGTGGTCATGAGGAACTCCGGTTAAACATAGATTTAATTAATCAACACGGATTGAATGATAGTTAATAGTGATAATTTTAGCCAATTGAAAATTCCTAATCGATTGATATAGACAATGATGCGTCGACCGGACCCCCGGCCAAGGCTCGGTCCAAGGTGCAAAATCTCAGTTTTGCCGCCAGCCAGCATCATGACGTCCAACCCATCCGTCCAGTCTTCCGCCACGCCCTTGTACCCAGCGATCGAGCCCTACCGCAGCGGCCGCCTCGCCGTTGATGCCCTGCACACCTTGTATTGGGAGGAGTGCGGCAACCCGCAGGGAGTGCCGGTGCTGTTCCTGCACGGTGGCCCAGGCGCGGGCCTGTCCAAGGCGCACCGGCAGTTTTTTGACCCAGCCCATTACCGCATCGTGCTGTTCGACCAGCGCGGCGCTGGGCAGTCGACCCCGCTGGGTGAAACCCGCGACAACACCACGCAGCACTTGGTGGACGACATCGAGCGGCTGCGCGAACTGATGGGCGTTGACCGCTGGCTGGTTTTTGGTGGCTCCTGGGGCTCCACGCTGGCGCTGGCCTACGGCCAGGCGCATCCGCAGCGCTGCACTGGCTTTGTCTTGCGCGGCATCTTTTTGTGCACGCCGCCTGAGTTGGACTGGTTCCTCAATGGCATGCGCTGGTTTTTCCCGGAGGCGCACGCCCAACTGGTCGCGCCTATCCCGCCCGAGGAGCGGGGCGATCTGCTGGGCGCCTACACCAAGCGAATGTTCGGTGCTGATCCAGCCGAAGGCCTGCAAGCAGCGCGCACCTGGAGCCGCTACGAAGGCAGCTGCCTGCACCTGTTGCCCCACCCCGAAGTGGCCGACGAATTTGGCAGCGACGCGGTGGCGCTGGGTGTGGGCCGGTTGGAGGCGCATTACTACCGCAACCAGGCGTTCCTGGGCGATGACCAGCTGATCCGTGGGGTGGATCGCATCCGGCATTTGCCGGCCGCCATCATTCAGGGCCGTTACGACGTGGTTTGCCCGCCGCTGTCGGCCTGGCGTCTGCACCAGGCCTGGCCCGAGGCCAGCTTTCTGATGGTGGAAGACGCCGGCCACGCGGCTTTCGAGCCCGGCATTGCCGCGGCATTGTTGGCCGCCACCGACCGCTTCAAGCGCAGCGGCGCCTTGTAGCCGGCTGGCTCAGACCAGCGGCAGCAGGTAGCGCCGCTTCCAAGCGCTGATCTCGTTCAGGTAACTGTCGTGCTCCAGCGCCTTAACGGCGCAAAAGCCGGTGACAAAGGTGTCGCCCAACAACTGCCGCGCTACTGGGCTGGCGTCAGCACCGGCAATGCGGTTTTCCACCCGGCGCGCTGCTGGGGGGCCGCCGCTCACATAGGCAGGGCGTGCCGTCCAGCTCAACGCAGTCATGGATCACCACGGCGCGCGGGTAGCCGGATATGTCGGGGAAAACGCACTCGACCTCATGCACGCCATGCTGTTGGAAGTAGGCTTGGAGCTCGGGTGCAGTGGGGTGAGGCATGGGGTGAGCGGGCGAAACCCAGAGGCTGGGCGGTGCCCACAACTTTAGGTTAAATCGTGCTCCAGCCCTTGTAATAAAACAACAGTTAGCTATGAATTAAGTAGCAATTCTTGGCGGGCCCGCTGGACGGATCTGCCCAGCTTCGCGTAAACCCGCATGGTCAGATGAAGCCCCTGCCTCTAAGCTGATTGGCCTATCTTGCACCAACTCAGCCTGGCCTAGCCACGACCCCCAAAGCCATGACCGCAGCCCCTTCCAGCCCCGACCTGCCCCTGAAACAGCGCCTGAAGAACGGTCACGTGCCCGTTGGCACCATGGTGTTTGAATTTTTTGTACCGGGCATGGCGCAGATGGCACGCGCGGTTGGCGCGGACTTTCTGATGTACGACACCGAGCACAGCGGCGTCGACATCGAGGCCATCAAGGCCCAGTGCGCTGCTTGCAACGGCATAGGCGCCGTGCGGGCGCTGGCGTGACCCCAAAAAGCCCGAGCCTGAGTACCCAACCATGAGCGTTTCCTTCCATGTCGGCCTGACCCGCGACCTGCGCAATGCTGCAGGCGAACCCACCTTTGGCGCCGAGGCACTGGCCCGTCTCGACCAGACACCTGGCCTGAGCTGGGAGTACCTCCCAGAGGCTGTTACCGCCATCACGCCGGCACTGACCGATCGTTACGACGCCTTGTACGTCAACTCACCCCGGGTTGGTGCCGACAGTTTTGGCACCGAGCCCCCCCGCGTCAAGCTGATTGCGCGCCATGGCGTCGGCTACGACTCGGTCGATGTCGCCGCACTCAGTGCGCGCGGCGTGCTGCTGACCAACACGCCCGATGCCGTGCGCCGCCCGGTGGCGACCATGGCGCTGACCCTGGTGCTGGCGCTGGCGCAAAAACTGATGATCAAGGACAGTCTCACCCGCAGTGGTCGCTGGAACGAGCGTGTGGAGCACATGGGCCAAGGCCTGACTGGCAAGACGCTGGGCCTGGTGGGCGCCGGTGGCATCGGCCTGGAGACCATGGGCTTGGCGCGGGCTTTTGATTTGCGCGTGCTGGCGGCCGACCCCTATGCGGACGCGCAGCTGGTAGCAGCGCGCGGTGGCACCCTGGTGCCGCTCGATGCGCTGCTGCACGAGGCCGATTTTGTGGTGCTGGCCTGCCTGCTCAACCCCGAAACCCACCACCTGATCAACGCCGCCCGGCTGGCCTTGATGAAACGCAACGCCTACCTGATTAATGTGGCGCGCGGCCCCATCGTCGACGAGGCGGCCTTGATCGCCTGCCTGCAGGCGCAGGGCATCGCCGGGGCCGCGCTCGATGTGTTCGAGCAGGAGCCGGTGGCGCCCGACAACCCGCTGCTGGCCATGGCCAACGTGATCGTGACGCCCCATTCGCTGTGCTGGACCGACGAGTGCTTTGGCGCCATTGCCCGCAGCGGCCTGGGCGCCGTGGCCGACGTCTGTGACCACAAAGTTCCGCCGCATGTGGTGAACCGTGACGCGCTGGCGCATCCCTTGCTGAAGCAATGGTTTGCGGCAACCTGACCCCACCTTTTGACCCAATATGACCCGACCGCTCAATGTCCTGGTGCTGATGTCCGACGAGCACAACCCCAAGTTCCTGGGCTGTGCCGGCCATCCGTTCATCCAGACCCCGAACCTCGACCGCCTGGCCAGCCGCGGCACCCGTTTCAGCCAGGCCTACACCTGCAGCCCCATTTGCGTGCCGGCCCGCGCCGCCTTTGCCACCGGCCGCTATGTGCATGAGGTCGGTTTTTGGGACAACGCCGACGCCTATGACGGCAGCGTGCCGAGCTGGCACCATGCGCTGCGCCAAGCCGGCCACCGAGCGACGTCCATTGGCAAATTGCATTTCCGGGGTCAGCCCGGCGATGACCATGGCTGGTCCGAAGAAATCCTGCCCATGCACGTGATCGACGGCATCGGCGACATCAAGGGCCTGGTGCGCAGCAACATCCCGGTGCGACGCGGTGGCGACAAAATGGCCAAGCTGGCCGGCCCGGGCGAATCCACTTACACCCGCTATGACCGCAAGATCGGCGATGCCGCCTGCGCCTGGCTGCAGGAGCGGGCTCAGCAGCCTGACGACAAGCCCTGGGTGCTGTTTGTGTCCATGGTGGCGCCGCATTTTCCATTGACGGCGCCCACGCCCTGGTACGAGCACTATGCGGCGCTGGACTTGCCGATGCCCAAACTGTATGACCCTGCGGTCAGGCCACACCACCCCTACACCGACGAATACGCACGGGTGGTCGATTACGGCAGCCACTTTCACAACGAGCAGGACGTGCGCCGGGCCATCGCCGGTTACTGCGGTCTGGTGTCCTTCATGGACGAGCAGATGGGCCAGGTGCTGGCGGCGCTAGATCAAGCGGGCCTGCGTGATGACACGCTGGTGATCTACACCAGCGACCATGGCGACAACCTGGGTGCGCGCGGCCTGTGGGGTAAATCAACGCTGTATGAAGAATCCGCCGGTGTGCCGATGATTCTGGCAGGGCCTGGCATCCCGGCCGGGCAGGTGGTGGCAGAGCCGGTCAGCCATGTGGACTGTGCCGTCACGATCCTGCAAGCGGCCGCAGCGCCCGCGCTGGCGCAGGCCAGCGGGCAATCGCTGACTGACCTGGCGCAGGGGGCCGCCGCCCACCGCCCGGTGCTGTCGGAGTACCACGCCATCGGCTGCACGGGTGGCGCCACCCTGCTGAGACACGGCCGCTTCAAGTATTGCCACTATGTGGACCACCCGGCCCAGCTGTTTGATCTGGCGACTGACCCCGAAGAATTGCAGGACCTGGCCACCAACCCGACCCATCTTGAGACCCTGCTGGCCTGCGAAGCGGCCTTGAGGCGGGTGCTCAACCCCGACGAGGTGGACCAGCGGGCTAAGCAAAGGCAGCAAGACCTGCTGGCGGCCCACGGTGGGCGCGACGCGGCGCTGGCCCGCGGTGACCTGGGCTTTACCCCGGCCCCGGGCACCGAGGCCGCATTCAATTGATGCTTGATTGTTGACACACAAGGAGACTCACATGTTCAGACGCAAATTCATTGGCCTTGGCGCCACATTGGCTGGTCTTGGCGCTGTACCGACCACATGGGCGCAGGCCTGGCCGGCGCGGCCCATCAAGCTCATCGTGCCCTTTATTCCGGGCAGCGCGCCCGATGTGATTGCGCGCGGCCTGAGCGAGCGGCTAACCATCGCACTCGGCCAGGCCGTGGTGATTGACAACAAGCCGGGGGCCGGCGGCAACATCGGTCTGGACGCCATTGCCAAATCGGCCGGGGACGGCTACACCTTGGGGCTGGGTACCAGCAGCCTGTCCATCAACCCCCACCTGTACCGCAAGGTACCCTACGACCCGATCAACGACTTCACGCCGATCAACTTGACCTATGCCATGCCCCATGCCCTGATCGTTCAGGCTGACTCGCCCCTCAAGACGGTGTCCGATCTGGTGCGCACACTCAAAGCTGAACCGGGCAAGTACAACTATGCCTCGGGGGGCAATGGCAGCGGTGCCCACCTGTGTGCCGAACTGTTCAAGGCCATGGCCGGGGTGGACGCTTTGCATGTGCCGTACCGGGGTGCCCCGGAGATCATCACATCGGTGATGGGGGGCTCGGCCCTGTTTGGTTTTCCCACGCTGTCTACCGCCGTGCCACTGGTCAAGGGCGGCAAGATCCGCGCCCTGGGGGTGACCGGGCCCAAGCGCAATGCAGCCCTGCCGGAGGTGCCCTCGGTGGGTGACACAGTGCAGGGCTTCGAGGTGGTGTCGTGGTTCGCGGTGATGGCGCCCGCCAAGTTTCCGGCCGAGCTGGCTCGCCGGATCGATCAGGAAATACAAAAGGCCCTGGCCGACCCTGCCTTCCGGGACAAGGTTCAGGCCGACGGCACCGAAATCGTCGGGCTTGGGCACCAGGCGTTTCCCGATTACCTGCGGCAGGACCTGCAAAAATGGAAGCGTGCGGTGGAGCTCAGCGGCGCCAAGGTCGACTGACGACTGCCCGTGACATAGACTTAGCGGATAACTCGGAGACGACCATGAAACACCTTGCACGAGCTGCTTTGAAGGCCGCTTTGAGCGCCACCTTCGTCGGCGCTCTTTGGGGCGGCAGCGCCCTGGCCCAGACCTACCCGAACAAGCCCATCCGCTGGGTGGTGCCCAGCACGCCGGGCGACGGCTCGGACATCACCGGCCGCATCATCGCCGAGCGCCTGTCGCGCGAACTCGGCCAGCCGGTGGTGATTGACAACAAGCCGGGCGCCGGTGGGGTGCTGGGCACCGAAGCCGCAGCCCGCTCCGCGCCCGACGGCTACACCATGATTGTTGGCAATGCCGGCTCGCATGGCGTCAACGCCGGCATTTACACCAAGCTGCCCTACGACGTGGTGAAAGACTTTGTGCCGGTGGCCATGATCTGCACCACCCCGAATGTGATGGTGGTCAGCCCCAGCGTCAAGGCCCGAAACGTGGCCGAGTTTGTGGCCCTGGCCAAGGCCAACCCGGGCAAGTTCAACTACGCCTCGGGTGGCGTGGGCAGCTCGGCCCATTTGTCGGCCGAGTTGTTCAAGAGCCTGACCGGCACTGACCTGACCCACATCCCCTACAAGGGCTCGGCACCTGCCGTGGCCGGCTTGCTGGGTGATGAGGTGCAGGTGATGATCGGCAACCTGCCGCCCTGGTCGGCACAGATCAAGGCCGGCCGGGTGCAGGCGCTGGCGGTGAGCACGGCCCAGCGCCATTACAGTCTGCCCGACGTACCGGCCTTGGCGGAGAGCCTGCCAGGCTTTGAGACCCTGGCTTGGTTTGGCGTGCTGGCACCTGCTGGTACCCCGCGGGCAGTGGTGGAGCGCATCAACACCCTGGTCAACCAGGCGCTGGAGCAGCCCGACATCAAGGCCCGGCTCGCCACCCTGGCCTGTGACCCGGCACCGTCAACGCCCGAGGCGTTTGCAAGCCGTGTCAGTGGCGATGTGGCGCGCTGGAAAAAACTCGCCACCGAGAAAAACATCCGCGCCGACTGAGCGTTGACTTAGCGCCGGCTCAGCGGTTGAGCAGGGTCTCGATACCCGGCGGCACGGCCTGATAGGGGTGGGCTGCCAACAGGGCGGGCTGAACACCTAGCACGCTGCCCGCTTGCGCCGGCACTCGCAACTGCCCGTTGACCATCGGCAGCCCTGCCCCGGCCTGCAGCGCGTCATAAAGCGGACTTTCATCAAACTGGATCTCTAGCATGTCGCAGTCCGGCGCCACTGCCGCCGCCAGTAGGCTGTGCCAGCTGCAGACCGGCCCGGACGGGTTGTGCGGTGAGAACTGCACGCCCTGCGCCGCCGCCCGCTCTGCAATGCGCAGCATCTCCCAGGGGCCGCCGCAGTACTTCACATCGGGCATGACCACGTCATACAGACCTTCGTCAAACAGGGTCTGAAATGCCGACAGCCCGACTTGCGTCTCGGCGGCGGCCAGCAGCACGCCCTGCGCGTTG
>JBIKZZ010000087.1:0-10528 GCA_044354435.1 Rhodoferax sp. | reverse complement strand
ATGATGTCGGCGTAATTTCGCTTGAGCTCAGTGACGCTGACGGCAAAATGAGAAAGCACAGTGTCCATGGGAATCACCTCCTCTGCAAAATTGACATTAAATAAGATGCTAATTAAAGCATATTTTGTATGAAGTGTGGCGTGACTTACCGTGTCACCCGATGTGTGGATGGTTATACTAACCACCATGCGCACTGCAGAGGTCATCAAAATGCTAGAGGCTGAGGGTTGGCTTCTTCGCGCGGTGCGGGGCAGTCACCATGTTTTCAGTCACCCGCAGCGCGTTGGGCACATCAGCGTGCCGCATCCCAAAAAGGATTTGGGCATCGGCTTGGTGCATCAATTGTTAAAGCAGGCTGGTTTGAAAGGTTAAATCATGAAATTTTTAATTGCGATCGAGCCGGCAACCGACACCACGGCTTATGGCGTGGTGGTGCCGGACTTGCCGGGTTGCTTTTCCGCCGGTGACACGCTGGAAGAAGCGTTTGACAATGCGCGGGAGGCGATAGACGCCCATTGCGAATTTTTGGCTGAAGATGGGCGAGATGTGCCGTTGCCCGCCGCCATGGCCGCCCACCAATCTAATCTCGACTATGCCGGCTGGGTGTGGGCCATGGTGGACGTGGCCGTGGAGAGCTATTGGGGGCCGGCCGAGAAGGTCAACATCACCTTGCCGGGTCGCACTTTGCGCCGCATCGACGAGTACGCCCGTGCCCACGGGCAAACGCGCAGCGGTTTTCTTGCAGAGGCGGCTCGGCAAGCCATGCGCTGAGCCTGCACACTATTTATTTTTTTAAAGGTATTTATTCATGGAATGCACAGTCAACTGGACCGGCGGCCTGGGTACACGCTCGGGCATGGGCTTTGTTGCCGAAACCGGCAGCGGCCACACCCTGATGATGGATGGCGCCGCAGACACCGCCAAGCCGGAGCTCGGCGGCCAGAACCTGGCGCCGCGCCCGCTGGAACTTTTGCTGGCTGGTGCCGGTGGCTGCACCGCCTACGACGTGGTGCTGATTCTCAAGCGCGGCCGTCATGCCGTGGCCGGTTGCACCGTCAAGCTCAACGCCGAGCGCGCCGACGCCGACCCCAGGGTGTTCACCCGCATCAACATGCACTTCACCGTCACAGGCAAAGCGGTGCCTGCTGCCGCTGTGGAGCGCGCGATCGCCATGAGCCACGACAAATACTGCTCAGCCAGCATCATGTTGGGAAAAACGGCGCAGATCAGCACCAGCTTTGAGGTGCTGGAAGCCTGAGCCTAATCGCGCTGCATTGTTATAATTTTGTTATTATTTTTAGGAGTGCCATCATGCTGACCACCGTGCGCCGAATCGGCAACTCCCGCGGTGTCTTGATTCCGGCGGCATTTCTGGCTTCTTGCCAGATTGAGGATCAAGTGGACATGCAACTGCAAGATGGGCAAATTGTCATCAAGCCGGCGCGACGTCAATTGCGTGAAGGCTGGTTTGCGGACGCTGGCGACGCGCCACCAGCCGCCTTGGCTCAGGAGCAGGCTGAAGCGCAGGACTGGTTGGCTCTGTCCAGCGCGGATGACGGTGAGTGGGTGTGGTGAACCCGGCGATCACTCGTGGCGAGGTCTATTGGGTCAATCTTGACCCAGTCGTCGGTAGTGAGATCCAGAAAACCCGCCCGGCGCTGGTCGTCTCACCTAATGATTTGAACCAAGCCTTGCCAAGGGTCGTCATTGCGCCCCTGACCAGCGCCGGCAGGCCCATGGGGTGCCGTCCAGAGGTGATTTTTCAGGGTAAAAGTGCCCGAATCCTACTTGACCAACTGCGGTGCGTCGACAAAATCAGGCTGGGCAAAAAAATGGGAAAAATCGACGCCAAGGCTTGGCATGGCGTACTGCTAGAAATGTTGGCCTGATATTCCAGCCAATATGGCCAGCTTTAAACCCGCTGCGCCACCGTCGTCATCACCTTGGCGGCTGCGGTCATCAGGGCTTTGACGGGGGCCGGCAACTCCAACGCCCCGGCCTGGCGGGCCTCCAGCGCGTGGCGGGCCTCGTCATCTTTCATTTGCGCCACGATGGCGCGTGAGGCGTGGTCCTTGGCCGGAAGCCGGCTCAGGTGGCTTTGCAGGTGCGCCTCCACCTGGGTTTCTGTCTCCACCACAAAGCCCAGGCTGACCCGGTCGCCCAGCCTGCCTGCCAGCAGCCCTAAGCCAAAGGCACCGGCGTACCACAGCGGGTTGAGCAGCGAGGGCCGTGCGCCGAGCTCGTCGAGGCGCTGTGCCGTCCAGGCCAGGTGGTCAGTCTCCTCAGTGCTGGCCTTGATGAAATGCTCACGCAGCGCTTGGTCTTTAGTGGCCAAGGCCTGCGCCGTGTACAGCGCCTGGGCGCACACTTCGCCTACATGGTTCACCCGCATCAGCGCGCCGGACTCGGCTTTCTCTGCTGCTGACAGCTCGGTGCGCTGGTCCGGCAGCGTCGGGCAAGCCCGCGACGCACGTGGTTTGGCAAACAGGGTGCGCAGGGCGGCGTCGGCGGCAATGATCAATGTGTCCATGGGGATCATTTTAGGTTCCAGGGTCTGCCGTGGGGGTGACCCATGTCAGCCTAGGGCTAAAGCCCTGGATGCCCGGTCAAGCCGGGCATGACGGTTGTGTGCGGCCCCCAGCGCTGATAAAGCACTTTCGGTCAAGTTCGTCCTTCCGCACCTAATTCGTCATCCCCGACCCCATTTCGTCATTCCGCGCCCATTGCGTCATCCCGCGCCCATTTCGTCATCCCCGCGAAAGCGGGGATCCATCAATCACTGGGATAACTGGCTGGGAAAAGCCCCTGTGTTGCCAGCCTGCAACAGAAAACGACGATTTTTTGAGTGCCGCACCCCTTTTCTTTGCCAAGGCTGCGGACGTCTGTTTGAATACACCTAACTTCCTCAAACGGGAGGTTGGCCGGGAAGCCCAGCCAGGTTTCTGAGCCCCTTGTTTAACTTTGGAGAAATTTGAAATGAAAAAAACTCTCGTAGCTATTGCTGCACTGACATTGGTCGGCGCCGCTTCTGCCCAAGTCACCCTGTCCGGTGGCGTCCGCGCTGCTGTCCAGAACACTGGCGTTGCTAATGCAGAAACCACCGTTAATACCAACGACGTGGCTGCGAACAACGTCACCATCACTGCGGTGGAAGACCTGGGCGGCGGCATGAAAGTCACTGGCCAGTACAACATGCGCAATGACATCATGACTGGTGAAGTTTCTGCCAGCCGTCCTGCCACCTTCACCAACCAACTCTGGCGCAATTCGTCAGTCGCGGTTGATGCCAGCTGGGGTCAAGTCCGTGCCGGCCGTTTCGGTCTGAATGGTCTTTACGCCTTTGACGCGTTCGGCGCCACGGGTATCGTGACCGCATACGCTGGTAACGGCATTGGTGGTCGTTACACCAACATGCTGCAGTACACAACCCCGAACGTCAACGGTTTGTCCGCTCAAGTCGGCGTGAGCATGGACGGTGCAACGGCCAACGAAGATGCATCCTGGATCTACATCGACTACGCAAAGGGCCCCTTGGCCCTGCGGGTGTTGTCTGAGAAGAGCGCAGCCCTGACCCTCGCCGCTTATGCAGCGATGGGCTTCCTGCCAGCTGTCACAGCTGCTACTGCCGAGGCCACACAAACCAGCGGCACGGGCGTAGGCGCTTCTTATGACTTTGGCGTTGCCAAGCTCATGGGTGGCTATGCAAGCTCCAAATCTCAAGCCACCAGCGTGATCAGTGGCGAGCAGTACCACATTGGCGCGACTGCACCCTTCGGCGCTGCCATGGGCAAGGCCGGTTACATGAAGAACCAAACCACTGGCGTTGACGTCATGTCTGTTGGTGTTGACTACAACCTGAGCAAGACTGCTTTGGTGTTTGCTGACATCGGCAAGACCAGCAACTTGGCCAATGCCACATGGCAAGTTGGCGTCCACAAGAAGTTCTGATTCTCCAGCTGGCTTGATGCCAGCGTGAGAAGCTGAAACCTCAAAAACCCCGCCAGGTTAGCTTGGTGGGGTTTTTTTATGGGCCATTTGGGGCGACAGGCTGTGTCAGAATCAAAGTCATGATGAAACGGCGTCATGGCGGTTTGATGTCTCCCTTGGGCTTGGCTGGGTGCTGCCTTGCCTTGGCGTTGCTGTGCGGCGGTTGTGCGGTGTCGCCCAAGCCGGGGTTGGTGGATGCGCCAGATACCGTTAGGCTTGCAGACAACCCCGGTCAAAGCCCTTGGGCCTTGGGCAGTGCATTACCTGGGGCAGTTTCGGTGTGGGAGCATCAGATCTTCCCCGGCAAAACCGCCAGCCACTACCGGTATGTGTACACCGATGGCCGGCACGCCCTGCGTGCGCAGACAAAGGCCTCAGCCAGCCTGTTCCGCAAAAAGATCCGTTTGCCTGCGCTGGCGCTTGGGGAGGTTCAGTTCTCGTGGAAAGTGCCCGCCTTGATTGCGATTGCCGACATGGCGCTGCGCGAAGCCGACGACTCTCCGGTACGGCTGGTGCTGGTGTTTGAAGGCGACCGCAGCAAGTTTTCTATGAAAAACGCCATGCTGTCGGAGTTGGCGCAGACCATGACCGGTGAGCCCATGCCCTATGCCACATTGATGTATGTCTGGTGCAACACCCGCGCCCCAGGCAGCGTGATCATCAACCCTCGCACCGACCGCATCCGCAAGCTGGTGGTGGAGTCAGGTGCCGGCCGTTTGAACCAATGGCTTGATTACAAGCGCGACATTGCGGCTGATTTTGAGCAAGCCTTTGGCGAACCGCCCGGTGCGCTGCTGGGCATTGGCATCATGACCGATACCGACAACACCCGGTCAAATGCCCATGCCTGGTATGGGCCGGTGACCTTGACCAAGCGCTAAGCAGCGCGCTGTCACTGGCTGGCTAGCTTTTGGTAGGGCACCAGCAGTTGGTGTTTGGACAGCATGGGGAAATGCTTGGCATTCAGGGTCAGTAACACACGCCCGGTCGCCAAGGCTGTTGCGGCGATGAGCGCATCATTCAAGCCCGCGCCATGGGAGCGCCCCCGGTCGCGCCGCAACAGGCCGCCTTGAATCGCGATGGGCGCGCTCAGGTCGACGTGCAAAAAGGTGTCTAGTAACAGCGCCAGTGCCTTGCGCTCGGCGCCTTCACGCACGCCCACGTGCAGTTCCGCCACGGACACCGCGCTGACCGCACAGTCCGCTGGTAACTGGGCAAACAAGACTCTGGCCGGCGGGTACCCGCGCAGGTAATCGATGAGGACATCAGTGTCCAGCAAGCAGGGGTCTTGGGTGGACTGGATGGGGCTCAAGATGGCAGTCTTGATCAGGATGGCAGGCTGGGCCTAGGCAGGGCTTAAAAATGACGTTCTTCGTTGCGCAGGTCTGGGAGACTGGGGCCTGGGCCTTCGGGCAGCCATGCGCCAAAAGCCTGTTCGCGCAGCGCTTGTTTGTCCAGAGGCTCTTGCCGGGCCAGATAATCGTCAAGTGCCTCGCGCACCAAGGCGCTGTGTGTGGTGCCTCGGGCGCGCGCAAAGGCTGCGAGTTGGCCCAGGTGAATTTCAGTCAGATAAATTTGCGAGCGTTGCATAATGGCGTGGCCAGACTGGTGTATGTTGCTGGTGTATGTGATTATCCTGGTTCGTTAGGTGCTGTCAAGTCTGTGTGGGCACCGCTGGCGAGCCGCTACTCTCGGAGATTTTTGATGCAGACATCCCGACTGAAAGTCCACGGCCGCGCATTTGCGCACATTGCCGCGTTCCACCCCGAGATCACGGCGCTGCGGCGCGAGCTGCATGCGCACCCGGAGCTCGGTTTTGAGGAGCATTACACCGCCTCGCGGGTGCAGCAGGCGCTGCAGCTGTGTGGGGTGGATGAGATTCATACCGGCATTGGCAAGACCGGTGTGGTGGGTGTGATTCGCGGCCGCAGTAACACCAGCGGCCGCATGATTGGGCTGCGCGCCGACATGGATGCGTTGCCCATGACCGAGCACAATGACTTTGCCTGGAAGTCAACCACCTCGGGCCGCATGCACGGCTGCGGCCACGACGGCCATACCGCCATGCTGGTGGGTGCGGCGCGCTACCTGGCCGAAACCCGGCAGTTTGACGGTACCGCCGTGCTGATCTTCCAGCCCGGCGAGGAGGGTTATGCGGGCGCTCGCGCCATGATCCAGGACGGGCTGTTTGATCGCTTTCCGGTGGATTCGGTATACGGCATGCACAACTGGCCGGCGATGCGGCCCGGCACCGTGGGCATCAACCCCGGGCCCATGATGGCGGCCTCGGACCGCGTCACCATTGAGATCACCGGCAAGGGCGGGCACGGTGCCCACCCCTACACCACGGTAGATCCGGTGCTGGTGGCGGCGCACATCATCACGGCGGTGCAAAGTATTGTGTCGCGCAATATCAAGGCGATGGACAACGCGGTGATCAGCCTGTGTTCCATGCGCGCTGGCGACCCTGCCGCCATGAGCGTGATTCCCGGCAGTGCCACCCTGGTCGGCACGGTGCGCAGCTTCAGCCCGGTGGTACAAGCCCTGTTGGAAAAGCGCCTGAGCGAGCTGTGCCAGGCGGTAGCCATCGGCTTTGGCGCCACCGCGGTGGTGACCTACGAGCGCAGCTACCCGGCCACCATCAACAGCCCGGCCGAGGCACAGTTTGCCGGCGATGTGGCGCAGAGCCTGGTCGGGCGCGAGCAGGTGGTACGCGACCTGGAGCCAAGCATGGGCGCCGAAGATTTTTCTTTCATGCTGCAGGTCAAACCCGGCGCCTACATGCGGCTGGGGCAGGGCGAGGAGAACGGCGTAGGCAGCTGCTTTTTGCACAACAGCCGCTACGATTTCAATGACGAGGTGCTGCCCCTTGGCGCCGCCCTGCACGCCAGCTTGGTGGAGCAGGGCATGCCGCTTGCTGCCGCTGCGTCATCTCCGGCTGCTGCTAGGTCATCTTCGGCTGCTGATACGTCATCCCCGGCTTGACCGGGGATCCATGACTTCCTGGATTCCCGCATGCGCGGGAATGACGGGGACAGGGTCGTCATCCCCCGTCCCCTTCGTCATCGCCGGCTGCTGATAGGTCATCTCCGGCTTGACCGGGGATCCAGGGGCCCGTGGATCCCCGCGTGCGCGAGGATGACAGCAGTGGCGAGGATGACAAGGGGCGGCGAGGATGACAGGAGCGGCTAGGACGGCGCGGTTCTGGCGACTTCAGGTGTAGCGTTTGCTGTGCAGGTTGTTCTTCATCTCGCGCAATAGCGGCTGCAGCGTCTCGCCGCCTATGCGCAGGGCCACGCAGGTGGCCAAAATGTCAATGATCATCAGGTGCAGCAGACGCGACACCATGGGGCTGTAGCGGTCAAAGCCTTCGGGGTGGTCGGCTGCCAGGTGGATGTGGCCGGCGCTGGCCAAGGGCGAGCCACTGGCGGTGATGACGATGGTGGTTGCGCCGTTTTTTCGGGCAATGTCACAGGCATCCATAAGGTCACGGGTGCGGCCCGAGTTGGAAATGACCACCACGCAGTCGCCCTCGCCCAGCACCGAGGCGCTCATCACCTGCATGTGGCCGTCGCTGTAGGCAATGGTGTGCACGCCGAGTCGGAAGAACTTGTGCTGCGCGTCTTGTGCCACCACGCCCGAGTTGCCCACGCCAAAAAATTCGATGCGTTTGCCGGCGCGGTAAGCTGCTACCAGGGCATTGACCGCGCGTTCGATGGCCGCGCTGCTGGCGTCGTTGCGGTATTTCAAAAAAGCGGCCACGGTGTTGTCAATGACCTTGACCATGATGTCGTTGGTCTTGTCGTCGGCGTCCACGCTGCGGTGGATGAAGGGCACGCCCTCGCTGACGCTGCCGGCCAGCTTGAGCTTGAAGTCTGACAGACCGTCGTAACCCACACTGCGGCAAAAGCGAACCACCGTGGGCTTGCTCACATGGGCCCGGTCGGCCAATTCACTCACCGGCAGCTTGGCAAAGGCGCGCGGGTCTGTCAGCACCAGCCGGCCCACCCGCTGCTCCGCCGGCGCCAGTGAGGGCAGTGAGGCTTTGATGCGATCAAGCATGGCACGCTCCGTTATTTCCGGGCCCTCTCCCGTCATTCCCGCCTCTTGTTCCGTCATTCCCGCGGAGGCGGGAATCCAAGACTGCATGGATTCCCGCCTCCGCGGGAATGACGGGTCTATGCGCAGGAATGACGGGTCTCTGCGCTGCAGTAACGACTTTATTCGCTGACATGGTTTTGTTTTGGAGGGTCATGCCTCTTCGGCCCAGCAAAAGCCGTCGCGGGCGATCATGGCGCTTGAGGCGCTGGGGCCCCAGGTGCCAGCGGCGTAGGGGCGCGGGCCTTGCGGGTCGGCTGCCCAGTGGTTGATGATGGGTTCGACCCAACGCCAGGCTTCCTCCTGCTCGTCGCTGCGCACAAACAGGTTGAGCCGGCCGTCGATCACATCCAACAGCAGGCGCTCATAGGCGCCCACCCGCTCTGAGCCAAAGCGTTTGTCAAAGTCCAGATCCAGCTGCACAGGTGCCAGGGTTTGCGCGTGCCGCCGGTTCTCCTGGCCCTGTGCCAGCAGGTGCAGCTCCAACCCGTCGCGCGGTTGCAGGTTGATCACCAGCTGGTTCGCCATGCCGCGCTGCGAATTGAAGATGGCGTGTGGTGTCGGACGGAAGTTGACGACGATGTGGGCGTCTCGCCCGGCCAGTCGTTTGCCGGTGCGAATATAGAAGGGCACGCCGGCCCAGCGCCAGTTGGAGATTTCTGTGCGCAGTGCCACAAAGGTCTCGGTCGGGCTGTGCGGGGCCACACCGACTTCGTCGCGGTAGCCCGGCACGGTTACGCCGGCCACGGTGCCCGCGCTGTACTGGCCGCGGATGACGTCTTGCGCCAGGGTCTGCGCGTTCCAGGGCTTGAGCGAACGCAGCACCTTAAGCTTTTCGTCGCGGATGGCGTCGGCGTGTGAGTTGATGGGCGGCTCCATGCCAATGGCGCACAGCAGTTGCAGGGCGTGGTTTTGCACCATGTCGCGCAGGGCGCCGGTGGTTTCATAAAACGCGCCACGTTTTTCCACGCCCAGTTCTTCGGCCATGGTGATCTGGATGTTGGCAATGTGCTCGCGCCGCCACAGCGGCTCGAAAAGGGCGTTGCCAAAACGCAGGGCAAACAGGTTTTGCACCGCCGGCTTGCCCAGGTAATGGTCAATGCGGAACACCTGGCGCTCGCTGAAGACGCGGCGCACGGTGTCGTTGATGGCGCGGTTGCTGGCCAGGTCATGGCCGAGCGGCTTCTCCAGCACCACCCGGGTCTGCGGGGTGTTCAGGCCGGCTGCGGCCAGCTGCTCGCAGATGGTGGTGAACAAGGTGGGTGCGGTGGCCATGTACATCACCACAGTGTCAGCCGTGCGCTCGGCGAGCGTGACGCCTAGCCGGGTGTAGTCGTCCGGGCGCGACAGGTCCATGCGGACAAATTCCAGCAGTGCGGCAAAGCGGGCAAATTCTTCGACGCTGGGGCGTTTGGCGAGTTCGACCTTGTCAAAACGGGTACCGATCAGCTCGCGGTATGCTTGGTTGCTATGGTCGTCCCGGCCCACGCCGATGATGCGGCCGCCCAGTGGCAGCGTCCCATGCCGAAAGGCCTGGAACAGCGCTGGCATCAATTTGCGCCAGACCAGATCGCCAGTGCCTCCGAACAGAACAAGATCAAAAGACATGATTTTCGGTTACATAAATTCAGACGTTGTAATGTAACTTTGTTTCAAAGATAATTCAAGGACAGGACCCACACCATGAACCAACTTGACGCACTCAAACAATTCACCACCGTAGTGGCCGACACCGGCGACTTTCGCCAGATGGCGGCCTACCAGCCGCAAGATGCCACCACCAACCCCTCGCTGATCCTCAAATCAGTGCAAAAGCCTGAGTACCGGCCGCTGCTGGTCGAGACCGTAGCCCGTTTTCGGCAGCGTTCGCTGGCAGAGCAGATGGACCGATTGCTGGTGCGCTTTGGCTGCGAAATACTGGCCATCATCCCGGGCCGTGTGTCCACCGAGGTCGATGCCCGGCTTAGTTTTGACACCTCGGCGACCGTGGCGCGGGGCGAGCAACTGGTCGAGCTCTACCAGGCCGAGGGCATTCACAGCGACCGGGTTTTGGTCAAGGTGGCTGCAACCTGGGAGGGTATTGCGGCCGCGGCCCAACTGGAGCGGCGTGGTATCCACACCAACCTGACACTGTTGTTCTCGTTTTGTCAGGCGGTGGCTTGCGGCCAGGCCCGGGTGCAACTGATCTCGCCTTTTGTCGGGCGAATTTACGACTGGTACAAAAAAGCCGCTGGTCCGGCCTGGGTGGAGGCCGACCGCGCAGGGGCCAACGACCCAGGGGTGCAGTCGGTCGAGCAGATTTACCAGTATTACAAGAAGTTTGGCATTGCCACCGAGGTGATGGGCGCGAGTTTTCGCAACCTGGGCCAGATCACGGCGCTGGCCGGTTGTGACCTGCTGACCATCAGCCCCGAGTTGCTGGCGGGTCTCGCGGCCAGCGACG
>JBIKZZ010000407.1:0-2926 GCA_044354435.1 Rhodoferax sp. | reverse complement strand
AGTTGCCGCGCGCAAAGCGGGCGTCCAGCCAGGCGCGCAGCGCGGCCAGCACCTGGCTGCGGCCGGGCTCGGCCTCATTGAAGATCTCGTGGTACAGGGGCTCGAAGCACTGGCTGCTGAGCACCGCCGGCGGCGCGGCCGCCGCAAAGGCCCGGCTGCCGGCCGGGTTGACCAGCTTGTCGGCGCCGGCATAAAGCAGCAGGGTCGGCAGGGTCCAGCCCGGTGCGGTAGCCCGGACCGAAGCGCTGTCATCGGCAATGAAGCGCGCCAGACGCGCCGCAATGCGGTCGTGCACCAGCGGGTCTGTCTGGTAGGCCGCCACCACCGCCGGGTCGTGCGAGATCAGCCGGGCGTCAACCCCGTTGCCCACCCGCAGGTTAGGGAACAGGGATGGCAGCACCGCCACCAGCAGCTTTTGAACCGGGTTCAAACCGGGGTCAAGCGCTGGTGAGGACAGCACCAGCGCGTCTACCGGGCGCCGCTGCAGAGCGACAAAGCGCGCCGCCACCAGGCCACCCATGCTGTGCCCCAGCAGCAGAAGGGCTTGGCCAGCAGCCACGGTGGCACGGGTATGGTCGACCACCAGCGCCAGGTCGTCAAGCAGCTGGGTCGCCGTGGGCAGACCACCGCGTGGGCCTTCGGATGCGCCGTGGCCGTATTGGTCATAGGCCCGCACCGCATAACCCCAAGCATTGAGGGCTTGGGCTAGTGCGGCGTAGCGGCCCATGTGCTCGCCCAGCCCATGCACGATGAGCACCGTGGCGCGCGCCGCTTGCCCCGCCGGCAGTTGCCAGTCGCAAAGGGCCAGGCCTTGCAACTGGGAGCGCTGCCCAGCCAGTGCCGACGCGGCGGCGCTCATGGCATGCGGGCGATCACCTCGGCCACCGCTGCCGTGAGTTTTTTGGCGTAGGGCACTTGCAGAAACTCGTTGGGGCCGTGCGCGTTGCTCTTCGGGCCGAGCACACCGCAAACCATCATCTGCGCCTTGGGGAAGCCCTTGGACAGCATGCTCATCAGCGGGATAGTGCCACCCTGGCCGATGTAGCCGCAGGGCGCGCCAAAATGCGCTTGCGAGGCCGACTGCAGCGCCTGCTCGAACCAGGGGGTGATGGCCGGTGCGTTCCAGCCGGTGGCCGAACTCGCCGCCTCAAAGGTCACGCGCGCCTGGTAGGGCGCGTTGTCCTCCAGCAGCGCCTTGAGCTGCTGCACCGCGCTGGCCGCCTCCACCAGCGGTGGCAGACGCAGGCTGAGCTTGAAGGCGGTGTAAGGCCGCAGCACATTGCCGGCGTTTTTCAGCTCAGGGAAACCGTCGGCGCCGGTGACGCTGAGGGTGGGCGTCCAGGTGCGATTCAGCAGCGCCTGCACCGGGTCGGTGGTGGTGGGCAGCATCGACTGCATCGCGCCGCCACAGTCGTAGTGCGCCCAGGGGAAGCGTTTGTAGACCTCGTCGCCCAGGATGGCGGCGGTGGCCTGCGCCTGCGCCAGGCGGTCGGCCGGCACCTCGCAATGGAAGCTGCCCGGCAGCAGCCTGCCGGTGGCGCTGTCCTCCAGCCGGTCCAGCACCTGGCGCATGATGCGAAAGCTCGACGGCACCAGGCCGCTGGCGTCGCCCGAATGAACGCCCTCGGTCAGCACCTCCACCTTCAGGGTGCCGGCTGCCATACCGCGCAGGCTGGTGGTGAGCCAGAGCTGGTCGTAGTTGCCGGCGCCAGAGTCCAGGCAAATTACCAGCGCCACATCGCCCAGGCGCGGGCGCAGCACGTCAATATAGGGCAGAAGGTCGGGCGAGCCGCTTTCCTCGCAAGTCTCGATCAGGCCAACGATGCGCGGGTGCGCCACGTTCTGGCTTTTGAGGGCCTGGATGGCGGCAATGCTGGCGTAGGCCGCGTAACCGTCGTCGGCACTGCCGCGACCGTAGAGCTTGCCGTCCTCGTACTTGGGCGTCCACGGCCCGAGGTCATTGCGCCAGCCAGAAAACTCGGGTTGCTTGTCCAGGTGGCCGTACATCAGCACGGTTTGCTGGCTGACCGCCGCCGGGCCGCCGGCAGCGCCACTGCTGGCCGCCACCTCAAAAAACATCAGGGGCGTGCGGCCCTCGGTGCGGATGATTTCCAGCGTCAGGCCTTCGACCTTTTGCGCCTCAACCCAGGCCGCCGTGTTGCGCATCACCGTGTCGATGTAGCCGTGCTTGGCCCAGTCGGCATCGAACATCGGTGATTTGGCCGGGATGCCAATGTAGTCGGTCAGCTGCGGCACGATTTGCTCGTCCCAGGCGCGGCTGACCTGTGTGAGGGCCTGCGCGGCGTTGAGGGCGGATGGGGGAACTCTGGCATTCATGGCGATCTCCTTGGGGGCTGGGGCAAAAACAGCCAGCATCATGCCACGGCCGCCACCAGCCGGGCGCGGTAAGCGGTGATGCGCAACTGCAAGCCGGGCCGGGCCGCCGAGCGCACCAGCGCGGCCAAATCGGCATCGCGGCAGTCGTCGCGGGTGGCGCTTCGAATGGCGCGCGCTGTGGCGGCGTCCGGGCGCGGTGCGGCCAGTTCAGCCGCCATATCGCCCAGTTGTGTGGCCAGCCCGAGCGACAGGGCCTGCGGTGCATCAAGCTCCCCGCCTTCGAGCACAAGCGCACGTGCCGCATCCACGCCAATACGCTCAGCCAGACGCCGGGTGCCCAACACGATGCCAAATTGCGCGCCAGGAAAGCGCAGCGTGGTGTCTGCCGCCGCCAGCCGCTGCTCACACACCGCCAGCAGGTCAGCGCCGGCACCCCAGGTGCGGCCATGGGCCAGCGCCACAGTGCGGATGGGCGCATGCCACAGCAGCGCCAGCAGGGTCTCGATGCGCACCAGGCGCAGCAGCAGGTCGCCATCCGAGAGGGTGGCCAGGTCCGTCAAATCGAGGCCGGTGCAGAAATGGCGTCCAT
>JBIKZZ010000406.1:0-2931 GCA_044354435.1 Rhodoferax sp. | reverse complement strand
AGGGTTGAGATGCGGCCCTCGTAGTCGCGGCGGGTGTAGCCCACACGGTTGTGGGTCAGCGTGGGGTGGTGCAGAGCCGGTTTGGTCAGATAGGTCATGCGGCCTCCTTCAAGTTGGGCTTGCCCTGCGCCAGTGCGCGCGGTTGCAGCACCTTGCGGATGTAGCCGGCAATAAAGCGGGCCGTGATGGGCGTGCCGTCATAGTGCAACACTTTGACCAGTTGGGCCGGGTCGACCGAGAGTTCATTGACAAGCAGCGAATGCATCTGGGCGTCGCGGTTTTGTTCCACCACAAACACGGTGGTGTGCTCATCCAAAAAGGCCTTGACTGAGGCCGGGAACGGGAACGCCCGCAGCCGCATGGCGTTAATGGCAATGCCCTCAGCCGACAGCTGGTCCAGCGCCTCTTGCATGGCGGGGCTGGTGGAGCCAAAGTAAAGCACGCCAGTCAGGGTGGGCAGTGCTGCTGGTCGCAGCACGGGCTGCGGCACCAGGTCTGCC
This sequence comes from Rhodoferax sp., assembly GCA_044354435.1. Classification (GTDB taxonomy): domain Bacteria; phylum Pseudomonadota; class Gammaproteobacteria; order Burkholderiales; family Burkholderiaceae_C; genus Rhodoferax. The sequence goes on along the minus strand of JBIKZZ010000406.1, from coordinate 2,431 downwards.
GCAGTGGCAAATTTGCGCAGCAGCCGTTCCATGTTGTAGATGTAGTCTGGCCCCCGTTCGCTGTAGCGGGCGTAGGGGTCGCGCGTGGTGCCGCGCGTGAAGTAGCTGCCTTTGGTGGGGTGGGTGCCGGGCAGCGTGCGCCAGGGAATGCCGTCACCATCGACGTCTTTGTAACGGCCAAAGTCTTTGCCAGCCTCCAGTTCTTCAGCGGTCATGACCTTGCCACGGTCGTAGTCGCGCTGGTCGTCCCAAACAAAAGGCTGACACAGGCGCTGGTTCATGCCAATGTCGAGGTCGGTCATGAAGAAGATGGGGGTCTGCAGCCGGTCAGCCAGGTCCAGCGCGGCGGCGGCAAACTCAAAGCATTCATGCGGGTCTTCAGGCAGCAGCATCACATGCTTGGTATCGCCGTGCGAGGCATAGGCGCAAGACAGCAAATCAGATTGCTGGGTGCGGGTGGGCATACCGGTCGACGGGCCACCCCGCTGAACATTGATGATGGTGACTGGGATCTCGGCAAAGTAGGCCAGGCCGATGAACTCGGTCATCAGCGACACGCCGGGGCCCGAAGTGGCGGTAAAGGCGCGGGCGCCGTTCCAGCCGGCCCCGACCACCATGCCGATGGAGGCCAACTCGTCCTCGGCCTGCACGATGGCAAACCGGTTCTGGCCGGTGGCCGCGTCCACCCGAAACTTGTCGCAGTATTTTTGAAAAGCCTCAGGCACCGAGGACGACGGCGTGATGGGGTACCAGGCGGCCACGGTGGCGCCGCCGTAAACGCAGCCCAGGGCGGCGGCGCTGTTGCCGTCAGTAAAAATCTGATCGCCCACCCGGTCGGAGCGCCGCACCCGTAGGCCCAGAGGGGCCTGCAGGTGCTGCTTCACATAGTCCCGGCCCAGGTGCAGGGCGCGCATATTGGCATCCAGCAGCAGCTCTTTGCCCCGGTACTGCTCGGCAAACAGTTTCTCAAACACCGCGGCTTCTACGTCCAGCAGCACAGACAGCGCGCCCACATAGATGATGTTTTTGAACAGCTGCCGTTGGCGCGGGTCGGTGTAGGCGGCGTTGCTGATGTCGGTCAGCGGCACGCCGATCACCTGCACGTCTGCCCGGAAGCGGCTGGCCGGGATTGGCCGAGTGCTGTCGTAAAACAGGTAGCCGCCGGGCTCGATCTCGGCCAGGTCGGCGTCCCAGGTTTGGGGGTTCATGGCCACCATCATGTCGACCCCGCCGCGCCGGCCCTGGTAGCCCTGCTCGCAAACCCGGGCCTCGTACCAGGTGGGCAGGCCCTGGATGTTGCTGGGAAAAATGTTGCGCGGGCTGACCGGCACGCCCATGCGCAGAATGGCCTTGGCAAACAACTCATTGGCCGAGGCCGAGCCGGAGCCGTTGACGTTGGCAAACTTGATGACGAAGTCGTTGATGGCTTCAATGGGTTTCATGCAATCTCCTTGCGGCCGATGGCGGCTAGACCTGCGGCGGGTCCGGCCTGGGCCGTGTTGAGCAAAAATTTCTGCATGTCCCAGGCGCCGGTGGGGCAGCGTTCGGCACACAAGCCGCAGTGCAGGCACATGTCTTCGTCTTTGACCATGACACGGCCGGTTTTGAGTGCGCTTGACACGTACAGCGCCTGCGTCAGATCACCCGCAGGCGCTTTCAGGCGCTGACGCAGGTCGGTTTCTTCGCCGTTGGCGGTAAAGGTGATGCTGTCCATGGGACAGATGTCGACGCAGGCGTCGCACTCAATGCAGGTCTCGGGGGTAAAGACCGTCTGGATGTCGCAGTTCAGGCAGCGGCTGGCCTCCTTGAACGCGGTGGCCGCGTCAAAACCCAGCTCCACCTCGACCCGGATGTTGGCCAGCGCGATCTCAGCCTTGGCCCATGGCACCTTGAACCGGTTGTCGTTGGACACATCGTTGTCGTAGCTCCACTCATGGATGCCCATTTTTTGCGACATCAGGTTGGTGGTGGGTGGCGGTCGGCGCCGGGTGTCCTGGCCATTTAGAAACAGGTCGATCGAGATGGCCGCCTCGTGCCCGTGAGCCACAGCGGTGATGATGTTTTTGGGGCCAAACGCGGCATCACCACCAAAAAACACCTTGGGCAGACTCGATTGAAAGCTGCTCTTGTCGAGCACCGGCAGGCCGTAGCGGTCAAAACGCACGCCACTGTCGGCCTCAATCCACGGGAAGGCATTCTCTTGCCCAACCGCCAGCAGTACGGTGTCACAGGCCAAGTACACCGGCGCCTCGCCGGTTGGCACCAGGCTGCGATGGCCCTGCGCGTCATAGACGGCTTTAACCACATCAAAATACATGCCGGTAAGCTGGCCGTCCTGGTGCTCAAAGCTGCGTGGCACATGAAAATTAACAATCGGGATGCCCTCGTGCACGGCGTCTTCTTTCTCCCAGGGTGAGGCCTTCATCTCGTC
>JBIKZZ010000086.1:0-10598 GCA_044354435.1 Rhodoferax sp. | reverse complement strand
TCTGGCTGGAGGCCTGGCTCAAGCGCTACGAAGGCACCATGATCGTGATCAGCCACGACCGTGAATTTTTGGACGCCGTCACCAACGTCACCCTGCACATCGACGCCACCAAACTGGTGCGCTATGGCGGCAACTACAGCAAATTTGAAGACATGCGGGCCGAGCAGATGGCGCTGCAGCAAACGGCGTTTTCCAAGCAGCAGGACAAAATCGCCCACCTGCAAAAGTTCATCGCCCGCTTCAAGGCCAAGGCCAGCAAGGCCAAGCAGGCACAAAGCCGCGTTAAAGCTCTGGACCGCATGGAAAAAATCGCCCCGCTGCTCAGCGAGGCAGACTTTACCTTTGAGTTCAAAGAGCCGGCCAATCTGCCCAACCCCATGCTCTCCATGCAGGGCGTCAGCTTCGGCTACCCGCCGCCCGACGACGCCCCCGAAGGCACGCCGCCCACCGTTATCGTGCAAAACGTCAGCCGCTCGGTGCTGGCCGGTCAGCGCATTGGTATTTTGGGCGCCAACGGCCAGGGCAAATCAACCCTGGTCAAAACCGTGGCGCGCGCCCTGCAGCCCATCGGCGGCGACGTCACCGAGGGCAAGGGCCTCAACATCGGCTACTTTGCGCAGCAAGAGCTGGACGTGCTGCGCCCCGCCGACACTCCGCTGGAGCACATGATCCGGCTGGTGAAAGACCTCACCGCCCTGGGCAAAATTGCCGGCCAGGCCACACGCGAGCAAGACCTGCGCAGCTTTTTGGGTAACTTCAACTTCAGTGGCGACATGGTCAAGCAGGCCGTGGGCAGCATGAGCGGCGGCGAAAAAGCCCGCCTAGTGCTGTGCATGATCGTCTGGCAGCGCCCCAACCTGCTGCTGCTGGACGAGCCCACCAACCACCTGGACCTGGCCACGCGCGAGGCGCTGAGCATGGCGCTCAATGAATTTGAAGGCACCGTGATGCTGGTCAGCCACGACCGCGCCCTGCTGCGCGCCGTCTGCGACGAATTCTGGATGGTCTCGCGCGGCGGCGTCGCCCCGTTTGACGGCGACCTGGACGACTACCAGCGCTACCTGCTCGACGAAGCCAAGCGCCAACGCGAAGCCATCAAAGAAGCCAACGCCGCACCTAGAGCGACCGCCAAGCCAGCTGCCAAGGCGGCTGCACCGGCGCCAAGCCCACAAGCCGCACCCGCTCCCGGCGCCCGCGCCCTGCAACGCCAGCTCGACGAGATCGACAGCCGCATGGCCGCCCTGCAATCTGAGAGCACCACCCTAGAAGCCCGCCTTTGCACCCCCCTGCCCCCGCTGGAACTAGCTGAGCTGGGGAAACGCCTGAAGGCCGTGAGCGCCGAGTTGGAGGCGCTTGAAGAGCAGTGGCTCCAGCTCTCCGAGGCCTTGGCGGCCTGAGAGTGGATTCCCGTGTTCACGGGAATGACAACGCGAACGCGTCATCCCCGGCCACGACCGGGGATCCATGCACCCCTGGATTCCCGTGTTCACGGGAATGACGGACAGCTCGTTATCGCCGGCCACCCGCTGGCTTTCTTGGCCCTGGCCTATACGGGCCTGATGGCCCACCCCAAGCACCCTGTGTTAACGTAGCACCGGACTTCATAAGGACAAGAAAGGTTCTAAATGATTTCAGAAAAAACCATTCAAAAAGCCGCACTGCTCTTGGGTGAGGCAGCCAAACCCGCGCAAGTCATTTTGTTTGGTTCCTATGCACGCGGTGACGCCAGCGAAGATTCGGATGTGGATTTTCTGGTTATTGAGGCTGCGCCTCATGACAAATTTAATGAAATGGTGCGCCTTCGGCAGGTACTGCGACCATTGAATATACCGGTGGATATCTTGGTGTACTCGCAAGCAGAAATTGCCACGCATCAAAGCTCATGCGGTAGCGCCGTCTATTGGGCGCTGCGGGAAGGGAAGGTGTTGTATTCAGCACCCCACTGATCAGGCAGCCAGGTTGTTGGCACTTGCCAAGCGTGACAAAACATCGTTCGAGGCCTTGGCCGGCCACCCGGAAGTGGATGTCTCGGCTACAGGTTTCTTTGCCCAGCAAGTCGTTGAGAAATGTCTCAAGGCTGTTGCTTCGTATCACGGCATTGTGTTTCGCACAACGCATGATGTGGACGAATTGGTGGACCTGCTTTTGCAACATCAAGTGTCGATGCCTTTCCCACCGGACCAGTTCAGCGTTCTTAATCCATTTGCGGTTATCTTGCGCTACGAAGAAATATCATTTGTCAGCATGACTCAGGCAACAATGACAGAGTTGGTTGAACTAGCGTACCAATGGGCGTGCGCCGAGACGAGCTAGACACCCGCATGGCCGCCCTGCAATCTGAGAGCACCACCCTGGAAGCCCGCCTCTGCACCCCCCTGCCCCCGCTGGAACTGGCCGAACTGGGCAAACGGCTAAAGGTGGTGAGCGCCGAGTTGCAGGCGCTGGAAGAAAAATGGCTCCAGCTCTCTGAGGCCTTGGCGGCCTGGAGATGGATTTCCGTGTGCGACGCCCTGGATTCCCGCTTTCGCGGGAATGACGGGCAGCTCGTCATCCCCGCCTGCCTAAGCGTCATCCCCGGCCACGACCGGGGATCCATGACTTACCGAATTTAGCGCCATAAAATCCGAGGACAGACGCCCTCACACCGACTCACCACCATGCCCACAGACAAGCAATTCCATGTCTACATGCTGGCCAGCGCGCCCAATGGCACGCTCTCCATCGGCGTCACCTCAGACCTGGTCAAGCGAGTTTGGCAACACAAAGAGGGCCTGGCGGACGGGTTTACCAAGAAATACGGCATCAAAACCCTGGTCTGGTTTGAGCCCCAAGGCGGCGCAGAAGCCGCCATCAGCCGCGAGAAGCAGCTCAAAAAATGGAATCGGGCGTGGAAAATTGAGCTGATTGAAGTGAGCAACCCGCACTGGCAAGATTTGTACAGCGGCATCATCAGCTGAAGCAAGGCATGGATCCCCGGTCGCGGCCGGGGATGACAACTAATGCCGGGGATGACGGCGTCACTCGTCATCCTCGCGAATGCGGGGATCCATGAAGTCCTGGATCCCCGGTCGTAGCCGGGGATGACAGCTTGGGGCCGGGGATGACGGCCTATTTCCGTCATTCCCGTGAAAACGGGAATCCATGTTCGTAACACGTTCGTCAAAAAATTGCCATGCGAAGCAGTTAAACTTACTGCTTTGAAAAAGGTCTAACAAAGAATAGACCACGGTATCTAAGCGGCCCTGGGGGCTCATTTTTAATGCAGCGCAAACAAACCTAAGGTTCCGTGTCTTGGCAATCCACCAGTTTCCTTCGTTGAACCCGGTCCCGCAGCACATTGCTGTCATCATGGACGGCAACCGGCGTTGGGCGCAAAAGCGGTCTCTGCCTGTGGCCATGGGGCATGCCAGTGGTGCGCGGCGGGTGCGGGAGGTGGTCAAGGCCTGCACCGATAGCGGCGTCAAGTTCCTCACCCTGTTTGCTTTCAGCACAGAGAACTGGAAGCGCCCGGAGGAAGAAGTCTCTGGCCTGATGGGCCTTCTGTCGTTGTACCTGCAAAAAGAGGTCAGCGACATGGCCACTCAGGGCGTGCGCCTCAAGATTATTGGCGATACATCAGGCTTTAGCACCCGCATCCAAAGCCTGATGCAAGACGCGCAGGCCAACACCGCACACAACAGCGCCATCACGCTCACCATTGCCATCAACTACGGCGGCCGCTGGGACATGCTGCAGGCCTTCAAGGGCTGGCAAGCGGCTCACCCTGGCGAGTCCGCTGAGCACTTGACCGAGTCCGCCCTGGCGCCCCACCTCAGCACCGCTTACGCGCCAGAGCCAGACCTGTTGATCCGAACCGGCGGCGAGGCCAGAGTCAGCAACTTCATGCTGTGGCAGTTGGCCTACACCGAGCTCTATTTCACCGATGTGCTCTGGCCCGCCTTCGGCGCTACCGAGCTTGATCGCGCCATCGCCTCTTACGCCCAGCGCGACCGCCGGTTTGGCGGGGGCAGCATGGACAAAATTGTTAAAGTTTCAGGAATTTAGTTTATGCATCTCAACCGCAGATTTGCGATTCAATCAGTCCTACTTGCCAGCGCGGTCAGCTGTGTGGGCCTGCTCAGCACGCCGGTCTGGTCGCAAGGGGTTGCGCCTGGCGGTGCCGCTGCCATGACGCTGGGTAGCACACCGGGTTTTTCAGGCGCTGCGCCGGCCATGGCGGCGCCAGCAGCGGCTAACACGACTGGCACCAACGCAGCCAACCTACCCGGGCTGCCTGGCCGGGCACCGGCCAACCCGGGGGCATCGTTAGGAGCGGCCGGTGATGCCTCTGCGCCTGCAGGTTTTGCTAAAGTACCGACGGTAAATCAAACCACTGCCGACGGCAAGGCAGATGCCAAGAAGGACGCCAAAGCCCCCCTTGCAGATGCCGAACGCGAGCCCTTCACCCCCGATACCGAATTCCAACGCTTCGTCTTCAGCGCCACAGGCCAAGCGCTCAAGCTGTACGGCTACGAGCTGTTTGCCAACCCAGCCAGTTTCGGCGCGGTACAGGCTGCGCCGGTACCTGCCGGCTACATCCTCGGGCCGGGTGACGAGCTGGTGGTGCAGATCAATGGCCTGGCCGACCTGAACGCGAACCTGGTCATCGACCGTGACGGCCGCGTCCAGGTGCCCAAGGTTGGGCCCCTGAACCTGGCTGGCGTACCGCTGAATGACGCCGAAAAAATCTTCCGTAACCACATTGGCAAAGTGTTTCGCAACTTCACGGTCAGCGTCACCATGGGCCGCCTGCGCAGCATTGAGGTCTTTGTTGTGGGCCAAGCACGCAAACCAGGCAAGCACATCGTCAGCAGCCTATCGTCGCTGATCAACGCCCTGTTTGAGACCGGCGGCCCCAGCGCCAACGGCAGTCTGCGCGCCATAGAGCTGCGCCGCGCCGGCAGAAAAATCGCCACCATTGACCTTTATGCCTTCTTAGCCCGTGGCGACAACAGCACCGACACCCAGTTGCTCGCCGGTGACGTCGTCTTCATCCCCCCCGCCGGCCCGCGCGCTGCCCTGCTGGGCACCCTGAATGCCCCGGCCATCTACGAGCTGCGTGGCACCGAGACCATCAGCGATGTGTTGGCCCTGTCAGGTGGCCTGCCCACGCTGGCAGCGCCACAAAAAGCCCAGCTCGAACGCGTTGACGCCCAGAGAGACATTGCCCGCTATGTGCAAGACTTCGCACTTGATGCCAGGGGCCTGGCCCAGCCCCTGAAGGCCGGCGACATCCTCACGGTGTTCCAGATCAGCCCGCAAATTGCCAATGTGGTCACCCTGCAAGGCAATGTGGCAGCACCATTGCGCTACAACTACAGGCCTGGCATGCGCGTGGCAGACCTGCTGGATGACAAACGCCTGCTCATCCCGGGCAGCTACTGGACCGCCTTGAATCAGGGCGCTACAGCCGGCAACTATTCCCGCCCCGAAGTCAACCTGGACTACGCCACCATCCAGCGCCTGGACCCCAGCACGCTACGCACCCGGCTCATCGCCTTTAACCTGCAAAAGGCTGTGGCCCGCAACGAGCTGGAAAACCTGCCTCTGCTCAGCGGCGACATTGTCACAGTCTACAAACCGGCAGATGCTGGCCCTGAGACCGAAGACAGCGTCACCATCAATGGCGAGCTGGTCGGTGGCAGCCGCCGCTTCGTTTGGCGGCCCGGCTTTGCCATCAAAGACATCATCCCCAGCGCGCGCTGGCTGGTGGACTACTACAGCTACTGGCAGCGCCCTGCCTCCCGCAACCTGAGCAACGACATCAACTGGGACTACGCCCAGGTCATCCGCCGTGTGCCCGGTAACCTGAGCACCAAGGCCATCACCTTCAACCTGGGCAATGCCGTGCTCAGGGGCTCCCCTGCAGACAACATCCAGTTGGAGCCGGGTGACCAGATTGCCCTGTTCACCACAGACCAACAGCCCGTGCCGTTAGAAAAGCGGCTGCAAATGGTCACCCTGTCGGGTGAAGTCAATGTCCCCGGCAAATACCAAGTGCAAGCTGGCGACACCCTGCCGGCCATCATTGCCCGCGCCGGCGGCCTCAGCCGCAATGCTTTTCTGTACGGCACCGTTTTTACCCGTGAATCTACGCGCCTGCAACAGCAAGAAAATCTGGATAAATCCATCCGCCGGCTAGAGACCGAGGTCAACGCGCAGGTGGCCTCCAACCTGCAAAACGTGACAGACTCTGAAAAAGGCTCGGGCGTGCAAGCCCAAATCGCAGGCCAAAAAATCCTGCTTGACCGGGTGAAAAACTTCAAGGCCAGTGGCCGCATTTCGCTGGAGCTGGACCCAGTCAACAGCCAATTTCCGCCCCTCGCCCTGGAAGACGGCGACCAAATCAACGTACCCAGCCGGCCCAGCTTTGTGGGCGTTTTTGGAGAGGTCATGGCCGAGACGTCTTTCATCCACAACCCAGCTTTCACGGTGGCCAATTACCTTGACAAAGCCGGCCTCACCCGCGATGCTGACCTGGACAACATCATGCTGGTGCGGGCTGATGGATCAGCCGAAACAGCAAGCCGTCGCACCACCTTCTTCGGCTTTGGCTCTGGCCTGTCCAGCAAAAAGCTCAACCCCGGCGACACTATTTTTGTGCCCGGCATCATCGACCGCCGCAGCGCCTACACTCAATTCATTCAAGGCGCCAAAGACTGGACCGCCCTGCTCTACCAATTCGGCCTGGGCGCCGCCGCAATCAAAACCTTGAGCAGCATCAATTGATGATGACAACCATCGTCCGTCGTTCCCGCGAAAGCGGGAATCCACGCCCCCTGGATCCCCGCGTGCGCGAGGATGACAACCATTACCCGTCATTCCCGGCCACGACCGGGAATCCATGACTTCACCGTAACCCAACCCTGACATGCGAATCAGCCCGCTTCAGTCTGACTTGATCTGCCAGCAGGTGCACCGGCACCTGGGGGACGATGCCGCCATTTGGCTGTTCGGCTCACGGGTTGATGACCAAAAAAAAGGGGGGGACGTCGATCTTTACGTGGAAACCACCCCACACCCATTGCTCAGCGAAATCAAATGCAAAGTTAGTCTGCAAGATTCTTTGCAGATAGCAGTCGACCTGGTCGTCCGCCTGCCTCTTGACAACTCTGCGATTGCACGCATCGCCAAATCCCAAGGTATCAGGTTATGTGCAGCAAAATAGACGTGATTCGGTCGCGGATGACCTCCAATGCCCGTCGTTCCCGCGAAAGCGGGAATCCATGCCCCTGGATCCCCGCATGCGCGAGGATGACACCCAGTACCCGTCATTCCCGCCCCCGATCAGGTCGAGGGCAGGCTGCAGGCGGGAATCCATGCATTCATGGATCCCCGATCAAGTCGGGGATGACAGGAAATTACTCCAACCATGGCTGAACAAATAACACCAATGACGAAACAGCTTGCGTCCATCCTGCAGGATGAGCCGCAACTTGAGTTTGCCGTCTTGGTGGGCAGCCGTGCCACGGGCACTGCGCAGCCGCAAAGCGACTGGGATATTGCCTTGCAGTGGGCCTATGGCACAGACTGGCTGGCCACGCTGGGCAGCACTGAAACCCTCAGGCACAAACTAGCAGCAGCCCTCGGCCTCAGCCCCGCCGATATTGACCTTATTGACCTGCGTGGCGCCAACCTTGCCATGCGCGCCAGCGCGGCTGAAGAAGGCTTGCCGCTGACCGGAGAAGACTCCTTGGCATGGGCCCATTTTTTGCAACGCACTTGGCGCGACCTGGAAGACTTTTATTGGGACAAGCAGCATGCGGCTTGATCTCTATCAAGCCGAGACCGCCCGGATTGCTGCGGAGCAAGCTGCATTGCTGGCGAACGCAAAGGCCATCCTCGCCAACATGCAAAATTTATCGCCACTGGAACAAAACGGCGTGCTGCACGCCCTCCAGGTGTTGATTGAAAATGCCATCGGCAAGGCCAAGCAATTGCTCAAAGCCAGCAACCAGCCCGTTCCCGTCTCTGGCTACGACGCCTTCAAGGCGCTTGCCGCGCACAACCTCATCGCCACAGCAGACTTGCCCGAGTGGAATGCAGCCATCGGCCTTCGAAACCGCATCGTGCACGACTACATGAACATCGACATGGCACAAGTCCTCAACTTGGTCGCCACCGACAAAGCCGAATTCATCATCCGATTCCTGACCACACCCGTTACCCTGGCGGATGCGGAAATACATGGATCCCCGCCTTCGCGAGGATGACATCCAATGCCCGTCATTCCACCCCTTCCCGTCATTCCCGGCCACGACCGGGAATCTATGCCCCCTCCCCGTCATTCCCGCGCACGCGCGAATCCATGCATTCATAGATCCCCGCCTTCGCGAGGATGACACCCGACAGACGCCAGTAAGCACCGCCCCTAAACCCATGCAAAACCCCCAAGAAAACACCCCCCAGCCAGAAGACGACGAAGACGAAATTAGCCTGCTTGATTTGCTGCAGGTGGTGGTAGACAACCTGCGCCTGCTGGTTTTAGCACCGCTGGTCATTGGGCTGGCGGCTCTGGGCTACACCTACACAATAGCGCCCACCTTCACCGCCACCACCCGCTTTATGCCGCCGCAGCAGCAGGCCAGTGGCGCAGCGTCTTTGCTGGCGGGCTTGGGTGCTCTGGGCGGTTTGGCGGGGGCGGCTACGGGCCTTAAAAACCCGGCCGACCAGTACGTGGCTTTCATGAAAAGTGACACGGTCAGCAATGCGCTGATCGACCGCTTCAAGCTGATCGAGCGCTATGAGGCCGAGCTAAAGACTGACGCCCGCAAAACCCTAGACGCATCAGCCCGCATCTCCAGCGGCAAAGACGGTCTTATCACGGTCGAGGTAGACGACAAAGAACCCGCCTTTGCCGCCACCCTGGCCAATGCCTACGTCGAAGAACTGGGCAAGCTGCTCAACCGGCTGGCCGTGACCGAGGCGCAGCAACGCCGCGCGTTTTTTGAGAAGCAGCTGACATCGGCCAAAGACAACCTGGTCAAGGCCGAGATCGCCCTCAAGGCCAGCGGCGTCAACAGCAGCGCCCTCAAAGCCACGCCCGCAGCAGCCGTGGAGGGCCTGGCCCGCCTGAAGGCTGGCATCACCGCCCAAGAGATCAAGCTGGCCAGCATGCGCGGCTACCTCAGTGAATCGGCGCCAGACTTCAAACAAGCCCAAACCGAGCTGGCCGCCATGCGTAGCCAACTGGCCCGCACAGAAAAGTCTGAGCCCGCCACAACCGGCGACGCCGACTACGTGGCCCGCTACCGCGACTACAAATATTTTGAAACCTTGTTTGAGCTGTTTTCCAAACAGTTGGAGCTGGCCAAGGTGGACGAGGCCAGAGAAGGCGCCGTCATCCAGGTGTTGGACGCAGCCCAACCGCCCGAGCGCAAAAGCAAACCCAAAAAGGCGCAAATTGCCATGATCGCCGCCCTGGGCACCGGCTTCGCCCTGCTCCTCTTCGTATTCATCCGCCAAGCCCTACGCAGCGCCGCCCAAACCCCAGAAAGCGCCCAAAAACTAAGCCAACTCCGCCAGTCTTGGCGCAAAGCATGGGGCAGAGCGTGAAGATGGATCACCGCATGCGAGAGGATGACAACCTATACCGTCATTCCCGGCCACGACCAATGGGAATCCATGCCCCCTGCCGTCATTCCCGCGCACGCGGGAATCCACGTATCCCTGGATCCCCGCTGCAGCCTGCCCTCGACCTGATCGGGGGCGAGGATGACTAAATAAAAGCAAAATTTTGTCATTCCCCCAAACCGGGGATGCCGCCTAGCAAAAATCTTTAGTATGCTCACGCCATGGTGTTTACCTCAATCAACCTGACCGCGTTTTCCGTCACCCTGCTGGCCAGCCTGGCCCTGGTGCTGACGCAGCGCTGGCATGGCCGCTTTAGCCTAGACGGCGCCGTGGGCGTGCAGAAAATGCACACACACCCCACACCCCGCATTGGCGGCGTGGCTGTTGTGTTGGGCTTGCTGGCGGTCTACCACCAGGCCAGTATTGATGTGCAGGCCCTGCTGGGCCCCATGCTGCTGGCCGGCATACCCGCCTTTGCGGCCGGCCTGCTGGAAGACATCACCAAAAAAATAGGCGTACTGCCCCGGCTGCTGGCCACTATGGCCAGTGGCGTGCTGGCTTGGTACCTGACCGGTGTAGCCATGCAAAACACCGGCGTTAGCCTGTTTGATCTGTTGCTAGGCTTTACGCCGTTGGCGGTGCTGTTCACCGCCTTTGCCGTGGCCGGTATCGCCAATGCGGTCAACATCATTGACGGCTTTAACGGCCTGGCGTCTGGCACTGTGGCCATCATGCTGGGTGCCATGGGCCTCATTGCCCTGCAATTGAACGACACCGCCCTGGCTACCCTGTGCTTTGCCATGGCAGCTGTCGCCCTGGGCTTTGGCGCCATCAACTGGCCGTTTGGCAAGCTGTTTTTGGGTGATGGCGGGGCCTATGTGCTGGGCTTTTTGGCGGGCTGGGTGGCAATTTTGTTGCCCATGCGGCACCCGCAGATCAACGCTTGGGCCACCCTACTGGTGTGCGCCTACCCGGTGCTTGAGGTC
>JBIKZZ010000405.1:0-2933 GCA_044354435.1 Rhodoferax sp. | reverse complement strand
CGGTCTGCCAGCGGTTGGTGCCGCTCATAGGCCTTGAATTTCTTCTTGATCAGCGCCGCCCGCTCAAACAGGTAGGCATAGTCCTCGGCATTGAGGTCGCTGAATTGCAGGTAATGTTTCATCGGTTTATCCGGAAGATGGGCTAATCCGTCATTCCTGCGCAAGCAGGAATCCAGGGGTTCATGGGTCCCCGATCAGGTCGGGGACGACGGAAAGCGCGGGGATCCATGTCGATTCAAGTTGGTGCCAGCAGCTTTTTCACCAGCGGGCACAGAACGGCCACCAACTCGTCGGCTTCCGTAGTAGTCATGATCAGCGGTGGCACCAGACGGATCACGTTGTCTGCTGTCACGCTGATCAGCAGGCCCTGGTCAACGCACTGTTGTGTCAGCGCGCTGCAGGGTTTGGCCAGTTCCACGCCCAGCATCAGGCCCATGCCACGAATCTCACGCACCGAACCATTGGCCAGCTCGGCCGCCAGCGCATGGTGCAGCGCGGCAGCCAGATGAGCGCCAACGCGGGCGGCGTTGTCCAGCAGGCCGTCTTCTTCCATGATGCGAATGGTTTCCACACCGGCGCGCATGGCCAGCGGGTTGCCACCAAAGGTGGTGCCATGGTTGCCGGGCTGGAGAATATTGGCGGCCTTTGGGCCGGCCACCACGGCGCCAATGGGCACACCCGAGCCCAGGCCCTTGGCCAGCGGCATCACGTCAGGCAGGATGCCGGCCCACTGATGGGCAAACCACTTGCCAGTGCGGCCCATGCCACACTGAACCTCGTCAATCATCAGCAACCAGTCGCGCTGGTCGCACAGGGTGCGCACCTGGCGCAGGTAATCCATGTGCGCCGGGTTCACGCCGCCCTCACCTTGGATCGCTTCGAGAAACACTGCCACGACATTGGGATTCCCTGCGGTGGCTGCCTCCAAGCCTGCCAGATCGTTGAGCGGCACCCGGATAAAGCCCTCCACCAACGGGCCAAAGCCGGCCTGCACCTTGGGGTTGCCGGTGGCGCTTAGGGTGGCAATGGAGCGGCCGTGGAAGGCTTTCTCGTACACCACGATCTCGGGCCGCTCTATGCCCTTGTCATGGCCGAACTTACGCGCGAGCTTGAGCGCGGCCTCGTTCGCCTCCAACCCGGTGGAACAGAAAAACGCATTGCTCATGCCCGACAACTCAACCAGTTTCGCGGCCAGCGTTTCTTGGTGGGTGACATGGTAGTAGTTGGAGGTGTGGATCAGCTTGGTCAATTGATCTTGCAGGGCTGGCACCAGCTTGGCATGGTTGTGGCCCAGCGTGTTAACGGCAATGCCGCCCAGCGCATCCAGGTACTCTTTGCCATTGACATCCCAAACGCGGCAGCCCTGACCGTGCGACAGCGCGATGGGCACGCGGTTGTAGGTGTTCATCACATGGGGTGATGTGGCCTCTGGGTGGGCGACTGTGGCATTCATGGGCTCGGGCTCCCTAAAGTTCGCGACAAATGAAAGCGGCCCAACGTGAGCTGGGCCGTTGAAGCGTAATTCTAGGGCCATTGCTGTAACAGCAAGTAGAATTCTTGTGCACTGCAGCAAGTCGACTCGACCAACGCCACACTCCGTCCTGATGGTTCCAACACCCGCCAAAGAAATCGTGATTCATGGGGTGACCTGTCAGGGCAAGCCGTTTCGGCCGAGCGACTGGGCGGAGCGGCTGGCCGGTGTGATGAGTTCGTTCAGGCCCGGTGGGCCACGGCCGGGCAGCCATTTGGGTTATTCGCCATGGTGCACCCCGACCACCGTGAAAGGCGTGAGCTGTGTGGTGGTGCACCGCGACCTGCAGGACCATGACGTGATGGCCTGGGATTTCTGCATGAACTTTGCAAGGGACAACGAGTTGCAACTCAGCGAAGGCAAGCCCGACCCCGAAGCCTGAGTACCTGGCGCCCTACACTCCGGGACATGGAACTTAACCACGAATTCAAGGGCTTTCCCACTGGCCATGCCCCTTTGGCCCTGACCAATGTTGGCGCCCAAGGCTGGCGGGTGCTGCACGGCGACCTGCCCTTGCCCCTGGCCGTACTCAAGCAGTCGGCACTCCAGCACAACCTTGGCTGGATGCGCGATTTTTGCGCCCAGCGTGGGCTGGACATTGCGCCCCACGGCAAAACCACCATGTCGCCCGAGTTGTACGCACGCCAGATCGCGGCCGGTGCCTGGGGCATCAGCTTCGCCACGGTGTATCAGGCCGCCTTGGGCGCTCGGCACGGTGTGCCCCGCCTCATCATCGTCAACCAGGTGCTGCAGGCGGCCGATTTGCAGGGGCTTGCCAACCTTTTGCAGACCTATCCCGGCTTAAAGGCCTACTTTTTGGTGGATTCGCTGGCCCAGGTGGACGCCATCGAAGCGTGGCACCGGGCACACGGTCAGGGTGTGATCTTTGCTGTGTTGCTGGAGCATGGGCTGGCGGGCAAGCGCACCGGCTGCCGCACCAGGGAGCAAGCACTGGCTCTGGCGCGGCGGGTCAAGGCCAGCCCGGCGCTGCGGCTGGCGGGGATTGAATGCTACGAGGGCTCGCTGGCCAGCTGTCGGCACGAGGAAGACAGCGCTGGTGTGGCCGCTGTGATGGCGCGGCTGCAGGAAACCGCCGCCGATTGCGAGCGCGAAGATCTGTTTGAGTGCGACGAAGTTCTGCTGACCGCTGGCGGCTCGGCTATTTTTGACCTGGTGGCCGAGCACTTGCAGCCGCACCTAAAGCGCCCGGCACGTGGCATTTTGCGTTCGGGCTGCTACCTCACGCACGATCACCTGCAGTACCGGCGCCATATGCAGTGCGTGGGCGAGCGGCTGCGACTGACCGAAACCCTGCGCCCGGCGCTGGAGGTGTGGAGTGTGGTTCAGTCCTGCCCGGAGCCCGGCTTGGCCCTGCTGAGCATGGGCAAGCGCGACATCTCTT
>JBIKZZ010000085.1:0-10600 GCA_044354435.1 Rhodoferax sp. | reverse complement strand
CGTCCATGTCGATCACCATATGGAAAATGATCGACCCAAAACCACCGTTCAGGCTCATACCTCGTTGGAATCACGCACCCCCCTTCAGGCTCACACCTCGTTGGAATAGGCTGAGAGTCGACGCTCACCAAAAAATATGATACTGTGATACAGGTTGTAAAAACTGCTTTGCTGCAAATCCCCCGAACTGGCTTTGAGGCATTGCGCGCGCGGCGAGTCAGGGTTTCATGGTCAGATGGATTTTTGCGGTCATCTACACCTCATTTTGTTCCGCAAAGACAGGACCATCACCGTCCACTTCTATGGCGGCGATGGCGAACTGATCCGTGAAACCAGCGATGCGGCCCGGCCGCCAGACGAGTAAATTAGAGGAACCACAGCATGAGCATCGCACCCGTCGTTCTATACGAAAACCGGGGCCCTGTGGCCTGGATCACTATGAACCGGCCTGAAGCCCGCAACGCCATGTCACCCGAGTTGGTGAGCGGCATGCTCGAAGCGCTGCACCGCGCCGAGAGTGACGACAGTGCCATCGTCGTGGTGCTAACAGGCGCCGGCGATCGGGCCTTTTGCGCTGGCGGGGACCTCAAGGCCGGCAAAAGCACGTTTGAGTTTGACCATTCCAGACCTTCCAGCGACATCGCCAAACTCTTCCAGTTCGCCACGCGTCTGGCCAAGCCCATCGTCGCGCGGGTCAATGGCCATGTGATGGCCGGCGGCATGGGCATACTTGCCATGTGCGACCTTGCCGTCGCCGCCGACACCGCGTTGTTCGGCCTGCCCGAGGTCAAGATCGGGCTGTTCCCGATGCAGGTTGATGCGTTACTGCAGCGGCTCATTCCGCGCCGCAAGTTGGTAGAGATGAGTCTCACCGGCGAGCCACTGAGCGCCCAGGATGCGCTCACGATCGGACTGGTCAACCACATCTGCCCGAAAGACGAACTGGACGCCAAGTTGCATTGGCTGCTAGACCGCCTGCTGGACAAGGCCCCCACCGCCTTGCGGCTTGGCAAGCATGCGATGGAAAGCATCGCCGACATGACGCTGCCGCAGGCCATGGAGTACATGGCTGACCAGTTGTGCAAGATTGCGCTCACCGAGGATGGCCGCGAGGGCCTGCGGGCCTTCAATGAAAAGCGCAAACCTCAATGGACTGGCCGCTGAAAGATCACCCCATGGCGCATCCACAACTTCCAGATGGCCCGTTGACCGGCATCCGCATCATCGATATGACGTCAATCGGCATGGGTCCGATGGCGACCCAGATGCTGGGCGACATGGGTGCAGACGTCATCAAGATAGAGACAGAGGTGGGCGATTTGTTTCGCCATGTCACGCCTCAGCGCCACCATGGCATGAGCCACCCCTACCTGAATCTCAACCGGAACAAGCGCAGTGTGGTGCTGGACGCCAAGACGCCCGAGGGCAAGCAAGCCATTGTGCGAATGGCGGAGGGCGGTGATGTGTTCGTCACCAACGTTCGTCCCGCCGCGATGCAGCGGCTCGGGCTTGATGCCGCAGCCCTGTGTGCGCTCAACCCGCGTCTGGTCTACTGCAGCTGTGTGGGCTATGCCACGAACGGGCCTTATGCAGGCCGGGCCAGCCTTGACGATGTCATACAGGCGGCATCGGGCGCGGCCTGGTACCAGGGACTTGTCGGCTCGGACCAGCCACGCTACACAAATACCGCCATGGCGGACAAAGTTTGTGCGCTGTACATCTCCAATGCGATTTCTATGGCTTTGCTGGCGCGCGAGCGCACTGGTACGGGTCAGGCGATTGAAGTGCCGATGTTCGAGTGCATGGTGCAGTTCAATTTACTGGAGCACCTGGGGGGCTTGACCTTCGTGCCACCAGAGGGTCCACCTGGCTATGCGCGCCTGATCAACCCGTTTCGCAAACCGCAGAAGACGCTTGATGGCTGGATTGCTGTGGTGCCGTACACCGATGCTCAGTGGGTCCGATTCTTCGAGCTGGCAGGGCGGCCGGAGCTGGGCAGCGATCCGCAGTTCCAAACCTCGGTGGCACGCAGCAGGCACTATGAAGCACTGTATGCCGTAGCGGCAGAACTGGTCGCCAGTCGCACCACGGCCGAATGGATTGCGCTGCTGGACCCTGCCGACATTCCCTATTCACCGGTGAACTCCGCCAACGACCTGCTCGCCGACCGCCACCTTGAGGCCACCGGCTTCTGGCACGACGTGGACCACCCGAGCGAGGGGCGGCTCAAGATGATGGGCATCCCCGTGCGGTTTTCTGACACACCCGGCACCATCCGGCGCCTGGCCCCCGGACTCGGTGAGCACACGCAAGAAGTGCTTCAGGAGATTGGTCTTGGCGGAACTGATTTTCCCGTGACGACCTGAGTACAACCACTACAAGGAGACAACCATGACCATTCGCAAGATGCTTCTCGCTTTCGGTGTCCTTCTCTGGGGCAGTCTGGCTTGGGCACAGGCTTACCCCAACAAGCCGATCCATTACATCGTGCCGTTCGCAGCGGGCTCATCGATCGAGGTGCTGTCACGCATCGCGCTGGAGAACATATCGCAGCGCACCGGCGCGCTGTTCGTGATTGAGTCTAAGCCCGGCGCGCTTGGTCAGATCGGTATGGAACTGGTGGCCAAGGCGCCGCCGGATGGCTACATCATCATGCCCAGTTCAAGTGCCACCCATTCGTCGGGGCCGCAGTTGACCAAGCTGAAGCTCCCTGACCCGATGAGTGCTTACACCCATCTGTCGTCCATCTGCCGCTTCGACCTGTTGCTGCTGGTCAATGCCGCGTCTGGCATCAAAACGCCGGCGCAAATGGTCGCGCTGGCCAAAACCCGCAAGCTGAACTTTGGCTACGGCTCGGCCACTGGCCAGGTCGGCGCATCGGCTGCGGCCCGCGCCCTGGGTATTGCCGACGACGTCGTTGGCGCAGCCTACAAGGGTCAGCCCCTGGCGGTGAACGATCTGCTGGGCGGTCACATCGATTTTGTTGCGTCGGACATCGCTGCAGCGGCGCCACACCTGCGATCGGGCAAGCTCAACGCGCTGGGCGTGACTGGCGAGAAGCGGTCCGGCCTGTTTCCGGATGTGCCGACCCTGACCGAGCAAGGTGTCAAGGTCGAGGTCATTGGCTGGGTCGGTGTTTCCGGTCCGGCAGGGCTGCCAGAAGAAGTCCGCAACTGGTGGACGCGCCAGATCAACCTGGCCTTGAACGATCCGGTCGTACAGGAGAAGTACAAAGTCATGGGCTTTGAGTCCATGTATGTCGCAGGCCCCGCATTTCAGCAAATGGTGGCATCGCAGTTTCAGACCTGGGGTCGCTACATCCGCGAAGCCGGGCTCACACCGCAGTGAGCGCATGATGACCCAACCACATGTCCTGCGCGAGGTGCGCGACCGGGTGATGTTTCTGACCATCAACCGTCCGGAAGTCAGCAACTGCATGAGCGCGCAAGTGCTGACAGGGCTGTCAGAGGGGCTGGAGTATGCCAGCCGGCATGTCGACGAGGTGCTCTGCGTGGTGCTGACCGGTGCGGGCGAGCGCGCGTTCTGTGCGGGGGCAGATCTAAAGCCGGATTCCAGCTTCCTGCAGTTTGACTATTCAGAGACGCACTCCCACTATGCGAACCTGCTGCGTCGGGCCAACCACTTTGACATCCCGCTGATCGCGCGCGTCAACGGCCATGTGATGGCCGGTGGCGTCGGCCTGCTGTCGATGTGCGACATGGCGATCGCGGCAGACGACGTCAGGATCGGATTGCCCGAAGTCAAAATCGGCGCCTTCCCGATGCAGGTGGCCAGCGTGCTGCAGCATCTGGTCTTCCGTCGCAAGTACGCCGAGTTGTGCATCACCGGCGAGCCGGCCACCGCAGGCGAGGCGCTGGCATTCGGCCTGCTCAATTACGTTGTGCCTCGTGCTGAACTCGACAGCAAGATCCAATGGCTAGTCAGCCGCATCGTGGACAAGTCGCCAGCGGCAATTCGGCGCGGCAAGAACGCGATGCGGGCCATCGCGGACATGCCGATGGAGGCCTCGCTGTCGTTCACCGAGCACCAACTTCCTTCTGTGATGCTGATGGAAGACGCGAAAGAAGGCAGAAGTGCTTTTAACGAAAAGCGGACTCCCCACTGGAAAGGACGATGACCATGGCCGATTTACCCACCCGTGTACAGATCTGCGAGGAAGGCCCGCGCGAGGGCTTTCAGTCGCTTCCACCCATCGCAACAGCCCAGAAGATCCGGCTCATTGAAGCCCTGGCCGAAACAGGGCTGTCTCAGATCAATTGCACCTCATTCGTTAACCCGAAGCTGCTTCCGTCCATGGCAGATGCCGAGGCACTTGCTGCGGGCATCCGGCGTCGTGAGGGTGTCCGGTACATCGGGCTGTGGTTGTCCGAGTCCGGATTCCGCCGCGCGCTGACGACACCGCTTGATGTGTCCACCTCGGTAATGTGCTGCACCACCGACAGCATGGCCATGAAAAACAATGGCTGCACCGAAGCGGAGCTTCTGCGCAAACAGGGTCACCTCATCGACCTCTACCGCGAACAGGGGCTGGGTCTGAATTACGCCCATGTGTCGACGGCATTCGGCTGCACCTTCGAGGGTCGTGTGTCAGCGGACAAGACGGTCAGCACAATCGCTGACCTGCTGTCGGTCTGCGATGACCACGGACTTTTGCCCGACGTGATTTACCTGTCGGACACCATCGGAGCCGGCTCGCCGAATGCCGTGACCGAGGTACTTGTCAAAGCGCGCTCACGCTGGCCGAACCAGGTGTTTGGTCTGCACCTTCATGACACGCGGGGCATGGGCTTGGCCAACGCCCATGCGGGACTGCAGCTTGGCATCACTCGCCTCGACGCCTCGGTTGGCGGCATGGGCGGCTGCCCCTTCTCCGGCAACAAGGGCGCGGCGGGCAACGTCTGCACAGAAGACTTGGTGCTGATGTGCGAGGAGATGGGTATCGACACGGGTGTTGATCTGGAGGCGCTGATTGAGTGCGCCCTCATGGCCGAAGAGATTGCGGGCATGCCATTGCCGGGCAAGGCCATGCGCTGCGGACGTCTTCCCCACTGAGGAGGTGGGCCACCATTCATGCCGCGCTGGCGTGACAGGCCCCCATAGTGGCACGGATCGATTGGCGCGTCTCTACGGACACCTGGCCGGTGGAGTAGCCGAGCTTGCACAGATATTCACGCGTCAGCCGGCAGGCATGGTGGTACGAGCAACCATCGGCCGCAGCTGATTCAACACGACCTTTGCAGGCATCCAGGTCGGGATTGGTCAGAGACTTTCCTTTGGTGAAGAGAGAGATTTATATATCGACCCCCATGCACAGTTTTCGCAATCGAATGACCGATGATTGTGGCCGTATTGCGAATCACCAATTCACGACATCAGATAGGCAGTTCTCTGTAGCAGTGGCAGCGTGCCAGCATCCATCGAAACGCATCGGTCTCACAAAAGCGGCCCTTAGCCTTGGCGAGGTCTATCGCGCAGAACTATGTGCAGGTCTACGAGCGCTTTTGCTGGAAGGCCTTTGCAAAACTCGTCATAGTTGCTAGATGCGCAGAGGGGTCGCAAACAGCCAGCCACCAAGCTGTCCAGATCGAGCCTGCCGAGCCCGTCCCGCCCTTCATAAAGGAATTCAGCGGATCTGTTGGCCCGCGTCGGGGCCACACACACAGCGTCGCCAACCTTGCTTGACCTGCATCAATGTGCAAAAGGCGAGCAGCCCTAGACTGGTCACCTCATCAAGGAAACCAGACACCATGCACATTCTTCTCGCCGTAGACGGCAGCACCTACACCAAACGCATGCTGGCTTACCTGGCCACCCATAGCGAGCTGTTTGCCAACAGCAACACCTACACCGTGTTAACCGTTCAGCCACAACTGCCACCGCGCGCCCGGGCGGCCGTGGGGAAGACGGTGGTGGACCAGTACCAATTGGAAGAGGCTGACAGAGTGCTGGCGCCAGTGACCAAATTTCTGCTCCGGCACGGTATTGACGCCCAAACCAGTTGGAAGGTCGGCCATGCGGGTGCCACCATCGCCAGCTTTGCGGACAGCGGCAAGTTTGACCTGTTGGTGATGGGGTCCCATGGCTACGGCACCCTGGTCAACCTGGTGATGGGCTCGGTGGCAACCGCTGTGGTGGCAAACAGCAAGGTGCCCGTGCTGTTGGTGCGCTAAGCCCTTGCTAGTACGACTCTTGGTGACCCTCGGGCGAAGGTTGCCAGGCGCTAGCCCTGGCGGCTGACCACGCCCTCAAAGCAGGTGCTGAGCACCAGTGCCTCGATCTGTGCGTCTGTGTAGAGGCCGCCCATTTTGAGAAACTCAACAACCGGGTCACAGGCACGCGCAAAAAAGGTGTACAAAATCGCAATGGCCGGTAGTTGGGGGTTGAGTTCATTCGCCGCTTGGGCCGCCTCAATCCAGCCGCCGAGTCGGTCGCTCAGCTCGATCAGCCCGTCCATGTAGTCATGACTGGCAGCCAGACTGGCACGCAGGCTGGAATTTTGGCTGGGCAGCGATGGCATGCCACCCGCCAGCTTGAGCTGCAACACCCATCGCACCACGGCACGCAGTTGTTGCAATGGGGGGTCTTGTGGCGGCAGTGCAGCGATAAAGGCCTGGGCCTGCCGCATCACGCGCACCATGGCGGCCACCGCCAGGTCTTCCTTGCTGGCGAAATGCTTGTACAGGCTGGCCTTGGCGATGCCAACCTGAGCCGCGACTTCGTCCACCGTCATCGCCTCAAAGCCCTTTTCTGCTAACAGCCGGTTGACGGTTTGAACAATCGTGTCTTCGCGTACCTGGAGCATTTGCTGCTTGAACGAGGGCTTTGCAGCGGCTTCAGACTTCATGGCCGAATTTTATACCTCAGTATCAAAAAATAGATAATTCGATCAATTTGCTACTGAAAAGTCTTTTTTAGCGATGTGGGTCAACCGGCAGATGATGGGCTTACCGCATCAAGCGCCAGTGCCGATGCGGTGGTCAGGGCCTTGGTCAGGGCATCGAGGACGGCAGACTCCAGGTTCCAGCAATGCCAGAACAGCGCTACCTGCAGCTCTGGCACCACGCTGACGCCCCAACCCGCCAACACAGCGCGCACTTGCCCTTCCGAACTTGGCACACACAACTGCTTCAAGGCGACACGCTTGAGCCGCATGGCGCTGCTGACAAACTCCATTTGCAAGCTATCTTTGCGGTTAAAGGCAATGAACGGCACTTGATGAAAATTGCGCGGTGTCAGCCCGTCCGGCGCGTACCGCGCCGCGTAATCGGGTTCCGCCACAGCCACGTAGCGCATAGAGCCTAGGTCGCAATGCTGTCGGCATTGATGGCGATCGAGATGCGTTCTTCGTCGTGCGCAGCGCCGCTGGAAACACCCGGCGGCGCCAGGTCCTTGAGGTCTCGCTCAAGATCAGCGCGCAGCGGACGCATTTGCATGGCGTGCTTGAGCAGCAGGCGCCCGGCTGTGGTGGGCTTTAGCGGCCGGGTCCGCACAATCAGGACCGTGCCAACTTGCACCTCCAGCGCGTCAGGGTCGTAGGTGCTCATGTCAAAATGCTATTTAAATAATAGCAATAACACCAATAAATACAAGGGCTATAGCCCTTTTTCTTATAAATTACAGCCCTTCACTACCAGCCTGAGTTACGCAGCACCGAGCCAGTCTTTGCACGCCCATCCTGATCTGGCTGAATGGGGCTGACCTGCCAGCCAGGATCAGACCACGAGAACACCAGAGGCGTAGCGTTCTGAACCATGTCGGGCGTAAGTTCAATCCCAAGACTAAATGCCAGCACATACAGGTTACCGCCGTGCGCCACGACAAGGGTGTCTTCACCATGGCTCAACGCCGCCTCCAAGCCACCTTGCGCGCGTGCGACAAACTCCTGCAAATCTTCCCCGTTCGGCGGAGACACTCGCCAGTCAAGCTGCGCCGAAGAGGCCCCAATGAGGTCGCCAAAGGACCGCTCGCGCAGCCCAGGCTCTGGGTTGGGCGTGAGGTTGCAGACATCGCCCACGATCACAGCCGTTTGGTGGGCTCGGGCCATGGTGCTGACGTAAATCCGCTGCACCGGATGCTGCTGCAGCACTTGCGCTGCAGCCAGCGCCTGCTCCCGGCCGCGTGGGTTGAGGCTGATATCTGCCGATTGAAAGACCTTTTGCGCGTTGCCCTCGGTCTCACCATGGCGCAGAAACATGAAGCGACGCGTCGAGACGGCGATGCCGCTTTTGGCAGCCTGCTCACGCAGCATATCCAGACCATTGGCCGCGCGTTGGGCCTGCCACGCCGTTTGCGCGCTTTGCGCGTTTTGATCAATTAGGTTCATGACTATTCCTAGTGCGGCGTTTCAAGCCTATTGTCTAACTTACCAGGGTAAGCCTGCGTTGGTCCTTACCAAATGCGACAAGGTGCCGGGGGCTAGAGCCCTTTTTCTTATAAATTTTGGGCTGCGCAGCGGCGTCGCCCTTGGCATCAAGCGCCGCCCAGGGGGTTGGTCTGATGGGCCTGGCGCAGGCAGTCCTGGAAAGCCCGCGTCACCCGCGAGGGTTGGGGCGAGCGCCGCACGATGCCGAAGAACTGACAAGCGTAGCGGAACAAGGCTGGTTCGATGGCGCGCATGCGGCCGGCACGAACAAAACCCTCGGCGTAATGGTCAGGTAAAAAGCCGAGGTAGCGCCCCGACAGGATCAGCGTGGCGATGGACTCCTGGTCAAAGCCTGTCGCCTTACGCGGCAGCCGCACCTGTTGGCTGATTTCCATATTGGGCGAGTGGTAACCCAGGCCGGCAAATTGGTGCGCTCGCACATCGTCCCAGCCCATGCCGGTCGTGTCAGCGGCAAACAGTGCATGGCGGGCGCCGCCGTAAAGCAGCATGGTTTCGTCAAACAAGGCGTCGTAGGCCAGGGTGTCCGAGCGCCGATGGCCGGGAATCACCCCAACTTGGAACTGACCATCAAGCACGCCGCGCTCAATGGCGTTGATGGGCGCCACCGAGAGCTGCAGGCTGACCTCGGGCGCCAAGTCAGAAAACAGCGCAATCGCCTCACCCAGGCGAGCTGCCGGGTTGCTGGCGGTTTTATCAAACACCGCCAGGTTCAGCTGGCCACCCATGCGCCGGTGGATCTCATCGACACTGCTGCGAAAGGCATCGGCGCCGGCCAGCAGGCGAAGGGTTTCGGCGTAAATCTGTTCGCCTTCGGTGGTCAGGGCAAAGCCGGCCCGGCCACGCCGGCACAGCGTCAACCCAAGCCGGGTTTCCAGGTCCTTGAGGTGACGGCTGACCGTTGAGGTGCCAATGTTGAGCTCCAGCTCGGCCGCCGCCATGCCGCCGCACTCCACCACACTCTTGAACACCCGCAGCAGGCGAATGTCCATGTCGCTGAGTTGGCCCAGTGCAGCTCGCGTCTTTACTTTCATAGATTGACAACCAAATAGTGATAGCTATACATTTATAAGAGTAACAGAGGGCCGAAAATGTCGGTTCACCTTCAACCCCAGGCCATGTTCGCCACGGCGAAACCGCACGGCCACCACCGAGGAGACGCCATGAACATGAACGACGCCCAACACCTGCAGCAAGCACCACGCCTGGATGCCGCCTGGCTGGAGCCGCACTGGATGCCCTACACCGGCAACCGCGACTTCAAGGCCAACCCGCGCATGATGGCCAGCGCCAAGGGCGCTTACTACACCGACGTCCACGGCAAGCAGATTTTTGACGGCCTCTCTGGCCTGTGGTGCACCGGCCTGGGCCACTGCCGCACCGAGCTGGTGGAGGCGGTCACCCGCCAGATGAGCACGCTGGACTATTCGCCCGCCTTCCAGTACGGCCACGCACTGTCGTTTGAGCTGGCCAACAAACTCAAAGAGCTGACCCCAGCCGGGCTGGACTATGTGTTCTTCACCGGCTCTGGCTCTGAATCGGCCGACACATCGCTCAAGATGGCGCGCGCCTACTGGCGCGCTAAGGGCCAGGCCGGCAAGACCCGCCTGATCGGCCGCGAAAAAGGCTACCACGGCGTCAACTTTGGCGGCATCTCGGTGGGCGGCATTGTGGCCAACCGCAAAATGTTTGGCCAGGGCATTGAGGCCGACCACCTGCCGCACACCCAGCTGGCCAGCAACGCCTTCTCGCGCGGCATGCCTGAGAAAGGCGCCGAACTGGCCGACGACCTGCTGCGCCTCATTGCGCTGCACGATGCCTCCAACATCGCCGCCGTCATCGTTGAGCCCATGTCCGGCTCGGCTGGCGTGGTGGTGCCGCCGGTGGGCTACCTGCAGCGCCTGCGCGACATCTGCACCGCCAACAACATCCTGCTGATTTTTGACGAGGTCATCACCGGCTTCGGCCGCATGGGCGCCTACACAGGGGCCGAGGCCTTTGGCGTCACGCCCGACATCATGAACGTGGCCAAGCAGATCACCAACGGCACGCAGCCACTGGGCGCGGTGCTGGCCAGCAAAGACATTTACGACACCTTCATGGCTGCTGGCGGCCCGCCCTACATGCTGGAGTTTGCCCACGGCTACACCTACTCGGCGCACCCGCTGCCCTGCGCGGTGGGGCTGGCGGCGCTGGACA
>JBIKZZ010000404.1:0-2938 GCA_044354435.1 Rhodoferax sp. | reverse complement strand
CGGCGGCTCCTGCTGCCGCTGCTGCGTCCAAGCGCTCATGGATGGGCCCGCTTGCCGGCCTGGCCGCAGGTCTGGGTTTGGCCGCGCTGGCCTCCCACCTGGGCTTTGGTGAAGAATTGGCTTCTATGGTCATGTTTGGCCTGTTGGCCTTTGGCATCATGGTTGCTGTCGGCTTCTTCATGCGCAAGCGGGCTCAAGCGCGACAAGGCGGGGCGGCCAACCAAGACGGCCTGGCTTACGCGGGCGCCAATCCTCAGGCTGACACGACTGCGCAGGCTAGCCAAGCCTACAAGGTCGCCATGCCAGCAGGCGGCTCCATGATCGGCTCTGCCCTGGGCGGCGCACCTGCCACAGCGGGTACATTGCCCGCAGACTTTGACGCCGCCGGCTTCGAGCGCAACGCCAAGGTCAACTTCATCCGCTTGCAGGCCGCCAACGACGCTGGCAATGTGGAAGACATCCGG
This sequence comes from Rhodoferax sp., assembly GCA_044354435.1. Taxonomy (GTDB): domain Bacteria; phylum Pseudomonadota; class Gammaproteobacteria; order Burkholderiales; family Burkholderiaceae_C; genus Rhodoferax. The sequence goes on along the minus strand of JBIKZZ010000404.1, from coordinate 2,474 downwards.
CAGTTCACCACGCCTGAAATGTTTGCTGAACTGAAAATGGCATTGGCTGATCGCGGCACGGCCACTCAGAAAACCGACGTGGTCAGCATTGAGGCCAAGGTGATTGATGTGGAAGAAGACGCGGACCGCTATATGGTCAGCGTGCGCTTTGACGGCGTGCTGCGCGACGACAGTGGTTCCGCCGATGAGTCTTTCAGCGAAGTCTGGCATTTGACCAAGTCTCGTCAAGCCAACAGCGGCTGGCTGCTGTCGGGTATTCAGCAGGTTGCCTAAGCAACCCATTGAAACATTCACCGCCAACGAACCAAGACTCGATTGCCGAGTCTCTGGATCGTGCTCAACGTGAGCCGGTGGATGTTTTGAAGCCCGACCGCATGGTCGGCGAGATTGTCAGCGTTCAAGACTTTGATACCAGTCGAGCCTTTTACGCTGACCGCTTGCAGCGTCGCCTCGACGCCTCAGCCGAGGCTGCTGCAGAGGCCGGGCTGACTGCTGAGGAAATCGATCAGCTGCTGGCCGATGAAAGCTGATGCCGCTGCCACAGTGTGTTCACGCCCTCGCGGCTCGGTAGCCCAGCGATAAAGCCGGGATGAAGCCGACGACAAATTCGTTCAAACTGCGCTGGCCTGTGCCAATTCAAGTCGCCACCGATGTCTGCGAGTCGGGATAACGCACCACATGGGCAAAGCGCTGCATGTCCTGCCGCGCTTCCCACAGATCAACTGCCTGTTGCATGTTCAGCCACGATTCAGCACTTGAACCCAGTAGCTTCTCCAAGCGCAAAGCCAAGTCGCCTGATAGCGCCCGATGTTCATGCAGCAGCTGTGCCAGTGTCACCCTTGATACGCCAAGCAACGCGGACATGCGCGCCTGTGTAATGCCAAGGGCAGGTAGCACGTCCTCACGCAGTACAGCGCCGGGATGTGTTGGCTTACGGTTGGGGTTGCGAAGTGACTTCATGGTGTGACCCTCCTAGTGAGAGTCCTCAAGGTTTACAGCAGTTGCGTGCGGTCCGTCAAAGCGGTAAGTGATGCGCAGATTACCCGTTACCGTCACCGCATATTCGCCAGCACGATCCCCCTTGAGAGCATGGAACTTGTTGCCTGGCAAATCCATGTCGTCCGCTTTAATGGCCGCCTCGAGGCGATCAAGCAGCCGCTCAATTCGAGCTGCGCTTTGGGCGGGGATTGCACGCTTGTCGCTTGCAGTAAAAAAGCGTTCAAGCCCTTTGTGTTTGAAGGATTCAATCATGGGGTGTTACGCGCTGCATTACATGAAGTGTAACGCGATGCGTATCATGCTGATGCAATGCGAACTGTTGCTACTGTCGTGGTGTCGGTGTGTCCACAGCGGTTGTCGACCACTGATCGCCGCCAACCGGCCCCAAGGCTCGTAAAAAGCGGGTGCAAGTTGTTCAAACGACCGCCACTACCTCGGTGATGAAGACTACGGCCATACACCATTGATTCACTTCCCAACCCTCAAAAGCTGGCAGGGTCATATACAACTCTTGCTTGCCAAATTAATCCTCCTGTCCGGCGCGCGCTATCACGCTCCGCATCGCCCGCTCGATGAAATGCGCGCCGCACCCAACCCGATCCTGCGCTGGTTACCGCCGCAGCCTGTTCCCCAGGCGGCAGAATAGCCGCTACATCCTGCTGAAAAGGCTCATCGTCCGTGCGATTGCTTGCGCGCGGGCCTCGGGGTTTGTGCCCACGGTCACGATCCCCGATCCATTGGCAGAGAACGCTGCCTTGCGTGTTTTTACGGCCAGGTTCGGATGGTCGAAATCATGATACGTCTCGGGGTAGCCAACAAAGGTTACGCCGGAAAGCGATTTGCACGGCTGCGCCGGAGTCCAGTCGTCGGCAAGCCCGTGCAGGATCGTCACCGGGATGCGGGCGCGGTAGCTCTGTTCAGAGAACACCCTGCATCCCGGGTAGAACGCGACCGCCTGCCTGAACTCAACCCCTACTGGCGCGCGGATACTGCGGCTTGCGCTCAGCACCGCCGTGCCGCCGTTCGACCAGCCCAGCAGCCCGATCTTGTCTTTCACGACATCCGGGCGGCTGGCGAGCCACTCTGCCGCCGCAAAGGCGTCCTCGGCGCGATCCTTCGAGGTCATGACCCGTTTGCGGACATGGCATTGCGGACCCATTCCGCGTGATCCAAAACTGTCCGGAAAAAGAACAAGATACCCCGCCGATTGAAGGCGCTCTGACCAATCATCGTCGCGCGCTTTCCATGGGCCGCCGCAGCCATGCATGGCGACGATGGCTGCGAAGGGACCGGTGCCAACGGGCCTGTAGAGCGTCGCGTTCAGGGCTACGCCGTCCCGTCCGGGAACCGTGACCTTCTCCTGCGCGCTGGCGGTGGCGGCGATTGCAACTTCAACCAGGAGAAGGACCAGCAAACGGAGTGACATGGCATTTCTCTACAACTCAGGACGTATAAAGAAAAGGATATTAGAATCG
>JBIKZZ010000403.1:0-2943 GCA_044354435.1 Rhodoferax sp. | reverse complement strand
GAAGCCCCGGCAGCACCTCGGCCAGCGCGGGGTGCAGGGTGGCATCCGTGATCACCAGTCGGCTCTGCACCAGGTCAATCGCGTCACGCAGCGCAGCACCGCGAAACGCAGTGTTGACCGGCGCGGTCACGGCGCCCAGCTTGGCCAGCGCAAACCACAGCACGGCAAAAGTAATGCAGTTGGGCAGCAGCAGACTGACGTTGTCGCCCTGGCGCACGCCCTGCGCGTGCAGGCCGGCAGCTACCCGGTCAGACTCAGCATCCAGCCAGCCGTAGCTCCATTCGCCGCCGGCCATGCGGATGAAGGGCTGGTCGGGCACATCGGCTGCGGCCGCGCGCAGCGCATCGCCTAGCGATAGCGGTAGGTCGGCCAGCAGGGCAGAGACGGGTTCTGGGCGCATGCGGTGAATATACCTGCGGGGCTCATGGCGACCCGCGCGGCTCATAAGCTCCAATGCTATTTAATCAATAGCAATATCGTCACTAACTATATGGCCCAGAGGCAAATTTCGCATAGACGCTGATCAGCGCAGGCTTTGCTTGATGCGGCTCTGGTGGTAAATGCGCTGTTCGACGTTCTGTAGGGTGCCGACTTCCAGTTTCAGGGCGTTCGTGAGTTCGCGGCCACAGCCACCCATGATTCAGCCAGGCGTGCCAGAGCCGGCCAGGGCGGCAATTAAGAGTGGCCGTGCCTTTACTCCTCCCGGATATCTGCGGCTTTGATCAGTGCCGTCCAGCGGACGCTGTCACGTTCCAAAAAGTTCTTGAACACGGTCGGCGGTCCACCGACGGGCACCATGCCCAGCCCAATCAGACGGTCTCTGACTTCGGGTTTTTTAAGGGCGCGGTCAATAGCGGTATTGAGCTGAGTCACGACGGTGGAAGGCATGCCGGCTGGGCCGACGATGCCGAACCAGGCGCCCACATCGTCAAAGCCTGGGAACCCTGCCTCGGTCATGGTCGGCACTTGCGCAAACTCAGGATGGCGCGATACGGCGGTGATAGCCAGCGGGCGCACTTTTTTTGCTGCCACCAACTCCTTCAGTCCGGACATGGTGTAAAAAGTGAAATCGACGCGACCAGCCATAACCTCGGTCAGGGCGGGCGCCGCCCCGCGAAACGGAATATGCGTCATGGTGGTGCCAGTGTTGTGCGCCAGCAGTGCACCCGCCAAGTGCGCCGGGCCGCCATTGCCAGCTGAAGCATACGACAGATGTCGGCTGCGCGCGGCTTTGACCAGATCCTGAATGGTCTGAACCGTGGAGTCTGGCCCTACGATCACGATGGTGGGCAGCACCGCGGTGTGCGAGATCGCCACAAAGTCCTTGAGCGGATCTGGTTTGGTGCGTTTGCTCAGGATCGGGTTAACAATAAATGTGGAGGCCGTCGACATCAGGGTGTAGCCGTCAGCCTCTGCTTGCGCGACCATGTCGGTGGCAATCTGGCCACTGGCGCCAGCGCGGTTGTCTACCGTCACAGGCTGTCCCAATTGCAGGCTGATGTCCTGCGCCAGGATGCGAGTGTAGACATCAAGCGGACCGCCAGCCGCAAAGCCAACCAGCAGCTTGATCGGGCGGGTCGGGTAGATGGTTTGGGAATGGGCCAATTGGCTGGCGACCGTGGCTGCACCCAGCAGGGTGAAGGAGCGACGTGATATGAACATACAGTAACCCTTGAAGGCCGGCCTATCAGGCGCCGGGTCTGAAAACGAACTCGACCTAGCGTATCACGCCGGGTCAAGCTGATACCCAGTGCGTTCGAGCCCAACATTTGGAAACTGTTACACCGCCACCCTGTACCCTGCCAGCGCCTGCAGGTCTGGCTCCACACCCAGGCCAGGCGCGTCAGACAGGGTGGCCCAACCGTCCACCACCTCCAGCGGGAACACTTGCTCGCGCAGCGGGTTGGGGTTGGCGTCCACCTCAGCCCAACCGCCGGGTGTGCCGGAGCCGGCCAGGGCGTGCAGGCTCGCAGCCAGTGCGGGCAGTAAGCGATGCCCTTTGCCTGCGCTTGCCGAGCCACCGCCAGCCCCCCGGTGATGCCGCCCCACTTGCCCACGTCCGGCTGTAAAAACCGCAGGTAGCCAGCCTCGATCGCCTCCGCAAAGGCTGGCTCGCCACGCAGGTTTTCGCCTGCCGCTAGGGGCACGGGGCTGGCCTGTGTCAGGCTGCGCCAGGCGGCGTGGGGCTGGTCGGCGCCAATGGGTTCTTCAATCCAGTAGGGCTTATAGGGGGCCAGCTCGGCAATGCGGGCGGCGGCATCGGTCGGTGACCAAGCCTGGTTGGCGTCACACATGATCACCGCATCCGGGCCCAGGGCTTCGCGCATGGCGGACAGGTTGGCCACATCCCGTTCAGCGCCAAAGCCGACTTTGAGTTTGAACGCTCGGTAGCCCTCGGCGTGTTTGGCCAAGGCCACCGCCACCACCTTGTCGGGCCCGATGCCACTGGCATAGACTCGCACTCGGCCGCTGCTGCCGCCCAGCAGTTGCCATAGTGGCAGCTTGGCGCGACGGGCGGCCATGTCCCACAGCGCCTGGTCCACCGCGCCGGTGATTTGTGCAAAGGGCCCGGGCTCGCCACACTGGATCGCCATCTGCCGGGTGCGCTGGTCCAGCAGGCTGCGTACGCTGGCCGGGTCATCGGCTGCCACGCCCGCCAGCATGGGAGCAAAAATGCTGCTGACCAGCCGCGCCCGGTGCTCGGCGCCGACTTGCGGGAAATTACTGAACACTTCACCCCAGCCTGTGGCGCCGTCGCTGGCGCTCACGCGCAAAAAAACGGCAGGCCGGTTGCTCATGGCGCCAAAGGCATTGGCCACGGGTTCGGCGATCGGCGCACGCAGCACCCAGCAGTCCAACCGGTCGATGGTAGGGGCCATAAAGTCGCCTTTTAGGGGGTAAATTTAAAGTGTACACTCGCCAAAAATTAGGAGACAAAGCTAT
>JBIKZZ010000402.1:0-2950 GCA_044354435.1 Rhodoferax sp. | reverse complement strand
CCTTCCGCGCCGCCAACATCCGCATCAGCGAACCTGACGCGGCTGCGTTTCGCACCGTGGTGCTGAAGGAATATGACAACTCCGGCATGGCTGCCAAGTGGAAACCAGGCCTGCTGGCTCGGATTCAAGCCGTCAAATAAGCCAGTGAGCTTGAACGAATAACGCCATGCAAACCACCGTCTTACCCTGGTACAAGCGGCTGGCCGAGGCCGTGTCGACCCTGAGTCTGGGGGTGGTCTTTGTGCTGTTCATCTACGGGGTGGGCATGCGTTACCTGTTCAACCGGCCCATCAGTTGGACCGATGAGGCGGTGACTGTACTGGCGGTTTGGTCGGTGCTCTGGACCGGCGCCTTTGTACTGCGCTGGTCCGAGCACATTTCATTTGACATTGTGTTTGTCAATCTGGCGCCCAAGCGCCAGCGCCTCATGCTTTTGATAGGCAATGCGGCCTTCGTCGTTTTGATGCTCGCCGCTTTGCCCGGCATGGTGGATTACACCCTGTTCCTTTGGCGCGAAAAGACCGACATGCTGGAGATGCGGCTGGACTTTGTTTACGCGATATTTCCTATATTCTTTATCGGCATCGTGGTGCGGCAGCTGCTGAGCCTGTGGCGCCTGATGTCGCCGCGCTGGCCTGCTGAGCTGGCGCGCTGGACCGGCGATGACCGGGAGCAGGCGTCATGACGCCGGGTTTGTACGCCCTGCTGGCCGCGGTGCTGTTTGGCGCCCTGATGCGGCTGCCCTTAGCGCTGGTGATGTTTGGCGGTGGGGCGGTCTATCTGTTTGCCACGCGGCAGGATATCGGCTTGCTGGTGGGCCAGGTCATGGGCCAGATGACGGCCATGTACGTGCTGGTGGCCATCCCGATGTTCATCCTGGCGGCCAACATCATGAACGCGGCCTCCATCAGCGACCGGCTGTGGGCCATGGCCAATGCGCTGGTGGGTCGGTTCCGCGGCGGCATGGGCCATGTCACGGTGCTGGTCAGCATGATTTTTTCCAGCATGAGCGGCAGCGCCATCACCGACGCCGCCGGCCCCGGCCTGGTGGCGGTGCGCATGATGCGCGAGATTGGCAAGTACCCGGCCGGTCTGGCCTGTGCCATTACTGCGGCGGCGGCCACCATTGCGCCGATCATCCCGCCCTCGATCCCGCTGGTGATCTACGCGCTGATCTCAGGCGCTTCTATCGGCGCCCTGTTTTTGGCCGGCCTAATCCCTGGCGTGCTGATGGGCGGCGCGCTGATGATCGCCATCTGGCTGATCGCCAAGCGGCGCAATATTCCGGCAGCTGAGCATGTGCCGGTGTCCCAATTGCCGGGCGTGATGTTCCGCGCCACGCCCTCGCTCACCTTGCCGGTGGTGCTGCTGGGCGGCATCTGGTCGGGCGTGTTCTCGCCGACCGAATCGGCTGCCGTGGCAGCACTTTGGGCGCTGATCCTGGGCACGGTGCTGTACCGCAAAATCAAGGTCAGCACCTTGCGCGCCGTGTTTGCCGAATCGTCGCGCCAGACCGCCACCACCATGCTGCTGGTGGCCAGTGCCTTTATCCTGAACTACGCCATTGCCAATGAGCGGCTGGCCGACGGCCTGGTGGCGGCCATCGCGTCCATGCAGCTCAGCCAAATGCAGTTCATGCTGGTGGTGAACCTGTTCTTTCTGGTGCTGGGCTGCTTTCTGGATGGCTCGGTGATGATGCTGGTGTTTGTGCCGCTGCTGATGCCCAGCGTGCGGGCCTTGGGCATTGACGTCACCTATTTCGGCATTGTGGTCACGCTCAATTTCATGATTGGTCTGATCACACCGCCCTATGGCCTGCTGCTGTTTGTCATGTCCTCGCTGACCAGGGTGCCGCTGATTGAGATCATCCGCGAGATCTGGCCCTTTGTGCTGACGCTGACCGTGCTGCTGCTGATCCTGACCTGGTTCCCGCAGATCATCTTGTTCCTTCCCCATGCTTTCGGCTACAAGTGATGCAGTGACCTTGGACCGCTTGCGCGCGGCGTGCCAGCCGCTGCTGGACCCGGCCGGGTTTATCCCGGGCGCTGACGCCGACGAGCGCTACTGTACCGATTGGAGCCGTGCCCGCGGCCAGCCGCTGGCGGTTCTGCGGCCCCGCAATACCGACGAGGTGTCGCGTCTGCTGACCGCGCTGCATGCCTTGCGCCAGCCCGTGGTGCTGCAGGGCGGCATGACCGGACTGACGGGTGCCTGCGTGCCGCAGGCTGGCGAGGTGGTGTTGTCGTTGGAGCGGTTGCGTGACATCGAAGAAATCGACACCGTGTCGGGCACAGTCACGGTCCAGGCCGGCGTTAGCCTGCAAGCCTTGCAGCAGGCGGTAGAAGCCCAGGGGCTGCTCTTCCCGGTGGACATCGGCAGCCGGGGCAGCTGCCAGATCGGCGGCATCATTGCCAACAATGCGGGTGGCAATCGGGTGCTGCGCTATGGCATGACACGTCAATCGGTGTTGGGGCTGGAGGTGGTACTGGCCGATGGCACGGTGATCTCGCGCATGGGCAAAGTGCTCAAAGACAACGCCGGCTATGACCTCAAGCATGTTTTCATTGGCAGTGAGGGCAGTCTGGGGGTGATCACCCGCGCCCTGCTTGCCTTGCAACCGCTGCCGGTCAGCCGGCAGTCAGCACTGGTGGCCGTGGAGGGCTTTGACGCTGTGACAGCCCTGCTGACCCAATGCCGCAAGCATTTGGGGCCGCGGCTGAGCAGTTTTGAGGTGATGTGGCGCGATTTCTTTGACATCAGCACCGGGCTCCTGAAGAAGGGTCGACCAGGACTGAACCTGACCGGCAGCCACGTGGTGCTGGTCGAAGCCATGGGCATGGACCCTGAGCAGGACGATGCCCTGTTCGCGCAGACGCTAGGCTCGTTTCAGACCGACCACTCAGGGTGTGAGGTGATCCTGGCGCAGTCACTCACCGACGCACAAGACCTC
>JBIKZZ010000401.1:0-2953 GCA_044354435.1 Rhodoferax sp. | reverse complement strand
ACGTGGACTTTGCAGGGCTCAAGCTCAAGCTGATCGGCTCCATCGTGGCCTTGTCGGGTATCAACCTGCTTGGCGCCTTTTTGAACTTGAAGCACTGGAGCCAACAGGAACTGGGCTGGATGGTGGGACTGCACCTCACCTTCGTCGTCACCGGTGTGCTGTTCGCGCTTTCAGAAAAAATCGGACACAAAGCCGAGCACTGAGAAGAGCGGCAGTGCCGCTCAATCCATTTTCAGCCGGCCGTCTTTCATCATCTTGCCAATTCTGTTGTATTCGAGACGAATGTGATTAGCAAAATCTTCTGGCGAGCCGGCAGCCACCTCAGCACCCTCGCTGATCAGGGTTTCGCGCACGGCCACCTGGCGTAATGCTTTGCCCGACTCAAGGTTAATCTTTCGGATGATGTCTGGCGACGTACCCGCCGGCGCCAGCAGACCGTACCAAGATCCCGCCTCGTAGCCCGGCAAGCCCGACTCAGCCAGCGTCGGCACATCCGGTAATAAGGGCGAACGCTTGGCGCCCGTCACAGCGAGTGCCTTCAGCTTGCCGGACTTGATTTGCGGCACGATTGCAACCATGCTGCTGGACATCAGCTGCACTTGACCGGACAGCAGGTCTGTCATGGCCGGCGCCAGACCCTTGCAAGGGATGTGGGCCATATCAACACCGGCCATGGACTCATACAAGGCCGTGGCCACGTGTGCTGAACCGCCATTGCCGTTTGACGCGTAATTCAACTTGTTTGGGTTGGCCTTGGCAAAAGCTGTCATCTCCTGAATCGTCCTGAACGGCTGGGCGATGTTCACCGCCACCACCGAAGGAGCCGATGCCAAAAAGACAATGGGGGCAAAATTCTTGAACGGGTCATACGGCAGTTTGGCCATCACGTGCGGGTTGACAGCAAGGCTGCCGACCCCTCCCAAAAATAGGGTGTAGCCATCCGGGGCTGCCTTAGCGGCCAGATCGGCGCCCACCACACCGCCTGCGCCGGCTTTGTTATCCACCACCACGGGCTGCCCCAGCGCCAAGGTGAGTTGCTGCGCAATGGCGCGCGCCACGGTGTCATTACCGCCACCAGGTGCAAACGGCACCAGCAAACGGATAGGTTTGACCGGATAGTCTTGCGCATGCAAGCCAAACCAGCAGCCAGCCAGTAACGTCAAAAAGACCGCTATTTTCTTCATGGAATCGCCTCTTCGATGGTCGTTAAGTTGCGTGGAACAACATTTTGTATCGTACATTGCTTAATCAGCCACATGACGAGGCGTCAATGCCTTTAAACACCTTTGCAGCGGGACGCATTTTCATGAGCCACAGTGAACGAGACAACCCCTACACCCGCGCCATTGCGGCCTTTGTTTGCCAGTTGCAAGCAAACGACATCCCCGCCGAGGTGCAGAGCCGCATCAAGCTGCTGATCCTGGACTCGCTGGGCTGCGCGCTCTATGGAGCGGACCTGCCCTGGACGCGCATTCTGCAGGGCAGTCTGGGCGAACTGGACACCACCCAGGCTGCCTCGGTCTGGGGAACCGCACAGCGCCTGTCTTTGCCGCATGCCGCCTTGATCAATGGCACGCAGATTCAAGGCTTTGAGCTGGACGACGTCCATCGGCAGGGGGTGATGCATGTTGGCGCCGTAGTACTGCCCGGTCTGCTGGGCATTGCCGAATCCCGTCAGCGCATGACGGGGCTAGACTTCCTGACCGCGGCGGTGGCTGGCTACGAGATCGGGCCGCGTGTGGGCATTTGCATGGGGCCGGAGCACATTGCCCAGGGCTGGCATTCGGGCGCCACGTTGGGGGTATTTTCGTCGGCGGCGGGCGCGGCACGTGGATTAGGCTTGAACCTTGCCCAGACGGTGCACGCACTGGGCATTGCGGGTACACAATCGGCTGGGCTGATGGCAGCCCAATATGGTGCCATGGTCAAACGCATGCATGCCGGTCGTTCGGCACAAAGCGGCCTGTATGGCGCATTGTTTGCCCAACAAGGTTTCACCGGCATTGAAAACGTGCTGGAGAGCGAGTACGGCGGGTTTTGCTCCACCTTCTCCCGCTCGACTGACCGTTATGACCTGACCCAACTCAGCGCTGGTCTGGGTGAGGTCTGGCAAACTATGAACATTGCTCTGAAGTTCTATTCATGCGTAGGCAGCAATCACACCACGCTGGACGCCATTCGAATCCTGCAGGCACAACGCCCATTCGGGCCGGTAGACGTGCAGGAGATCGTGGTCAGCGGATCCCAGGTGACGATGGACCACGTCGGCTGGCACTACCGGCCCGACGGTCTGACCGCTGCGCAATTGAATCTGCCCTACTGCGTGGCGACGCTTTTGCTGGAGGGCGAGTGCTTTGTCGACCAGTTCACAGAGGCCTTGGTGGCCGACCCGCAACGGATGGCTCTGGCTGAAAAAGTGCGCGTGATGCACGACGCCCCCATCACCGCTCGCGGCTCCAAGTACCGGCACATGGTGCATGTCACCGTGGCATTGAAAGACGGCACTGAGCTCAACGCCACTGTGGAGGCGCCACGCGGTAGCGAACACAACTTTGCCAGCGAGGCTGACGTGGTGCGCAAATTCCAACTGCTGGCGCGCAAGGCCCTGCCCCAGGCCCGCGTCGATGCGTTGTGTGATGCTGTCCTGAACCTGCAGGCTTTGGACGATGCCGCGACCCTGGTCGAACTGATGCGGCTGTGATCACGGCGTCTGCACCAGGCGCTGGTTCAGGGTAATTGCAAATGTCAAAAAACCGGCATTGCCGCTAGCATAGTTTTTTCAATTAAAAAACACGCCTCATGACGTTTCAATCCAGCATCGCCGCCGCGGCCCTGGCAAATTAAAAAGGCAATTACTTACGTAGAACGAAAAAAAACGCCCAATCTTACGACTGGGCGTTTTCCGGATGGGTAGCCTGACGATGTCCTACTTTCACACGGGAATCCGCACTAT